>WTHB01000024.1:1465-20520 GCA_011523305.1 Planctomycetaceae bacterium | reverse complement strand
GCCCACCGGTCGATGAGCACCTGATGGAACTGCTCGTCATGATCGACAGTTTCAAACGGGCCAGTTCCTACCGGATCACCGCGGTTATTCCGTACTTTGGCTACGCCCGCCAAGACCGCAAGGACGCCGGTCGGGTGCCGATTACCGCGAAACTTGTGGCGAATCTCATCGCCCGGGCCGGCGCTGACCGGGTCCTCACGATGGATCTCCACGCGGCTCAGATCCAGGGGTTCTTCGACGTCCCTGTCGACCACCTCTATGCCGCACCGGTGCTGAACAATCACCTCCAGTCAATCGACCTCCCCCAAGAGGACCTGGTGGTCGTCAGCGCCGATGTCGGTGGCATCAAGCGGGCTGTGGGCCACGGCGAACGGCTCAATGCCCCTCTCGCAATCATCGACAAACGCCGCCTCAGTGCCGACACAACCACGAGCGCGAACATCATCGGAGCAAGCGTCGAGGGCAAGATCGCCCTCATGTTCGACGACATGATCAGTACCGCGGGCTCGATCTGCTCCGCAGCTGAGGTGCTGCATAACCATGGTGCCCGGCAGATTTTTGCCGCGGCCACCCACGGGCTGCTGGTCGGACCGGCGGTCGAACGCCTTACCGCCGCGCCGTTTGCCGGCATCATCGTCACCGACTCCATTCCGCTGCCACCTGAGCGAAGCCCGGCAAATATCACCGTATTGTCGGTGGCCAGCCTGCTCGGGCAGGCGATCAAGCGGATTCACCGGAACGAGTCGGTCAGCATGATGTTCCAGTAAATTGTCCGGATGGCCGGAGTTTCTGGGCCCCGGCTTGCGGATTCGTGAAGGAATGGCAAAATACGGGGCCCGAATTCAAGGAGCCCCTGATGAGCGATTCCCTCGAAGTTATTGCCCGTTCCGCCTCCGGCACCAGAGCCTGTCGCAAGTTGCGACAAGACGGTCATGTTCCAGCCATTTTGTACGGTCACGGCGAAGATTGCATCGATTTGTCCCTCCGCCGGGAGGACGTCGAGGCGATGGTGCGTCACGGCAGCCGGACGGTGGAATTGCGGGGTGCTGTGAGCACACCAGCTCTGGTGCGGGAACTCCAGTGGAACACCTACGGCACCGAGCCGCTGCATGTCGACTTTCTGCGGATCGATCTGTCGGAAAAAATCGTAGTGACCGTGCCTGTGGAACTCCGTGGCGAATGCCCAGGCGCGAAGGCAGGTGGCACCTTCAAGCAGGTTATCCGTGAAGTGCAGATCGAATGCACAGCGCAGAATATCCCAGAGGTCGCCGTGGCCCATATTGCCTACCTTCAAGCTGGTAGCGTCCTGCGGGTGAAAGATCTCGAAATTCCGAGTGGGACATCGGTCACTACGGCCGGCGAGGATGTCATCGCCTCCTGCCTGTTGCCCGGCCAGAAGACGGACGAAGCGTCAGACATAGATGCGTCGGCGACTGAGGCCTCTGATGCATGACGGGCGGCGGCAATGGCATGTGTCTCACTCCTGTTGCAGACCGCTTTCCATGGTGAACCCTCGTGAAACTCCTGGTTGGCCTGGGCAATCCGGGCAAAAAGTACGAGGGAACGCGCCACAACGTCGGCTTCGATGTGCTTACCCTGCTGGCCGAGCGAGCGGGCGGACCAGCCCGCCGCCAGCGGTTTCAAGGAGAGGTCTGTCAGACCACGATTCGTGGCGTCAGCGCCCTGCTTCTCTGGCCGCTGACCTGGATGAATCTCAGCGGTAGCAGCGTGCTTGCCGCCCGTGACTTCTACAAAATCGACTCACCCGACCTGCTTGTTATTTGCGATGATTTTCAGCTTCCCCTCAACACCAACAGGATTCGCCAGCGAGGTTCTGCAGGCGGGCAGAAGGGGCTGGCAGACATTATCGGCAGGCTTGGAGGAGTGGACGTTCCCAGGTTGCGGGTCGGAATCGGCCCGGTGCCCGGCCACCAAGACCCCGCAGCATTTGTTCTGGGCCGGTTCACTGCGGCGGAACGAGGCGACCTCGACATCGCTCTCCAACGGGCAGCCGACGCTGCGGAAGCTTGGCTCAGTCTGGGCATTGACGCAGCGATGAACCGCTACAACTAAACCCTTCCCACATCTGCAAACCTTTCCACCCTCACTTCCCCCCACGTACGACTAATCGCTACCAACGCACGGAGAAATCCCAATGACCGTTTACGAAGGCATGTTCATTCTCGACCCGACCAAGTACTCTCGTGAACCAGACGCCGTCACCGGCGAACTTAATGAACTGGTTGGGGAGTTTGGTGGCACCGTACTCGTCTCCCAACTGTGGGACGAGCGAAAACTCGCTTATCCGATCAAAGGACAGCGGAAGGGAGCCTACTGGCTGATCTACTTTCGGCTCGATGGCACCCAACTTGCCGCCTTTGAGCGAAAGTGCGACCTCAACGAAAACATCTTGCGGCGGCTCATTCTTAAGATTGACCCGCGACTGGCGGAGCCCCTTGTTCAGCATGCTCAGGGTGGTGGCAGCGAAGCCGCCACGGCCACCAGCACCGCCGAAAAGTAGACTCGTCCGCACCTGTTGCCACTCAAGACCAGAGCGGGTACCATGGTGTACGAGCGTACACAAACCCTGGTGGCCGGCGATCCTGCAAACTCGCAGATTCTGCCGCCCGTCCAAAGGTGACTCAAAAGACGAAAGAGAGCAGACTCATGGCCAGCAGCATGAATCGGGTATTTCTGATGGGCAATGTCACGAGAGATCCCGAACTGCGGTACATCGCCAGTGGAACGGCGGTCACTGATATCGGGTTGGCGATCAATGATCGGCGAAAATCGGCCTCGGGAGAGTGGATCGAAGAGACCACTTTTGTGGATATCACCCTCTGGGGACGGACCGCCGAAATCGCTGGTGAATACGTCACCAAAGGTGCCCCCCTCCTCGTTGAGGGCCGGCTGAAACTTGATACCTGGGAAAAGGACGGCAAAAAGAACTCAAAACTCCGAGTTGTCGGCGATCGCATGCACCTCATTGGCCCGCGCGGGGGAGGTCGTTCGGACGGCCCCTCAGGTGGGGGCCGCAGTCAGAGTGCCTCGCCCCCAGGTCGTGCCGACGAATTTGATCAGTCGGCAGGGTATGATGCGGGCGGTGGGTTCAATGCTGCCAGCCCAGCAGGCGGCGGTGAAGATGATATTCCGTTCTAGTTCAGCGCGCACGCGCCCGACCCCTCCTGCCGCCCAACGGCGTCACCACTCACTAACCACAACCTCACCTGTACTTTTCACAAGGGACTGCTCTCATGGCGACAAGCACTCTGACCCGCTCCACTCTGAAACGCCCCAAGCGGTTGCCCAAGGGCAACCGAGGCGGCATTGAATTGCTGTTGATTCACAACGTCGACCACCTGGGCAAACAAGGCGATGTTGTTGAGGTCCGCCCTGGCTATGCGTTCAACTACCTGCTGCCCCAGGGGCTGGCAACTGTCGCGACTGATCACCACAAACGCATGGTTGACAAGCACAAGGCCAAACTCGAGGCAATTGCTCGAGAGCGGCTTGCTGGCCTCCGCAGCCTGCTCGAAGAATTGCTTCGCACCAGCGTCACCATCGAAGCTAATGCGAATGACGAAGGGCATCTGTACGGTTCCGTCGGCGCCCACGAGATCTCTCGGTCCCTCAAGCAGCAGGATCTGGTCATTGCCCCTGATCAGATCATCCTGCAAGGACCGCTGAAAGAGGTTGGCCTCTACACTGTGAAGATCCGTCTCGCCGCAGAAGTGGAGGGTGACCTCAAGGTGTGGGTTGTCCCGGCGAGTGGTGGCGACAAGTAGTCTCGTTAGGGCCAGCGACTCATGCCCTCAAGCGGGTGACCTGCCCCGCTTCAGCGAGAGCCGCTACCAACCGGGCAACCGCGAAGAGCGCCGTCGCTGCAGAGCCATCGCAGTGCTGGTACTGATACGATGAGAGGGTGTTGCACAGTCTGGCACGTGGTCCTGCCTCAACGTGGGTCTCTGCTTCAATCTATTCCGACTGACGAACGAGTGTTCGCCCATGGATCAGCCCTATCCCGATTCAGCGCGAACCGCGGCGAAACATGGCGCCAAGGGACGCAATGGCTCAGATCGGCGCAATGGCAAGCGTCGTTCGGAGCGGCGGCCGCAGGACGATGCTGTCGCCACTGACTCGCTGCCCGGCCGGGGACGACCAGGCAATCTGGAGGCCGAACGAAATGTGCTCGGCAGCATCCTGCTGAAGCCTGATGTCTGCGACGACGTTGCCCTCTTGGTTCGACCCGAAGACTTCGCAGACGACGCACACCAGACGATCTTCCGGCACCTCCTTGATCTGCACGACGGTGCGGCCCGGATTGATGCCACGATTCTGCTCGAGCGACTCCGCACCAAGGGTGATCTCGATCAGATCGGTGGAGCCGCCACCATAGCGGAACTGATCAACTCAGTTCCGCATGCAGCACATGCCACTCACTACGCCAGCATCATCCGCGATAAAGCGATGCTGCGTTCCCTCATCGACGCCAGCACCGACATCCTGCGGGATGCCTACGACGCCTTTGATGAGCCCCGCGAACTGCTCTCTCAGGCTGAAGAAAAAATCTTTTCGATCCTTGAGCAGCGCAGTTCTGCCGAGGCTCAGCCCATTCAGGCAGTGCTTGAAGATGTGATGATCCGGATGGACGCCCGCATGAAGCACGAACATGCGCTCGGGGGCGTGGAGACAGGCTTTACTGACCTCGATACCCTCTGCGGTGGGCTGCATAACTCAGAACTGATCATTCTGGCTGCGCGCCCCAGTATGGGGAAAACTGCATTCGCGATGAACATCGCCGAGCATATCGCCATCGACACACATCAGCCCGTGCTGTTCGTCAGCCTTGAAATGGCCAGTCTCGAACTGGCCGACCGTCTCCTCTGCTCTGCGGCTCAGGTCAATGGCCACCGGCTCCGCAACGGTACGATCTCGCAGGAGGATCGCCGCCGACTCGTCCAGAAGTCTTCCGAAATTAGTTCGGCACCGCTTTACATTGATGACACCCCGGGCCGCACGCTGACTGAAATTGCCGCCGTTGCCCGCCGGCTCAAGCGGAAACAAGGGCTTTCACTGATCGTGATTGATTACCTTCAACTGATTGAGCCGGACAATCCCCGCGACCCCCGGCAGGAACAGGTGGCCCGGATCGCTCGTCGCCTGAAAACGATGTCTCGTGAACTCGACATCCCGATTCTTTGCCTGGCGCAGTTGAACCGGCAGGCAGAGGTCTCGCGAGACAACCGTCCTCGTCTCAATCACCTCCGGGAATCGGGAGCAATCGAGCAGGACGCCGATGTGGTCATGTTCGTCCATCGTGAGGAGTACTATCAGACCACCGATGAGGATCGCGAACGGGTTAAAGGTGAAGCCGAAATCATCATCGCAAAGCAGCGAAATGGCCCAATTGGAGACGTCAAACTGCTCTGGCAGCATGACTACACGCGATTCGTGAATCTCGAGCACCGCCCCTACGACGAGTTCGAGCAGTTCTCGGATTTCTAGTTTGATCGTTCCAACGCCCTCCATGGCCGTTGGAACTGGTGGTTGAATCCACCAACGCCCAAGGGTTGCTGGATTCAACAAGGCCAGCATCCATGCTGGCCGGGCTAGCTTGATCGTTCCAACGCCATCCATGGCCGTTGGAACTGGGATTGAATCTACCAGCGCCAAAGAGGGCTACGCCCGGAGGGTTGCTCCAACACGGCTGGTGCACGCCTCAACCATGGCCGCAACGAGAGCGTTGGCCTGCTCTGCAGAAAGGGTCGTCTCTGGACTGCGAAGCCGCACCGAGACGACGACACTCTTCTTGCCCTGACCAAGCCGGTCAGCATCACGCCAGATCTCACCCAGCCGAATAGCCTCCAGCTCTCGACAGCGGGTCGACTCGACAGCAGCAACAATGTCACCCCAGGAAACGGCTTCATCAACCACTAGGTTGATGTCCCGCTGGATGGCCGGAAAACTGCTCAACGCGACACGTGCTGGCTCCTCATCAACGATGAACTCGAGGCAATCAATCCGCAACTCAACAACGACTGTATGCTCATCAGCATTGAGACACTGTCCGAGGCTCGGTGAGATTTCCCCAACAACTCCGATTCGGCAGGTTGGGAAACCGGAACGTTGCAGCACGATCTCCGCAGCCCGCCCTGGTGCTAGCAGCGGACTGACAAACGGCTGGAAGCAGACGCCATGACCGGCCGGGCCCATTGTGGCACCGCTTTCGATAGTTGGCCGTTCCTGGAGCCCCAACCGCGCGAGCACTGCAGTCGCCAATCCCTTCCCACAAAAGAAATCGCCACCAGTCACGAGCGTCAACAGCAGTGGCTCCTCAACAGGTGAGCCGCCGTCCTGCGCGTCTTCCGGGCGGATGATGTATCCGTGTGCAATTTCAAACAGGTCACCGTGCGGAGCCCCAGCCGCGAGGCTGCCCACGCGGGCCTCCAACAGGCTGGGGATCAGCGTCCGACGGAGGTGATCTGCTCCGCGGACCAGCGGCGGACGGCAGACGAGCGGTGCCACGCCACCCCAGGGGCTGTCGAACGCCTCAAAGGATTCCGCCACCACGCTTCGTGTCATCGCCTCGCAGAAACCAGCCGCAACGCAGACGTCTGCCACCATGCGGACAGTCCGCTCTCGGGGCGATCGCTGGACTGGCTGTGCGGCAAGTGGCACGTTTTCGGGTACACAGTCATAGCCTTCAATCCGGGCGACTTCCTCAACGAGATCAATTTCTCGCCAGCAGTCACGCCGCCAGGTTGGGGCGGCCCACCGCGATGCATCGGCCATCGCCTCGCGTTCCACAAACCCCAGCGAGCGGAGGATCTCACGCTGACGGTCCCAGGCAACGGCAACACCGAGCACTGTCTCCACGCGGTTGGAACGCAAGATGATCTCCGCCGGACGACTGGCCAACTGCCCCGCCTCGGCCACCGGCCCGTCAAGCCTTCCGCCTGCCAGCTCCACGATCAGGGCCGCTGCCCGCCTGCTCGCCCACTCGACAGCCGCTGGATCGGGCCCCCGTTCAAAGCGATAGGACGACGGACTCCCCAGCACCAGGCCGCGGGCCGCTGCCCGCACTGGAAGCGGCGCAAACTGAGCAGACTCAAGCAGGACGTCAGCGGTCGCCTCCGTGATCTCGGTTTCCGCACCTCCCATCACTCCTGCGAGCGCCACCGGCCGTTCCGCATCAGCTATCACTGACATCTCATCAGTCAAGGCGTACTGCTTGTGATTAATCGCCACAAACGGCTCTTCTGCCACCGCCCGGCGGACAACAATCTGATTTCCTGCCAACCGGCTGAGATCAAAGGCATGCAAGGGCTGGCCACACTCAAGCATCACATAGTTGGTGATGTCGACAACATTATTCACGCTGGCGACGCCCACCGCTGCCAAGCGTCTCACCAGCCAGTCAGGACTCGGACCAACAGCAACGCCACGAATCACGCGGGCCGAATAAAACGGACAGATGTCTCCAGCTTCAATCGTGACCCGAACCGGAGCATCCCCACTGACCGGCGGCAACTCAACCGCAGGCATTCGCAGTGGCCGATCAAAGAGCACCGCAACCTCACGGGCGATGCCGATGTGGCCAAGGCAGTCAGGCCGGTTACTCGTCACCTCGAGATCGACAGCCGTATCGCTTCCTGCAGCCTCAGTCGACTCGTGATTGAGGCCAGCAAGCAACAACCGCTCGGTCATCTCGGCGACCGGTGGCAGGTCGACATACTCACCCAGCCAATCGAGGGAAACAATCATACCTGCCCCCGATCACTGAACTGCTCAAGAAACCTGACGTCATTGCGGTAAAAGTCACGGATGTCAGCCACCCCAAAGCGGCGGGCTGCAATCCTTTCCACGCCCAACCCAAAGGCAAAGCCACTGACGACATCGGGGTCGTAGCCGACCGCCTCAAGCACAGCCGGGTCGACCATGCCAGCCCCACCCATCTCAATCCACCGGCCATTCCACTCCATATCGACCTCCACGCTCGGCTCGGTGAACGGGAAGAAGGAGGGCCGAAATCGGACATGGACATCGCCACCGAGAAAACTTGAGGCGAACGACCGCAGCACACTCTTCAGATGAGCCATGGTCGTCCCCGGCTCGATCAGCAGGCCCTCAACCTGATGGAACATCGGATAGTGCGTCGCATCAGCCGTATCGGGACGATACACCCGCCCCAGTGAGACAATCCGCAGCGGTGGCTCCCGCTGCTCCATCACCCGAATCTGCACCGTGCTGGTCTGTGACCGAAGAAGGAGTGGCTCAGCCGCCTGGGCGACGGAAATGTAGAAGTTGTCGAGCGGATCGCGGGCTGGGTGCTCAGCCGGAATCGCTAGCGCTTCAAAGTTGTGCCACTGGTCCTCAACCTCCGGCCCCTCCACCACCTCAAACCCAAGGTATCCCATGATCGCCGCCACCCGACGAATGGTCTGGGTCAGCGGATGAACACGGCCAAGCCGAAGCGGTGTGCCAGGCAGGGAGACGTCGACCGCCTCCACAGCGCCGGGCGATGCCCCAGCGTCAATTCGCTGCTGGGCGTCGGCAAAGAGTTCCTCAACGGCAGTCTTGACCGCATTGAACTGCCGGCCTGCTGCTGGCTTGTCCTCTTTGGCGACCTGGCCGAGCCCCTTCTGCACCTGCCTGATGCGGCCACTCTTTGCGCCCAAAAACGTGACCCGAGCAAGCTCCAGCGCGGTATCATCAGCGACTGCGGTGAGCACCTGTCCCGCTTCGGCGTGCAACCGTTGAAGTTCGGCGGTGAAGGCGTCGAGCGGGAGGTTCGTCACAAGCGGCTGCCGTAGTCGAGGGCATCACGAGAGAACGCCCGCATCAGGCGCCGACAGGCTCCGGCAAGCCCATCCCTTGCCGGACACTCACCACGACAGCGTCAAAGCCGGTCGGATCGAGCACGGCCATCTCGGCCAATGTCCGGCGATCGAGTTCGCATCCGATCTTCTCAAGCCCGGCAATGAACTGACTGTAACGGAGGCCCCGCTCGCGGCAGGCCGCGTTGATTCGGATGATCCAGAGCCGACGAAAGTCCCGCTTCCGTCGGCGGCGGTCACGATGAGCAAAGACACCAGCCCGAATGACCGATTCCTTCGCCGTTCGCAGCAGACGACTGCGACCACCAACGGAACCCTTGGCCCGCTTGAAGAGCCGCTTCTTGGCCCGCTGCCGGGGGACAACATTCTTCGTACGCATCAAAAAATCCTTCGTGTGAGGTGTTTAGAAGTGAAACGAGTTGGCCCGGCCATCCCAGCAGGCAACCCAACTCGCTTCCAACTCAATAACTGTTGGCAGCCAGGGCTTCGACAATGTTGGCCGTGTCGGACTTTGCCAACACACCCGTGCCCCGCAGGTCTCGTTTTCGCTTTGCGGAAAGCCGTACCTGAAGGTGGCTCGTGCCGCTCCGCCGATGCTTCACCTTGCCACTTGCTGTGACTCTGAACCGTTTCTTGGTTCCTTTGTGTGTCTTCTGCTTCGGCATGCCGGCAAATCCTTATTGAAACGTGGTCGGAACGGTCTGCTGCGTTTGGTTCACCCCAGAACCAATCGATTATTTCGGGGCCAATGTGCAAATCAACCGCCGGCCAGTCTGCTGCGGGGGTGATTCGACTTTACTGATCTCATCCAACTGCTCGATCACCTGCCGCATGATGCGTTGTCCTTCATCAATATGAGCCATTTCTCGCCCGCGAAAAATGACTGATACCGTCACTTTGTCCTTGTGACCCAGGAACGTCTTGGCTTTGTTGATCTTAAATTCGATGTCGTGCTCGCCCGTCTTGGGCCGCAGTCTGATCTCCTTGAGCTTTGTCTGATGAACGTGTGTCTTGTGCTGCTTCTTTTTCTGCTGGTATTTGAATTTGCCGAAATCCATGATCCGACAGACGGGAGGCCGCTCATTCGGGGCGACCTCAACCAGATCGAGCCCAGCTGATTGCGCCTCCGCAAGTGCCTCATCCGTCGGGATAATTCCGAGTTGAGCGCCGTCCGCGGAAATCACACGAACCGGAGAAATCCGGATCTGTTCGTTAATGCGATGCTGTTTCTCGATGGCCTGACACTCCAAACCCGTGACGGCTGCCACCGGGCGGGCTGGATGTCTCCACGCACCTCAGACCTCGGCACAGCTCCTTTCCTACCAAATAGGCATCTCACCACCGCGTATGCGGCTGAACAACCACTGGGGAACACGCCCCAGCAAAGCCCTTGGCACAGAGACAATAGTATTTCAAGCAGACCGGGGGGGCGTCAAGCGGTTGTGCTCTGGCTCGTGAGCGGCGGCTTCCGGGCCCCAGAACTGTCACTGCGGTGGCAGGAAAAGCCCCTCAACCAGCCTCATATCAGCCTCTGCAAACCGCTGCCGATGTCGGGACTCGACCATGAACGACAGGCTGACCCGTGGCCCGTCTGCGGCACTGACGTGGTAATGGATCCACTCAAACGGAAGGCCAGCATCCTCCCCGGCCGAGGCCACCCGAAGAATCGTCGTCCCGTCGCTCCGCTGCGACTCCGCGGCCGCGACGAGGTGACTGAACTGCTCGGCCAAGGACCGTTCGATATCCCCCTGCAATGCCTCAAGCGTCAGAGGCGTATCCGTCGGGGGCAGCGGCCTAATGACAACTTCCCCGATAAGTGCCCCGCGGTCGATCAATCGCAGCGTCGCCCGCTCCCCTCCCTGCTCAATCAGATGCCACGCATCAGGGTAGATGAGGTCATAGCGCGCATGGGGATCGACCAGCCACCGACCGCCGGGACGGCCCGGCCCCCTCCGGAACCGGCCACCAGCCCCCGTGCTCACCACAGACACCTTTGCCAGTCGCTTCGCGGGCTCAGCCCCTGTGGCCGGGCGACAGTTCACCGTGAGCCGGGCTTCAACCTGAAAGCCGGGGGCGACATGCCCGGGCTGACGCGTCTCACGCAGATCCACCACAAGAGCGGTAAGCCCCGTGCCGCGGGACCAGTCGTACGTTCCATGCACCTCAATTGCTGTCGGCACGCCAGCGACGGCCCCGGCAATCGTCCCCGTCAATAAGACCTCGCTGACGGAAGCATTATCGGCGGCCTCCCCAATCGTCGCATCCACCCGCCCTGCCGTGACGGCATCGATGCAGAGCAAGCCTGCTGCGGCCTCCTGATCAATCGCCCAGGTATCACCGCTAGTGGCATCCGCCGGAGGCTTCAGGGCAGCCGCCAGCAGCGGATCGAACGGAACAACGATCAGATCATGCTCGGCCTGCGTCAAAAAGCCTTCCGCAAGCCATGCCTGCAGGCTGCCCTTGTCGCCACGAACGTGCACGAACTCCGCGTCCGAAGCCAGCGACACCGTCGTCTCAGTGTCTCCCACCGTGAGCCTCGCCTCGGCCTGCTGATACTGCCGAACCGCCCCCGGCAACACCGACTCACCGCTGTCCGCCAAGCCCGCTGGACGCTGGTGAAAACTTAGGTGCGACTCCGCCCGAATCGGCTGCTCGGTCACGGCAACGGTGAGCCCGCTGGCTGCTCCCGGCCCGTCCTCTTGCTGCGGCTCATCGTCGCCAGAAAATGCGGCCGGACCAGCCGGCATCCGCAACACCCCGCCCACCGACAGATTCACATCCACCAGCCACACCGACTCCTGGTCGACCTTGCCCGGGTATTGACCTCCAGCCGCCGCCAGCCGAACCATGCCACTCGCAACCAACAGGCCCATAAGGCTCACCCGGGCGACCCACCCGGAGATATCCGCTCCCATGCCCGCCCTCCTTCTCAGCCAGCCAGAATTGCCAGCCTGACGCTGAAAGAGTGCATCGGTAGCCGCTTCCATCCGGCTCGACCTGAACTTGGGAAGAACCCCTTCCCTGCCACGACAGGTGGTTCGAACGACAGTTTGGAGACCGCCAGGATACCAAGTGTCCCCTTTTGTTTCGTCCTCCAAAAAGCAACCTATCTCCACAAAAAATCGCTCTGAATGAAATCGCCCGGAGCTCAGCCAGAAAACCGTAAGTCTTTTCATCGCAGAGACTTACGGAAGATTTCGGAAAAGGCGACTGGGACGATTGTGCGGACAGTTGGGCAAAAACTCAAGAAAACGTCTTTTTCTGCGAACCGTTTTGTCATCTCGCCCGTATAAAGAAAGCGTCCGCAAGCAAAGGTGTGGAGGGGAGCAAGGATGTTCCCGAGAGCGTGGACGCTGGGCTGTTCGATTTGTCTTTTTTGGGGTGACCAGTTCGAAACTGCCTCTGGAATGCCTGCTGGAACCGTCCGACGTCGTTGGCGGTCCGCTCAGGCACTCCGGCAATCAGTGAGAGCAGGCACATCCGCCACGGAGGAGTCTTATGCGTTCCAACGCCTTCACCATTTCCGTTCCATCTGTCCGGCTGTACAGTGACGATGCCTTTCGTGGTGGCGCGGCTGCCTCGAACCAGACTCCCCATACCCCGGGAGTTCCTGCAGGGGACGAGGTTCTTTCCATCGAAGATTTGGCACAGCGATTCAACGTCTCGACCAAGACCATTTCCAGGTGGCGGGATCACGGCCTGGTTGCCCAACGAGTCGTGATCGATGGCCGCAAGCGGGTCGGCTTTCTCGCCAGTGCCGTCGAGCAGTTCGTCCGCGAGAACCCCCTGCGGATTCAGCGGGGAAGTCGCTTCAGCCAGCTCAGTGAGGATGAGCACGGCCGAATCATCGCCTGGGCCCGGCGGCTTGCCATCGCCGGGGCCTGCCCGGCCGACGTCCACCGCCGGATCGCCCGACGACTCAACCGCAGCGTCGAAACGATCCGGTACACAATCAAGCGGCATGACCAGGAGCACCCGGACTCCGCGGTCTTCCCTGGGTCCGATGGCAAACTCCGTCCCGAGAGTTGTGTCCGCATTTTCCAGCACTACCAACAGGGCGAGTCGGTCGAATCGATCGCCCGGCGGTATCGCCGCAGCAAGGCAAGTATCTACCGGGTGATCCTGGCCGAGCGTGCCAATGCGATTGCCGAACTCCCGCTTGACTACATGCCCAATGCGTTGTTTGCGAGGAAAAGCGCTGAGAAGGTTGTCTTTCAGCCCTATCCCGCCAATCCTGACGCGACCAAGCGGGTTCGCCGCCCCAGTGGCCTGCCGGCATACCTGGCCAGTCTCTACGAGGTTCCGCTGCTCACCCGCGAGCAGGAGGTCTGGTTGTTCCGCAAGTTCAACTACCTGAAGTACCGGGCATCACTCCTCCGGGAGCAACTCCGGCCCGAGCGCCCGAGCGCCCGCCTGATGGACCAGATTGAGACGCTTTACGATGAGATCGTTGACCTGAAGAACCGAATCGTTCGGGCGAACCTGCGACTTGTTGTCTCGATCGCCAAGCGACGGGTGACCGCCTCCGACAGTTTTTTCGACCTCGTCAGTGACGGCAATATGTCGCTGATGCGGGCAGTCGAAAAATTCGACTACGCCCGGGGTAATAAGTTCAGCACCTATGCCTCCTGGGCAATCATGAAGAACTATGCCCGCACGATTCCGGATGAGCACAAACGCCGTGACCGGTTTCGTGCTGCTGACATGGAACTACTGCAGGCTGCTCCCGATGAACGAGGCGACGAAACCCAGCGGCGGCTGGCCGAGTCTGATCGGCTTTACCAGATCGAGCAATTCTTGGATCGACTCGACTCGCGCGAGCAGACGATCATCATTCGCCGCTATGGGCTCAACCATGAGCACGACCCCCAGACTCTCAAAGAGGTCGGCTCAGCTCTCGGCGTAACCAAAGAACGGGTCCGCCAGATCGAGGCCAAGGCGCTCGAAAAACTCCGCGAGGCTGCCGAGATCGAGGCTATTCTTCCGGAACTGGAACTGGGGTGATCGCAGCAGCACAGGCAATGCACCGTGCGACGAGGTAAACTGCATCAGCTGGCTTGGCCCGGGCCACCGGCTGATCGCAGTTCACCGCCAATCGCCCGACCGATCTGTTTAACCGCCTGCCGGATCCGGTTTTCATTTTCAATCAGCGCCATCCGCAGGAAGCCCTCACCGGCGGGACCAAAGCCAGCCCCCGGGCTGACCGCCACGTCTGCTTCCTCAAGCAACTTTGCTGCAAAGTCCATGCTGTTCATGCGGTCCGCAAAAACGGCTGGTATCCGGGCCCAGACGAACATGCTCGCCTTGGGGACCTCAACCGGCCACCCGATCCGCGCGAGCCCCTCGCAAAGCACGTCACGCCGCCGCTGATAAACCTGAGACTGGGCGACCACCTCGGCTTCCCCATCCCGCAGGCCAACCACGGCGGCAATCTGGATTGGTCGGAACATTCCGTAGTCGTAGTAGGTTTTGATCGTACTGAGCGCCTTGACGATCTGGGGGTTTCCTGCACAAAACCCGACTCGCCAGCCAGCCATGCTGTAGCCCTTGCTCATCGTCGTGAACTCAACAGCGAACTTCTTCGCCCCTTCCACCGCCAGAATGCTCGGCGTCTCGTAGCCATCGAAGGCGACATCGGAGTAGGCCAAGTCAGAGATCACTGGAAAACTGTGGCGCCTGGCCAATGCGACGACATCCCGATAGAACGCGGGCTCGACAACGGTGGTCGAGGGATTGTGCGGAAAATTGACGACAAGCAATTTTGGCGGTCCAGCCGGACTCTCACACCGCCGCGCAACCTCGCCAAGAAACCGATCAGGCTGCGTGGTGTCAATCGCGAGCGGATTGCCTGAGGCAAGTGCCACGGCGTAGACATGGGATGGATACGATGGGGCCGGTACGATGACGTCATCACCCGGATTGATCAGTGCCAGGCAGAGATGGCCGAACCCCTCCTTCGATCCCAGCGTGCTAATCACCTCGGTTTCGGGGTCGAGGCGAACGCCCCATTTGCGGAGATACCGTGAGGCGACCTCCCGCCGCAGGCTGGCGATGCCGGTCGCCGGGGCGTAGCCGTGATTCCGCGGATCGTTTGCCGCCTCAGCCAGTTTGTCGATGATGAACTGGGCCGGCGGATCCGTCGGATTGCCCATGCTCATATCGATGACATCACACCCCGCCCGCCGCTTGTCATACGTCAGCTTATTGATGCGGGCGAACAGGTACGGAGGTAGCTGTTCGATCCGGGAGGCGACCGGAAAGGTCGGCGGCAGATCAGCAGCAACAGCCGACCCTTCGCGGGGCGGGACCATTTCTGACGCAGGCTGTGAGGTGGGCTGATTCATGAGGCTTCCACGAAAAGAGGAACCTCTATCGTACCGCCGACCGGCCTCGACTGGGAGTCTGCGGCGGCGTCCCGGGCTGGGACCACCGTCAGCAGCCCACTAGCGATTGCCGCCGCTGGTCACCGGCGCCTCAAATGTTGCCGGGGTCACCGCTCCAGCCGGCTGCTGCCGGCTGCCGGCCCGTGGCGAGGCCAGTTCCTTGGCCTCTCGACGGGTCAGCGTTGACGCAGGCAGCTCACTTCCTGCCGGCAGGCGATCTGGGCTTCTCGCTGCTGGTGACTGGCTGGTACCAGCCAGAAAATTATCTATCGCGGCCGATTCCTGCAGGTGCGTGAAAAACCGGGCCATCTCGATCCGCTGTTTCTTCTCATGGATATCGCGGAAGAGTTCGTCGCGAACCTCGTCAAAGGTGACCTCAACCGGGGTGGTGTGCCCCTCACAAAACAGCACCATGAACCGATCTGCAATCTGAATGACGCCCGACAACTCGCCGGGCTTGAGCCCGAAGGCTTCCCGTTCGAGCGCAGGCTGCCCCCCGAATCGCTGGATGGGAGGGACCTCACCTCGCAACGCCTTACTGGTCGGATCGACCGAATACTGCTCCGCGAGATCACCGACCCTCTCGGCAGTCGGCTCCTGCCGCGCCAGTTGCCAGACTTCCTGGGCCCTCCGCTGGTTATCGAGAACAATCGCCCGGCAGCGAACCCGTGGCCCAAACGTCGCTGTGAAGGCCTTGTCGAGGTCCTCTCGGGTGACGGCCACGGTGCCTACCAATGTTTTCAGGGCAACCGTCGGATAGACGATATCGGTGAGATAGAAGGCAGCTGGCTGCTTCTGTTCTCGAGAAACACGCTCAATCCAGGCTGCCACGTCCGGCTGCCCCTCGGGAGTCATGAAGCCGAGCGTTTCTGCGGCCCGGGCCACCTCGGCGTCGAGGTCTGCTTGGGTGACGGCTGCCCCCGCTCGGGCCAACTCCTGATCGAGCAGGGCCCGAGTGATCAGTCCGTCGAGCACATCCCGGCCGTACCGCTCAAGGCAGACGTCACGCACCGCCGCAAGCGGAATTGGCTGACCGTTGACCCGGGCAGCCACCTCAGGTGCCGCAGCCTGCTGTGCCGGATCGTTGAGCACATTCTCAATTGTGGCCACCTGCTGCAACTGCTCAAAAACATTGGTCGACTGGAGGCGGGCCTGCTTTTCGCGAAGTGCCTCCGCAAGTTGGGGACGAACAGCAGCCAGAGTCGCGTCTGCGGCAGGCAGATGCCCCTCGCACTTGATCACGATGAACTGGTCAGCAACCTGCACCACCTCGGAAATACCCCCCTCTGTCAGTCCGAAGGCAACTGCCTCGAAGGCAGGCGATCCGGAACAGCGCCGAATTGGCTGCACCCATCCGCCGACACTGGCACTGCCGACGTCGATCGACTTTTCCCGAGCCACTGCCCCAAACGTATCTGGGGCCGCCACAACCTCGGCACGGATCGCCTCAGCCTCTGCCTGGGATGACGCGACGATGATGCGGGCCTTCACCGTCGGCCCGTACTGATTTTGAAATTGTTCCTCAATCTGTTGGTCAGTCGGTTCAAAGCTGTCCCGAGCCAGCCGTCGCAGGGCAAGCATCGGCCAGACAATATCGCTGCAATACTGCTGTTCGGTGACTCCACGCTCCCGCTGAATCAATGCCAGCCATTGCTCTCGTGGCACGCTGAAGCGACGGGCCATGGCGTCGATTTCCTGGGCAACGTCAGCGTCCGTGACGACGATGCCTTGCTGCAGACACGCCTGCTCAATAATCGACTTGTTGATCAGCGTCCCCACCACGACCGAGCCGTATCGGGCAAGGCAGGCATCGGCCAGTTGCTGCTGGGTGATATCCGTGCCGTTGACAACGGCGGCCGGCTTGGCGGCAGCCCCGGCCGGCTCGGCTGCCGCGAGCGTTGGGCAGAACCCCAGAGCCAACACACCACTCAAACCGAGCACCAGCGGCCAGCCACTTCTCTGCAGCACCATCCCTGTCATCCCGTCGCCCTCCTTGCGGATGTCATGTCCGGTCGCCTCCACCCTTCAGCTCGGACTGGAGGCCCCGGGAAGGTAGGCCGTCTGGCGAGGTGGATCAAGAACAATCTGGGCAGCAGGAGGCGACCGCGAAGACCCCTCTCTCGGGGTGAATCATGAACCTGTGCTAGCCGCAGACCTGCTTCGCCAACAGGCCCGCTCCCGCAAGGAATCGACAAAGAATTTGCTCCACCGCGACGGCGAGATTGCCGATAATGCCGATTATCGGGATTTCACCAGCTAGGAGGAAATGCGTCCATGACCGCTTCAGTGACATCAATGGGGATTCGCGACAACATCACGCAGTGCATTGGCCGTACGCCCCTGGTGCGTCTGCAGCGGCTCACCGAGGGCTGTCACGCCTCGGTCATCGGCAAGATCGAGAACATGAACCCCCTCTGGAGCGTCAAGGACCGAATCGCCTGTTCAATGATCGATGCCGCCGAGAAAGACGGACTGCTCGGCTCCGACACCATCGTGATTGAACCGACAAGTGGAAATACTGGGATTGGGCTGGCGTACGTTTGCGCCGCCCGTGGCTACAAACTGCGGGTCACGATGCCGGAGAGCATGAGTTTGGAGCGCCGGCGGATGCTCAAAGCACTGGGTGCTGAATTGGTCCTGACCCCGGCAGCCGAGGGGATGCCCGGCGCAGTTCGGCACGCGGAAGAAATCTCGACCTCAGGCAGTCAGTTCTTCATGCCCCAACAATTCAAGAACCCGGCTAACCCTGACGTCCACCGCCGCACCACGGCAGAGGAAATTTGGGCCGACACCAACGGGCAGGTCGACATCCTCGTCTGTGGCGTCGGCACCGGTGGCACCATCACCGGCTGCGGCGAAGCCCTCAAGGCGAAGAAGCCCGAACTCAAGGTTGTCGCCGTTGAACCGCTCAACAGTCCGGTGATCACCCAAAAGCTAGCCGGCCAGGCGATCCAGCCGGGACGCCATACCATTCAGGGCATCGGAGCCGGCTTCATTCCCGACATTCTCAACCTCGACATCATCGACGAGGTGGTCAAGGTGGACGACGAGGACGCCATTGAGACCGCCCGAGGCCTGGCCAAACGCGAAGGCCTGATGTGTGGCATCAGCTGCGGGGCCGCCGCCTGGGCTGCGCTGGAGGTCGCTCGCCGGCCCGAAAACGCTGGGAAGATGGTTGTCGTGGTTCTGCCTGACTTGGGCGAACGCTACCTGTCGACACGGCTGTTTCCCGAATAGCCGTTTTTTGAGATCTGCTCGCCCTCACGGCGATGGTCCCTTGCCTCCGGCATGGGGGCTGGTAGCATCAACGTGCTCGAGAGCAATCTCGACAACGCCCCACATGCCCGAGTGGCGGAATTGGCAGACGCGCAAGATTCAGGTTCTTGTCCAGGTTACTGGGTGGAGGTTCAAGTCCTCTCTCGGGCACTGCTCCTTCGGCGGAGATTTGGCGTCAACGAGCACGTCAGTCTCTGCGGGCCTTCCGCAACCAATCCGCTTCGGGCGGACTGCGGCCGGCACCCACAACACGGGCCTCTAACTCAATTGGTTAGAGTAGCGGTCTTTTAAACCGTAAGTTCTGGGTTCGAGTCCCAGGGGGCCCACTTGCCAACAAGGCCAGTTTCTCAAGCGGACAACCGAGGATGGCCTCGGCCGACAGGCCTGCTTCTCGCAGGTCGCGAATAGCCAGACCGCCGGTCCGTTTGGCCAACCGGTTGCCGCGTTCGTCCCGGACCAAAGGGGCGTGATAAAACCGGGGCGGCAGCCAGCCGAGTGCCTCGTAGAGCAGCACTTGGCGGGCGGTACTCGTCAGGAGATCCTCGCCACGAACCACCTC
>WTHB01000024.1:0-1365 GCA_011523305.1 Planctomycetaceae bacterium | reverse complement strand
CGCCGGGATGGGGGGCACCGCCGGCCTTTTCCAGGTCCCGCCGTGACTGGGGACTGGGGTAGATCGCCCTCGCCTCGGCGAGTCGACGCCAAGCATCCTGATAGAGGCTAGCCCGCACATGCTGGGTATAGGGCCCACACGCCCCCCCGCAGTCAGGCCCCTCACGCCAGTCCAGACCGAGCCACCGCAGGTCCTCAAGGGCCGCCACCGCATATTCTGGCCGGCAACGAGCGATGTCGAGGTCCTCCATCCGCAGCACAAGGTCGCCCTGTGCCCGGGCGGCAGCCAAGGCAAAGGTCCGGGCATGGCCCACATGGAGCAGACCAGTGGGCGTTGGGGCGAGTCGTCCGCGAGTACTCATTCAGGGTGCCTGGTTGGGCCGGCCACCTGCACCCAGCAGCCGTCCGAGAGCTTCTGGAAGCGGGCCTGTCACGAACCACATTGAGGGAGTATATTCCTTCTGGATGGAACGCCGGCGTTCCATCCTCGCGGTTCCCACCCCTGCCGGCGACCGAATGTAGTTCGGTGGCGATCACCCCGTCGATTGCCACAACGCGTTCGACCTTCCCCTACCCTCGCACAACGCCTCCAAGGCAGACCAACGTCCATGGATCTCTCCAAACTCCGCAATATCGGTATCTCAGCCCACATCGACTCCGGTAAGACAACGCTCTCCGAGCGGATTCTGTTCTACGCCGGTCGCATCCACCGCATCCAGGAAGTGAAGGGCGATGGCGACGGCGCAACCATGGACCACATGGATCTCGAGCGGGAGCGTGGTATCACGATTACCTCTGCTGCCACCAGCGTTGAATGGAAGAACCACCCCATCAACCTGATCGATACTCCTGGCCACGTTGACTTCACTGTCGAGGTTGAACGCAGCCTCCGTGTGCTTGATGGCGCAGTGCTCGTGCTCTGCTCGGTGGGTGGCGTCCAGAGCCAGTCGATGACTGTCGATCGACAGATGAAACGGTACAAGATTCCGCGACTCGCCTTCATCAACAAGATGGACCGCACCGGGGCCGATTTCCATCGGGTTGTGAAACAACTTCGAGACAAACT
Source organism: Planctomycetaceae bacterium (assembly GCA_011523305.1). Classification (GTDB taxonomy): domain Bacteria; phylum Planctomycetota; class Planctomycetia; order Pirellulales; family UBA1268; genus UBA1268. The sequence goes on along the minus strand of WTHB01000024.1, from coordinate 300 downwards.
CGAGGTCGATGCCATCCCGATGCAACTGCCGATCGGCAAAGAGGATCACCTTGAGGGCGTCATTGATCTGGTCTCGATGAGGGCAATCTACTTCGACGGGGACAATGGCGAAACGGTTCGCGTTGAAGACATCCCCGCGGAACTCAAGGGGCCAGCTGACGAACAGCGGCATGCGATGCTTGAGAGCCTCTCCATGTACTCCGACAGCCTGATGGAGAAAATGCTCTCCGAAGAGGCGATTAGTGAGGATGAGATCCATGCCGTGGTGAAAGCAGCCGTTCAAAGCCAGAGCATCACCCC
>WTHB01000195.1 GCA_011523305.1 Planctomycetaceae bacterium | reverse complement strand
ACCATGAGTACCACCGCGACGAAAAAATCTTCCTCTTCAACCCTCCACCGGCCAAAGGCATCGACTGTGTTCGCCGCCGCCTTTTTGGCCGGAGCGGCAGCGGCGGTGGCGGTCAATCGCGCGTTTGATGTGCATCTGGCCCAGTCTGTCCCGCAGGTTGAGAGTGAGCCGATCTTTGTTGCCCTGCGTTCCCTCCCCAAGGGCGCTCCGGTCAGCATTTATGACGTCGCGCTCAAGGATTGGCCGACCGCCATGATGCCCTCAACGGCCCTGCGTGCCGATGCAAATTTTGAACATGTGGTGCTCCGCCATCCAGTGGAGGAAGGACAGCCGATTCTGTCGCTGCAACTGGCCGAGGTTCAACCAGAGCCGACGCAACAGCTCGCTGCCGCTGCGCAGCCTGCCGAAAGCTCGCCAACCAAGCCCCAAAAACCAGCTGCCCCAGCCTTCGTGCCCTATGCCGCCCCTGCGCCCGTGAAAGCGAAAGCGGCGCCGGCCACTCAGGCCGCCGCTGCTCCCGCCCCGAAACGCAAACCTACGCTGGTGGAGAGCCCAGCCCCCGAGGCAGATAGAAATGCTCCCGCGAGCAGCGTGGCAGCCGCGTCCCCGACGCCTGCCGTTCCGGAACCGGCGGCTGCGGCTGAAACCGTCGCCACCGACACCACTCAGCCTGAGATCGCCACAGAGGAGCCGCCTGTTGCCGCAACCCCCACACCAGCCACGGTACCGGTTGAGGACAGTGACGCACCGCACCAATTTGCAGCCGCTGAAGCCAAGCCGGTGAGTGATACCGCCACGGCATCCGAACCGGTCGCCGCCGAATCGGTCGCGGCCAAACCTGCCCGCACTGCCGAAGCGGCGACCGTGGCTGAGGACACGTTGGCTGAGCCGCCAACGACCACTGCCCCACAGCCTGAAGCAACGGCCGTTGCCACTGCCGAGACACCAGCTCCGCAGGAGCCAGCGGCAATCGCTGAACCAGCCCCTGAACTGGCGGCCACGACGCCAACGGAGACGCCCGAGGTTACTGCAGAGGCACCTGCCGCGCCGGCCGAGACGGTTGCCGAAACCGCGAGCCCGGCGGAGCCTGCAACCCCAGCGGCAGTTCCCACCGCCGTGGAACCGGTCGATGTGACCGCATCAGTTCTTGCCCAAGCCGAATCGGCTGGCACGCCCACGGCCGGCCTGACTAGTTCTTCGACTGCCAGCGTTCTCAGCAGGGCGGGTAGCGAACCGACCCCGGCAGCGAACAGCAATAGCACAATGCGCTACCTCGTGGTGCCAGAACGGATTGCCCTGCAGGTGGATCATTCATTCACTCGCCAGGAGCCGCCAGTGGCCCCTCAGCGACAGCCCGATCGCAGCTCCGCTCAGAGTCGAGGCGGCGTCAAGCCACTCCCTCAGACGACGGCTGGATCCCAGCGAACCACCAGCCAGCCGACGCCGGCGGCTCCCCCGCGGGCCACCGCAAACCGAACCGGACAGCCGACACAGCTCATGCAGGCCACTGCCGGGAACGCGCCGAAGTCCACTCGGTCGGCCACCCGCGGCAGCCAGCCGCCGCGGCCACCGGTAAACCGGCAGGCTGCGACTGCGGACACCACAAGCGAGCCGGCTGAACGGGAGCCGATGCTGCGATCGCTCTTCCCCAACCTGTCCGCTGGCCTCTCTGCAATGGGAGAAGAGTGGCGAAGTTTCCGCAATCGGAATCCCGAACCGGAGGAGACCGAGCAGGAGAAGCGGCAGGCGAGCCGTCAGGGAAGCTCTCAGCAGCGGTCTGCCGCCCGCCCGCAGCGGTCACGCTAGGTCCGAGAAGCCCGCCGAAGCTCTGGGCTGTCTCTGGCTGGATGAGCCGTTGCGGTCCCATGCCCACCAGCGGTCACAGCTTGGATTCAAGCCGCCACAAAGGCGTTCTGAGGGCCCTCAACCGCGACGGCGGCCAACCCCAGCGGCACCCGCGAGGCCAATCGCTGCACCCACTCCACCGCCGATCAGCAGGGCGACGGAAAGCCCACGCTTCAGTTGGACGGACTGGGCAAAGAGTTTCTCGACCACCATTGGTGCCCGCGACACCGTGGATGTTGAAAAGTGGTTCTTCCAGGCGTCGTAGATCTCCGCATCACTGCTCTCCAGGACGTTTTTCCGGATCATTTCCGGGTCAACCGGTGACTCAACCGGCATCCTGAGCCAGGCTGCAGCCCCCCAGGACAGCACCGCAAGTAATCCGCCGACGAGGAGCAAGCCCTTGGAAAGATCCCAGGAACGTTGGTTCCCGGCAGCGGAATCTGCCATGAACGGCAGCTTGCTCAATTCCCGAAGGGTGGGGACCGCCAGCGTTTGGCCACAGGCTGGACAGGCCACCTGATCACCTGCCTGGCCTCCACCGACCGGCAGCGTGGCACCACATTGACAGTCCAGACGATACTTTTTCACGCCCTCTCTCCTCCCATGGGGTCGGCAGAGCCCCTGCCGCCGGTCTGTTTTACCACCGGCAGTGGCACGACCACTATTTTGCGCGCGGTTTGCCATCAGAAAAGTTGGCTTTCTGCCCCGGATGGCTGCATACTCGTATGCCCACCGAGCAGCAGTTTAGCAGCCCGCGTGGCCCCCCTTTTCGTCCGTCTTTTCTCGTGTTTTCAGCATCCGACCGTCCTCCAACCCCCACGGATGCCACCCATGTCCCGTCGTTCCCCGCCCCCTTCGAGGGATCGGGGAGTTTCGGCGGCCTAGTTCATTGCATCTCGCGGTGGACTCGGCCAACTGCCAGCCGCGCTTTTTACCTCAGCCTCCCAACCTCGCCGTTCCTCGAAAAATCGAGGCTTTTTTCTCCCACTGGACTTGTTCGCTACTTGAATCACACTGTCGTCCACGCGAATGATGACGTTGCCCGAGGGCAAGCCGGATGAGACCTCGCAGGTCCTGTTCGGCTGCCGGCGGGAAATCATGGATCCCGGCCAGCGAGCAGACACACCCGCAACAATATCCCGCCAATGCCCACGCCCATTTGAAGACCGCCCGCTCGCCAGCGGCTCCTCCCCCCAATCGCCCCAGCGGCGACCCTGGTGGGCACCGACTGGCATCCTGGCCACAGCCAACTAGGATTTTGCACACGTTCCGATCTGTCGATCGCAGGAAACTAAAGGAGTTCTCCCTTGTACGACTCGCTGCTTGATGAGCTTGAAGATGACGTTGTCGCCCGTCCCCGGGAAGTCGAGGAACTCGGTGACAAGGTGGCCGATGCCGAAGAGGCGGATGCCATTCTTGAGCATGACGACAACAGCAGCAGACTGAATGATTCGGCAGACGACAATGCGATCAGCTCGCCGGCGGGTGGATCTGCCAGCAGCAGCCGGGCGAGCAGCGATGACGCCGAGAGCGACGCCGATGATGGGCTGACCGAACAGGTGGAGAACTGGTCGGATGATCCCGTGCGGATGTACCTGACGCAGATGGGCGAGATCCCCCTGCTCACCCGGGCTCAAGAGATCTATCTCGCTCGCCAGATCGAGACGACTCGCGCGCAGTTTCGCGCCAAGCTGCTTGAGTGTGAATACGTCTGCCTGAATGCCTACAAGGTGCTCGCTCGGGTACACCGAGGTGAACTGCCCTTTGACCGGACGGTACAGGTGTCAGTGACCGACAGACTCGAGAAGGAACAGATTCTCGGTCGACTGCCGCACAACCTTCGCACCCTTGAGGTGTTGATCCGCCAGAACAAGGCCGACTACCGCATCGCCCTTTCGAAAAGGTCCCGGGTGACCGAACGCCGCCAAGCGTGGGCCAGCTTGGGCCGGCGCCGAAAGCGGTGCGTCCGCCTGATTGAGGAACTGGGCCTACGGACCCAACGCGTCGAGGCGATGATTCCGACACTGAATGGTTTTGTGCGTCGCCTCAAAGAACTCAAGACGAAGATTGACGCCCATAAACGAACCAAGCAGCCGCCCTCCAACCGGCAGCAGCTTGTCGATGAGTACCGCGCGATCCTGACAGCCTGCCAGGAAACGCCGCGGAGCCTGAAACGGCGAATGAATGAGATCAACGAGATCTTCGCCCGCTACCAGAAGGCCAAACGGGGTCTCTCCGAGGGCAACCTGCGACTGGTCGTCTCGATTGCCAAGAAGTACCGCAACCGCGGTCTCTCCTTCCTCGATCTCATCCAGGAAGGCAACGCCGGCCTGATGCGGGCCGTGGACAAGTTTGAGTACCGCCGTGGCTTCAAGTTCTGCACCTACGCCACCTGGTGGATTCGGCAGGCAATCACCCGCGCCGTTGCCGACCAGAGCCGAACCATTCGCATTCCCGTGCACATGGTCGAAACAATGAGCCGGGTGCGAAATGTTGCCCGCCAGTTACTCCAAGAGTACGGCCGCGAGCCGACTATCGAAGAGATCGCCGCCCGCGCCGGCACCCCGGTTGACGAGACCCGACGAGTCACGGCGATGAGCCGCTACCCGATCAGCCTCGACCGGCCGGTTGGCAACAGTGAAGACAGCCACTTCGGCGACCTGCTCCCGGACACTGGTGCTGAAAACCCAGCGGTCGGTGCCGCCCAAGAGATGCTCCGCAACCGCATCAGCAAGGTGCTCAAGAGCCTGTCATACCGTGAGCGTGAGATCATCAAACTCCGCTACGGCCTCGGTGATGGCTACAGCTACACCCTGGAAGAAGTGGGCCACATCTTCAAAGTGACCCGCGAACGCATTCGGCAGATCGAAGCCAAGGCCGTTCGCAAACTCCAGGCCCCAGCCCGCAGCGAAGAACTCTCCGGCTTCCTGGACTGACTTTACGGAAAGCACGGGCATCCTGCCCGTCTTTCCTTGGGGCGGAATGATGCAAAGCCAAGGTTTGCAACATTCCGCTGGTCCTCATTGGCGGCATCCTGCCGCCGGGTGAGGTGAGCCAGCACGCGGGGCTGACTTTACGGAAAGCACGGGCATCCTGCCCGTCTTTCCTTGGGGCGGAATGATGCAAAGCCAAGGTTTGCAACATTCCGCTGGTCCTCATTGGCGGCATCCTGCCGCCGGGTGAAGTGTGAGCCAGCAGAAACCATGGGTGGGTCGAACACCTGTAGTCGGATCCCCACCTGACGAGGCGAAGGGGATCGGTGAACGCTCGAGGAGCCTTTGAAATCGGCCTCCACGCAACACACCGCACAACCAGACCGCACCGCGGCCGATTTCGCGGCGACGAGACTTTCACCGCCCCCGAAGCCGGCGACCGGCTTTACGGAAAGCACGGGCATCCTGCCCGTCTTTCCTTGGGGCGGAATGATGCAAAGCCAAGGTTTGCATCATTCCGCTGGTGCTCTTTGGCGGCTTCCTGCCGCCGGGTCGCATGACGCGATAAACGTGGATAACGAAACCTCGCCAGGAAGCTTTTGGACGGAGGAGCCGTAACCCGGAACAAAAACATTCACTCTGCGTGGATCAAGCCCGCTCTCCTCCGAAAGCGAATTGCGCAAATTGCATAGCACCCCCCCAAAAAAAAGTATTTTCGGGTAAAATCCGGAATAATGCGACAAAATTCGGACGGGTCAGCACTCAACAGTTACGAAATCCACTCCTACCTCGCTTTGTAATTTTATTCCCCAGTTCCAACCAAGGAAATCTCTCATGACCTTTCAACCTTCTCGTCCTCGCTCTGGCTTTACGCTCATTGAACTGCTTGTGGTGATCGCCATTATCGGCGTACTCGTTGGGCTGTTGCTGCCTGCCGTGCAGCAGGCACGTGAGGCTGCACGTCGCAGCTCTTGCGGCAACAAACTCAAGCAGACAGGCCTTGCCTGCCACAACTTTGCTGATGGCCACATGCGGGCTGGCGACAACTATTTCCCCGCGGCATACAACGACTGGGCCGTGATTCCTACATCAACTTGGGTAAGCGACATCCTCAGCTACATTGAGGAAGGCAATCTGTCGAACACAGCAGCTGGCACCGTCGGCACGACGGCTCTCGAGTGGGGCATCTGCCCGTCGTATGCAGGTGCCGTTTCTGGAGCTAACTTCTGCTACGCAGGCAATAATGGGCGAACGCTTCTTAATGACGATGGAGGCATGGCCAGTAAGCAGAATACGAATGGCCTTGGCTTGCCCACCGCTGCCTTCCGCGCAACCGGACTCTCTAAGATCATTATGATCGGAGAAAGAGCTGGCTGGACTGCACACGGCACTTACAGCGCCGTCCCCTCAATACCTGACTGGGTACCAGATGCCATTATCACAAGCATTCAACCCAACCAGCGAGTCAACACCGCGGTGAATACGCAGAGCAATCCGCCGTTGGCCGAGTGGTGGAGCTATGCTTCGGACCATGTCGGTGAACTCATTGGCGTCTGCTATGCCGATGGTTCGACAGCGTTCATTGGCCAAGGGGACATCATCTGCCAACCGACTGGTGCAGTTGGCAGCACCAACAACATTCGACGCAAATAGCTATTCGCCCTGGGCTGAACTCGCAAGCCAGTGGCTCACCTCGCCTGGCTTTTGAGTGCACGACGCCTCAAGGACATGTGAACCTATTCGGGCAGGGTTGTGATTTGATCATGGCTCTGCCCGATTTTTTTTGGGGCGTGCTTGGCCTGTTTACTAGTCGGGCCTACCTGAGACCGCCCTACGGGCTGTCCAGAACACCTGGCCATGGCGTGGCCGCCCCAAGGTATTCCGCTGTCGTCTGCACGTCGACAATTTCAATCGACCAGACATTCAACGGCGTACTTGGCACAAGCACAAACTCTGCAACACCAACGCCCTCGCCGTCAGCCCACTGGCTGCGATCCTGGTAGTACCAGTCATAGGTGTAGCCCACGCCCGTCCAAGGAAAGCCAGCCGTCCCTGCTGCGGAGGGCTCTTGAACGTTCTCGCGCCACCAATAGGCATAGAAATCGCCAAAGGTGGCCAGCAACGCACCAGTGCCGTCGAAGACTTCGGCATCAAGAGTGGGCAGCCATGGCGTACTCTCGAAATCTACGGGCGGTGTGTAGTGACCCTCGTTATCGAGCGCGAATGGTGGCGACGCTGCAGTCTGATTCGTCACCGCCTGGTTGAGGTTTGGCCGAAAAAACGCGTCCTGATCGACGAGAAAGGTGACTACATAGTTGTTTGCGTAACCATTCGGGTCCTGCTGCGTGACGTCATACGTCATCCCCAGCACGGCCGCGGCCCGCCGCCAGGCGTTCAACTCACTGGCATCAGTCGGTGGCAGCGTCAGATCAAACGTGTCGGCCCTCGCATCAAGGTAGGCCCGCAGATCACCTTCGACCGACAGCCATGGTGACCCCATGATGTTGAAGTCCTGCGGATCGGCCTGCCGGACAGTGCCTGTCTGCCCGATTGTGCCGGTATCGACCGTATAGAAGTGATCAGTCGGATCACCCACCGTCTCGCTGGTCAGCAGCGGCATATGGCCTTCCTGACCGAACTGGGCATCCTGCCAGTTGAACATGTACGACATCCGCACCCGCCCCTCAGGGTCAGCTGGGTCGACCACAGGCTCACTGAGCTGAAAACCCTGAGGAAGTTCATTGTGATGATTCCAGATGGCTGTCGTTACGGCGATGTAGTTCGGCTCGGCGAACCGCTCAAACAGCCAGGGTTCCAACAGAATGCTCTCGCTCTCCCCACTGCCCGCTGCGGTATTGGCCGTCACGGAGACCTCTTGAATGACAGCCGGATCCTGCACAGCGAGCCGCACCGGCTCATTTGTTGCCACCAGAAATCGTTGGGTGGTCGTGCCATCGGTTTGCGTAACGGTGTAGCCCGTGATCACAGCATCACCAGCCGGTGGCTCCCAACTGACAATCAGCTCACGCTCACTCAGCACCGTGCCGCTGAGGTTGGTGACGGGGCCGGGGCCGCCGGGCTCGACCGGTGGCGATTCCGAACCGTTGCTATCCCAGCCAATAACCTCAAACGCTTTTTGGAGCCCCACGTCGTAAACGTCTGGCACCCAGCGGAGCCTGTCACCGGCTGAAATGGTGCGGTTCGCCAAAAGCTGGAGCAGAACCGCTGGATTACTCGAGGTCGGCAACGTTGAAACATCGACCCATCGCTCAGTCGCTGGCAGCCATTTTTCCACAACGCCACTGGCCACGGAAGAAACAACAAATTCGCCGCCCGTCGAAGCCGCAAGCATGGACTGGCTGAAAATGATCGGCGCGGGACCAACAGCCGCGGCATCAATGAAAACTGCTTCGCTGTTTGCCAGCAGGTCCGACCGGAATCCTGCCGAGTCGACTGCAAGCAACTGCCGGCTTTCAAGTCGCTCAGGCATCACCTGCTCTGCAACGTGGCGAGACGAATGGACCTTGTGCCTTGCCCACACCGACTTGAAAAACAGGTTTCGAAGTTGCACAGTCCCCTCCTCCGCTGCTCCACACACCTGAAGCACCTCGGCCACCCTCAAACCGTATCGTCCACGCTTCAACGCCTGATCCACCGCAACAAAACGAATGGCCCTTGCCCGCATGCCCGCGTGCAGGCACGACCACGATGACCGCTACAGTTTATTTCTCGATCTGAATTGTCCGCAGAATTGTGACCGTTCCCCGCTCAACATAATTCTTTGTGACAAGGGTGCCGGTGATGGTGACAACCGCATTGCTGAATCGCTCTGGCTCAGTGATTGCCTGCACGTCGACTTCCAGACGCCGTGGCTCTGACTCCCCGGCACACTCAAGCACCCAGCCCGTTGTCTCACCACCGACAGCAACAATGCCTCCCCGTAACGTCCCCCGGACAGTGACGGTCTCTGCCGCAGAGGCCACCGTGGTGCTTGGCTGCCCCACAGCCGCCAGGGCACGCTGAATCATAAAGTCGGTCAGCCGGGTCGATTCAAACCAACGGCGAGCCATCGTATGCCCTCCACCTGGCACGATTTCCAAATCAAAGGTGCCGCCGGCTGCGCGATACCGTGTCGCCAACAGCCCTGAATTGTCCTCCAATGGCACCACCTTGTCGGCATCACCATGGAGGTGAAGCACCGGCACCCTCGCCGCGGCAAGCCGGGCAATTCTGGCAATAGGATTGAACGTGTCGAGTTGCTGCTGGAGATCTTCCGCCGTCAGCCCATAGGCGGGAGCAGCCCGGGCCACCCCCGGGTAACTGGCGATGTTTGAAACGGGATAGATTCCCGCAATCCCCGCCACACAGTCCGGATGATCTGCGGCCCAGTTGTAGAGCATCAGTCCGCCACGACTCCGAGCCAGCAGCACCGGCTGAGGGCTGTAGCCCCGCTGCTGGGTTAACAGTTCGTAGAACGCCTGAAACACCTCGCAGCCCTGCCGGCTCCCGTACGACTCCCCGACATCAACACCGGCAATCGCGATTCCCTGGCCGAGCAGCCGCTCAAACATCCAGCCCTCTTCCTTGCCCGGCAGACGATCACCCAATGTCGGTGCGTACCAGACCCAGGGCCGGGGCTCTGCCTGCTCGGGGACTGGTGCCAGAAGAAACCCTGGCCGGCCCAGCACCTCAACAGCCTCCCGAACTGGCTCGCCTGCCACCACCGGCGTTGCGAGCCCAGGGGAGCCCGCTGCACCGAACCCCGCAAAGCATAAGATCCAGACCATAAGAACCTGAACGTGGTGTCGCATAGGGATCACTCCGAACAAAAAAAGGAACATGGTCCGGCATGCAGGTGGAGGACAGTCCTATTTTCTGCATTCAACCGATCACTTTTGAGGGTACACTCACAGTCACTCAAACTCGAAGGGTTTTTATGCTCCGCACTCACTTTTTCTTGTTCCTCACTTGTATTGCTCCCCTGTCGATGGCTGCTGAACCAAGCCAGTTTGCCCGCACCACCATTGATATCGGCACCGTCGTGACTGACCTCGACGCAGCCGTGAAGTTCTACACCGAAGGAATTGGGTTTCAGGAACTCAAGGGCTTTCAGGTAACCGCTGAACTGGCCACTGCAGCCGGCCTGACCGACAACAAACCGCTCGACGTTCGGGTGTTGGTCTTGGGGGAAGAGCCGACAGCCACCAAACTCAAACTGATGCAGGTTGCTGAAACAACACCGCGATCTGGAGACAACGCCTTCATTCACTCTCACACCGGCTTCCGCTATCTGACGATCATGGTGACCGATACTGCCGCGGTGCTCGCCCGACTCAAGGCACTCGGCGTGACGCCGCTGGCGCAGTCTCCAGTCAATCTGAAAAAACTTGTGTCAGGAAAGTCGCTGACCTGCGTCAAAGACCCCGATGGCAATCTGGTCGAACTGATTGGGCCAACACCCTGACGTCAGTCACCTGCCAACGGAGAATCATGCCAGTGGAATAACCCCAGCCTGTTCCAGCCACTCGACGACTTGGGCTGCCAGTGCTGCGGGTGGTTGGCTTGCCGAATGGACAACTAGTTCTGCCGCCTCTGGTTCTTCGTAGGGATCATCAATGCCTGTAAACCCTTTGATCTCGCCTGCACGGGCCTTTTTGTAAAGGCCCTTCGGGTCACGGCTCTCACAGACGTCAAGCGGTGCCTGTACGTATACTTCGATAAAGTCACCCTTTGGCAGCATGCTACGAACCGCTTCCCGATCACGGCGATACGGACTGATGAACGCGGTCAGGGTGATGATTCCGGCCTGCGCGAACAGTTCAGCCACTGCGCCGATCCGCCGAATGTTCTCCTCGCGATCTTGCGGGCCAAAGCCCAGGCCGAAACGCTCCGCGAAGGCCTGCCCGTGCCGTGGCTCAAGCAGGGCAGGCGACGCATTGAGACCGTGACGAACGTTATCACCGTCAAGCACAAAGCTGCGATGGCCCCGGGCATGCAGCTGGCTATCGACCTCATTGGCCAGCGTGCTCTTGCCACAGCCCGACAGGCCGGTGAACCAGATGACGCAGCCGCGATGTCCGGCTCGGGCCTCGCGGTCCTGCCGGCTGACGGTGGCCGTATGCCAGCGGACATCGACCTGCTCACGCTTATCCGCAGCTGGCAGCGGGGAATCTTCGGTGGTCTCATTCATCGTTGGCATCCTTTCCTTGTTCTTGGAGTGGCGACTGAGGCTCTGGCTGTCTCGACCACCCCCCCAGTATCACCTCACGACGAAACCGTGCCGGCCTGCCGTCGGGGCCGCGTCGCTCAATCAGCAACGAGATCTCCTCGCCCGGCCCGTGCCCGCCGATCATCTCCGTGCAGACATCAAAGTTCGCAACCGGCTGGCCATCGATTTCAACGATGACATCCTGAGGCTGCAGGCCAGCCTTTTCAGCGGCGGATCCAACCTGAACCCCACTGACAATGCACTGGCCCTGTAGCGGCATACCTGCAATCCCGAGTTTGCCACCTTTGCGAACATCAAGTTCGACTTCCGGCAGCCAACGTTGCAATTGAGCGAGGTTCTCCGGCGACACCTCCACGCCAAACAGATCGATCCGTTGCACGGTGCGGAGTTGGCCCAGGGTGGCTGCATCACGGTCGGTCAGCGTCAGGCCATACAGGCTGATGTGCATAAGGTTGCGAAGCCGAGTGATCAGCCGCAGGCCGCTGCTGTCACCCTGCCAGTTGGCGGCAATCTCAATCCGCATGCCTCGCAGGCCAGCTTCTGAGAAAATTGCACCGAGTTCCTCAAGTTCCCTTCGAGCGGAGGCCTCCTGGGCCCTGCCGTAGAAGTCGAGGGCTGTCTCTGCCTGTTGGGCAATCGCCAGGCTGCCCTCAGTCGCAACCTGTTGCAGCCCCGCCTCAGCGGCATCAGCCAAGGCCGCGTCACCGCGACTGAGCATCCCTCGCAGAATATCGACCGCCCGGACAGCCACCTCAGGGTCATCCCCCCGGGCTGCAGCAACGAGTGCCGCAATCGCGTCAGCCCCTGCGGCAGCCAGACGGTTGGACGCTGCCTCCCGGTCGGCAAACTGGTCCGATGCCAGTTGTGCAATTGCCTCAGCAACTGCCTGAGTCGGCTCGGCCCGCCCCACCGCTGGCGTGAACAAGCCTGCCGCAAGCAGCCCGCTGACCGCGGCCAACAACCAGCGCCGGCAGGATGGGAACGGGCGACAGTGCGAACAACAACACAACATCGGAAAGTGGACTGGCTGGAAACTGACTGCAAGCCGCCTCGCGCGGCACGACCCCTATAACTATATCAGCCCCTTCTCGTGACCTCGTGGCCAGTTTGAGCGGGGTAGACTTCACAGGCTCGAAGCCCACCCACCGGGAATTCAGGCCTGTTGCCTCATGCCCCCCACCGCCTGCTGTTCCATGACCCTGCCGATCATCGACCCTCCGACGGCCCCACCGCTGCCGATGCACCCCGACGACCTAGCCGCCCGTGGCTGGGACGAGGTCGATGTGGTCTTCGTGACCGGCGATGCCTACGTCGATCATCCCAGTTTTGCCAACGGCCTGCTGGCACGGCTGCTCGAGGATGCCGGCTTTCGGGTCGCAGTACTGGCCCAGCCCGACTGGCGAACGTGTGAACCCTGGCGGCAGTTCGGCCGCCCCCGGCTCTTCTTTGCTGTGTCGGCAGGCAACATGGATTCGATGATCAACCACTACACCGCCAACCGGAAGGTCCGCAACGACGACGCCTATTCGGCCAATGGCCAGATGGGGCAGCGGCCTGACCGGGCAACCCTGGCCTACTGTCAACGAGCCCGGGAGGCCTACCCTGGCACCCCGGTCGTGGCCGGGGGAGTTGAGGCCAGCCTCCGCCGTATCGCTCACTATGACTACTGGAGTGATACGGTACGGCGGTCGATCCTGCTTGATGCCAAGGCCGATCTGCTTGCCTTTGGTATGGGCGAGCGGACGATCCTCGAGATTGCCGGCGGACTTGCCGCCGGGAAGACAGTGAAAGAGTTGCGTCACCTGCGGGGTGTCGCCTACCGACTGGGAGCGAGCGAAGCAGCACCGTCCGATGACCAGACCCGCACCCTGCCGCCCTATGAGGCGGTCAAGGCAGACCCGCTTGCCTTTTGTGAGATGACGCGAATCTCACACCTTGAGACAAACCCCCACAACGCCAGACGCCTGGTTCAATACCATGGTCGTGAGGCAGTCGTGGTCAATCCACCGGCTCTGCCACTGGATGAGCCGGAGATGGACCGGGTCTATTCCCTGCCCTTCACCCGCCGGCCCCACCCCCGTTACGGCGCCGCCCGGATTCCGGCATTCGAAGTGGTGCAGCACAGCGTGCAGATCATGCGGGGATGCTTCGGCGGCTGCACCTTCTGCTCGATCACGGCCCACGAGGGTCGCATCATTCAGAGTCGTTCCAAGGCATCGATCGTCGCCGAAGTTGCTCAGGTCGCAAGCCAGCCTGACTTCAAGGGGACGATCTCTGACATCGGGGGCCCCACGGCCAACATGTACCAGATGCGGTGCAGCCGCCCCGACGTTGAGGCCCGCTGCCGGCGACTGTCCTGCGTTCACCCCACCATCTGCAAACTGCTCGGGACCGACCATGGCCCCCTCAAGGATGTCATGCGGGAGACCCGGGCGATTCCTGGTGTGAAACGGGTGCATGTCGCCAGTGGCGTGCGGATGGACCTCGCCCGGCGTGACCCGGAATACCTCAGCGAACTGGCTGAGCACCATGTGGGCGGCCATCTCAAGGTGGCACCCGAGCACACCGACCCGCACGTGCTCGACCTGATGAAGAAGCCCTCGGCCAACGACTACCTTGAGTTTGACAAGGCCTTCAAGGAAGCCAGCCGCCGCGTTGGCAAACGGCAGTACACCGTGCCGTACTTTATTGCGAGCCATCCCGGCAGCGGAATCAACGAGATGATTGATCTGGCGGTGTTCCTCAAACGCAACGGCTACCGCCCCGATCAGGTGCAAGACTTCATCCCGAGCCCGTTCGATATCGCCGCCTGCATGTACCACACCGGGCTCGATCCGATGACAGGCAAGTCGGTGGCCATCACGAAGGGGCTCCGCGACCGGCGAATGCAGCGGGCGCTGTTGCAGTTCTTCAAACCTGAAAACTACTTCGAGGTGCGTCGGGCCCTTGAGCAGGCAGGCCGCCAGGATCTGATCGGCTCAGGCTGCGACTGCCTCATTCCTGACCGACCGCCCCGCGAAGCCCTCAATCGCAAGCGGCGGGAGGCAACGCAGGCCCTCAACGAACAGACCTCAGGCGATCACATTCGCGGGCAGCGATCTGGCCGTGGCAACCGGCGAGCCAAGGTGTCGCGGTCGAGGAAGACGGTCGGCTACCGCCCCAAGCGAGCCGGAAACACCTGACCGTGCGGCCCCCGGCTGCGGGCGGCAATCTTGGTTCTCCGCTGCAGTGCTGCCGCAAGCGGTATGATCAAGGTCGGTGGGGCTGGTTTTGATCACGCCCACGGCATTCGCCCTCACGGAGACCTTCTCATGCGTTCTGACTGCCTGCTTCTCATCGCCATCGTCACCGGACTCGCCGTTGCCATGTCGGCAGGCGAGGCCGAAGCTGTCAGCCCCCGCAACCCCTATCGCACCTTCAACCTGAGTGGCGTCAATTACGGCTCCATGCGGTGGGAACAGGCCCAACGCAAGGGCCGCCGGGTCTGGCCATACTATGGCCGCTCCTCACGGTCGTCCCGCCGCTCTCGGCCGACCCTGGTCATCGGTGGCGTTACTGGTGGCGGTGGCGGTGCGGTGGTTCGGCAGGGCTCAACCACAACCGGCAGCACAGGCACCGTCACCAGCACGAACGAGTCGTCACGCTAAGCCGGCGGCTGCCCGGGCAGCCGAGTCATGCTGCGGACGGAGGCGGATCGTCCTGATAGATCCGATACTTCTTGGTGACCAGCGCGCCACCACGTTCCAGTGTCCGCTTGGAGAGATGGTTGCTCTCCAGCACCCAGGAAAACTCCACCTCCTTCATGCCCCAGTCGTACAGCCGTGGAACCAACGCGGCATGCAACACCAGACCGACCCCCCAGGCCTGATATTCCGGCACGACGTTCGTGCTGATCGCCCGCATCCGCTTGATTGAGCGTTTGTTCCAGAGCAGCTTCAAGAAGCCAAAGGGAAACAGCCGCCCGTTGATCGCCTTGATTCGAGGGTTGTAGTCGAGCAAGCAGAAGACCGTCCCAATCGGCTTGCCCTCAACTTCGGCCACGAGGGAGAGTTCGGGCACTATCAGGTGCTTGAGGCTGGCGGCCATGTGATTGACCTCACCGCTGGAGAGCGGCACGAAGCCCCAGGTGCCGGCGAGGCTGGCATTGTAGATGTCGAGAAACATCCGCACCTCCTCGGTAAAGCGAGACCGATCGAGTGAACGCACCGACACCCCGAAGCGTTCTTTCACCCCCTCGACCATCACGCCGAGCTTTGAGTCGATGCCTTCAAGCATCGACATCTCTCCCCAGAACGCGTAGAGGTCTTCGACCTTGCCAAAACCATTCGCCTCAACCAGCCCGGCATAGTACGGCCGGTTGTGGGTCATCATGAAGAAGGGGGGCGTCTCAAAGCCTTCAATGAGGAGGCCACACTCGTAGTTGAGGGACGGATTGACCGGCCCCCGAATCGCCGTCATGCCCTGCTCATGCAGCCACTGCCGCGCCGCCGCAAACAGCCCCGTAGCCGCCTCGACATCGTCCTCACATTCAAAGAATCCGAAAAACCCCCGGTTCTCCTCGTATCGCTCGATGTGCCCGGCGTTAACAATCGCAGTGATCCGGCCCACCACGCGACCGTTGCGGTTCGCCAGAAAGGAACGGCTGCGGCTCCGCTCGTAAAACGGGTGTGACCGAAACCCCAGCAGTTCTTCCTGGGCCAACCGGAGCGGGGGCATCCAGCACGGATCATTGGCGTAGAGCCGCCAGGGGAGATCAACAAACTGCCGCTGCTGGCGACGGCTGACGACAGGCTCAATTTGGACGGACGCCACGCGGTATCTCCCTTTGGGTAAATGGTGAGCCAACACGGGGAATGGAACGATTCTGGTGCAACCAGCCCAACCCCAGCGGTCGATTGTGGGTCGTTGCCGGAATAACCGTCAACGCCGGCACCCCTCGCACGGGGCGGTTTCTCTAAAAGTTGCTTCGGCCATTTTTCCGATTTAACTGGACAGAAAGTCTCTGTCCAAGGACCGGCACCGCTGCTGCTTGGCGGCCAGCAGCAGATCGCCGTTCCTTCGTTATCGACCCAGAAAGATGCCGTCTTGATCACCATGTCCACTGGCCATCCGTCTCCTGCTCCCCTTCCCCCCGCCGACTGTCTGGTGACCGGCGCAACCGGCCTGGTCGGCAACAACCTGGTTCGCCGCTTGCTGGAACTGGGCCGTTCAGTCCGCGTGCTTGTGCGGCCCCGCCGCAACGGCACCGACATCTCACTGGCTGGTCTGCCCGTGACGCAGGTCACCGGCACGCTGGAGGACGAGACCGCCCTGGAGCAGGCAACCGCGGGAGTGAGCCTGGTGGTTCACGCAGCTGCCATGGTTCACTGCGGCTGGCGACACCGTGATGAGATGCAGCGGGTCAATGTCGAGGGAACAAGCCGCCTCGCACAGGCCACCCGGCGGAGTGGCGCCCGATTCCTTCAGGTCTCAAGCGTTGACGCTCTGGGCCTGCGGGCAGATGGGCAACCCGCCGATGAAGAGACGCCACCCGGTGGCATGGTGGAGTGCCCTTATGTGGTCACGAAGCGAGACGCTGAGGCGGCGGTGCTGGCCGAGGTTGACCGCGGTCTCGACGCCGTCATCGTCAATCCGGTCTACATGATCGGCCCCTGGGATTGGAAGCCTTCCAGCGGTCGCATGCTGCTGGAGGTGGGCAGCGGCAAAGGGCTGCTGGCGCCGCCAGGTGCCAATGATTTTGTGGACGTCCGCGATGTCGTGAGCGGCATCGAGGCGGCGATTGAGCGGGGACAGACCGGGCGGCGGTACATTCTCGGTGGCCATGCCCTGAGCTACCTGGAGGCCTGGCAGGTGTTTGCCGAGGTCACCGGCCGGCGACCGCCACTGGGCACCGCACCGCCGGCTGCCGTGCGTGTGGCCGGCTGGTTCGGTGATCTGGCCGGCATGGTGCTCAAGCGTGAGCCACCGGTGAACTCGGCTGCCGCCAGCATGTCGATGCTTCCACACAATTTTTCCTGTCAGCGGGCAATCGACGAGTTGGGGTATCAATTCCGACCGTTTGAAGCGACCGCGACCGATGCCTGGGCCTGGTTCTGTGACCACGGCTACGCCCGGTCCCACGGAGAGCGGTACACTCAGCAGGCATCATGCCACACATCTTGCTCATCGAAGACGAGAGCCATCTCGCCATCGGCATCCGGTACAACCTGACCTCTGAAGGCTTCACCGTCACCGCCGTGGGGGATGGACCCAAGGCCTTGGCTCTCATCGAGGCGGCGGACCCACCAGTCGATCTGGTGGTGCTCGACCTGATGCTGCCCGGGATGAGTGGCTATGCAGTCTGTGAGGCCGTTCGGGCGACCGGGAATCTCGTCCCAGTGGTGATGCTCACTGCCCGGACACTCGTCGAAGATCGGATTCGAGGCTTTGATGCCGGTGCCGACGTCTACCTGCAGAAGCCGTTCGATCTCGATGAGTTGCTGTCGGTAATCCGCAGCTTGCTCAGCCGACGGGGAAACGACTCGGCCGCTCCCCGTTCCGACAACAGTTTCACCTTTGGGCAAACCTCTGTGAACTTTGACACCTGGGAAACACACTCCAACGGTCAGCCGGTTCGCCTGACAGCGCTTGAGATGAAACTGCTGCGGTACCTGATTGAGCATGAGGGGCTGGTGATCTCACGAGCCGAACTGCTCAAAAATGTCTGGGGCATGGAGCGGGCACCGGCCACCCGTACCATTGACACCTTCATGCTGAAACTTCGCAAAATCTTTGAAGCAAACCCCTCTAAGCCTCAGCACTTTCTTTCGGTCCGCGGGGCCGGCTATCGGTTCATCAGCGCACCGCAGCCTCCGGCGAAGCCCGCCTGACGAGAATCCTGCGTACAAGCCTCGCACTGCGCTCGTCTCGTCAGCCCAGCAACGCGGCAGCCGCAACGGTGGGGTCAGGGCTTGCCAGCAGCGATTCGCCGACCAGCATGGCGCCAATTCCTGCAGCCTCAAGCCGGAGCACATCGTCGCGGGTGCGGATCCCACTTTCTGCCACCAGCACACAGTCTGCCGGCACTTGGTCACGTAGCCTGAGCACGTGCCCGATATCGGTGGTCATCGTGTGGAGGTTACGGTTATTGATGCCGATGAGCGTGGCACCGAGGTCGAGCACCCGTGACAGGTTCTCTTCGTCATGCAGTTCGACCAGCGGAGTCATACCGAGATCAAGAATCTGGCGGTAGAGGCTCCGTAGCAGACAGTCATCGAGGCATTCAGCGATCAAGAGCACGGCATCAGCCCCGTGTACGCGGGCTTCGATCACCTGATAGGCATCGATGACAAACTCCTTGCGGAGCACCGGCAGCGTCATCGCCGCCCGGGCCGCCACAAGGTCTGCCAGGCTGCCACCAAAGCCCTCCCCGTCGGTGAGCACCGAGATCGCTGCGGCCCCCGCCTCGGCATAGCCTTGGACGATCGCTGCTGGCTCCGCGCCGGGCCGAATCTCCCCCGCCGACGGACTGCGGCGTTTGAACTCGGCAATCAGTTGCACGCCCCCGGGGGTAGAGACGGCAGCAAAAAAGTCGCGTACGGGTGCGGCTGTGGCCAACTGGTGCTCCAAACCTGCCAGCGGCCGCGCTGCTTTGGCAGCAGCCACCTCCTGCCGTTTGCGTTCTACAATTTTGTCGAGCACGGTCGCCATTGGTCACCTCACCCACTGTCTGTCTGGCCAATGGTCAAAAACGTACCAGTTCAACACACCAGATGGCAGCGGGACACCCACGATCCGAGTGGAATGCAGTCGCCTCTCAGCACGCAACGCGGTTTCCCTCACCGTGCGGTTCGGGCTTGTGTGGCGTGGTGCTGTCCAACCAGTCAACGCGAAGCCCTGCCCCCACCCACGCCCGAGGTGCGAGCCGAGGGAATATGCATCGCCTCAACAAAGGACGCGATGCTCCCGGACCTTCCGCGGCTGCTAGTGCCGAAAATGCCGCCGCGACGTGAACACCATTGGAAGCCCTGCGGCATCGGCAGCGGCGATCACCTCGGGGTCCCGCTTCGATCCACCGGGCTGGATGATCGCAGCAACACCAGCCTGCTTGATCAACTCAATCGAATCGGGAAACGGAAAGAAGGCATCGGAGGCAAGGACACCACCGCGAGCCCGCTCGCCCGCCTTCTCCAGCGCAATCCGCACGGCATCGACGCGACTGGTCTGCCCTACTCCCGCACCGACGAGGCTCGTTCCCTGGCAGACTGCGATTGCATTGCTTGTCAGTCGCCGCACCATGGTGAACGCGAAATCGAGCGGCTGTGTCAGGGCAGCCGGCGGCGAGACCTCCGTCACCACCTGCCAACTCGCCGGATCATCCGGCGTCTCATCAGGCCGCTGGGCCAGCATCGCGCCAGCAACACTGCGAAGTTCCAGGCCGGCGGTCGGGGCCCACGGATCCCCCGGCGGCACCTCCACCAGCCGGACACTCGCCTTCCAGGTGGGCCGGGTAGTCAGGGCCTCGACTGCTTCCGGCGTGAAGGCCGGGGCTGCCACCACCTCAACGAACATGCCGGGTGTGAGGAGATGCTCAGCTGCCGCTGCATCAAAGGTGCGATTCACCGCAACGATCGAGCCAAAGGCACTGGTTGGGTCGGCTGCCATCGCAGCGGCCACCGCCTCCTCGACTGTTTCGCCACTGGCAGCACCGCAAGGATTGGTGTGCTTGATCACTGCCGCCCCAGGGTCCTGAATGAGCCCCGCCAGCCGCACAGCTGCGTCGAGATCGAGCAGGTTGTTGTACGAGAGCTCCTTACCCGAAAGCTGTTTGAGCCCAGCCAGCCCAAGATGGGTGTCTGCCGGTGCATACATCGCTGCCGACTGATGCGGGTTTTCTCCGTACCGCAGCGACAACCGCCGCTCAAGGGTGAGGGTGAGCCGGGTCGGCAACGGCGGCTCATCGCTCTGCTCGTCGGCCGTGACAGGCATGCCGGCACCAGCAACCAGTCCGGCATGACGGGCCATCCACCGGGCGATGACGGCGTCATACTCTGCCGTTCGCTCGAACGCTCGGGCAGCCAGCAGCCGGCGTTCTGCCACCGTGGTCCCACCCCGACTGATCGCGGCGACCGCCTCGTCGTACTGATCTGGACCAGTGACCACCGCAGTGAAGAGATGGTTCTTGGCCGCCGCCCGCACCAGGCTTGGGCCCCCAATGTCGATCAGCTCAATCGCCTCGGCAGGGGTGCAGCCGTCACGGCCGATCACGCTGGCAAAGGGATAGAGATTGACGATGATCATCTCAAACCGGTTGATCCCATGGTCCGCCAGCACCGCCAGGTCGTCGGGCCGATCACCGCGGGCGAGGATGCCGCCAAAGATGTGGGGGTGCAGCGTCTTGACCCGACCGTCGAGCACCTCCGGAAAACCGGTGACGCCCGAAACATCCTCCACCGTTACGCCAAAGCCTTCGAGTGCTCGGGCGGTACCGCCCGTACTGACAGCCACAATGCCGGCTGCCTTGAGCGCTGCTGCCAGCCGGTCGAGCCCCGTCTTGTCGTAGACACTGACCAGGACCCGGCGGATCGGCACGATGCCGGTGCCGACATCAGAACTGTCAGCAGCGGCCGGAGGGGGAGTGGCAGAGTCGGGGGGGGCAGGCTGGGACATGCGGCCTCACGCGGGCGAGAGGAGACAAGTTAGGCCGGCGGAGCGGCGTCAACATCCGGATTAGAACCGGCAGCCCCCCCGTTC
>WTHB01000073.1 GCA_011523305.1 Planctomycetaceae bacterium | reverse complement strand
TCGCAACTTTACGAAGCCCGATCCTTGGTCACGTCGCAGTCTGTTCATTACGGCGTCCGGGACGAGTGATACGCCTTGAGTGGACGAAAATGGCTGCATGGAACGACGTTGAAACCTCTCGCCAACTGATTGCGGCGGTCGTCACGCTGCTGGTGTTCGTGGTAACAGCGCCGCGGGGGCGGCGTTGGTTGGCTCGGGGGTCGCTGGTCCTCCTCGCAGTTTCACCACTTCCCTTGTTGCTCGAGGTGCTGTTTCCAGCGGCGGCGGGGGCGACAGGCTTTGCCCACCAGGCCGTGCGTTTTTTTGCGTTGGCCTCGCTGCTGCAGTCGCTGCTGCTGGTTGTTGTGGTCTCAGTCTGGGAACGGGTGGGGTGGCCACTGCCCCAGATCTTCCTCGATGTGCTCCGGATTGGCCTGGTCGGCGTGGCGTTGCTGGCCATTCTCTGGGAAGCGGGGGCGGCGGCGGGTGATCTTTTCGCGGGCTCTGCCGTGCTCACTGCGGTGCTCGGCTTTGCCCTGCGGGATACGCTGGGGAACGTCTTCGCCGGGCTGGCGATCCACGCCGAACATCCCTTTGAAGTCGATGACTGGATCCAGTACGACGATAATCAGGCCCACATCGGCAAGGTGGTTGAGATCAACTGGCGGGCCACGAAGGTGATTACGCTCGACCTCGCTTACGTGATCATTCCCAACGGGCAGCTGGCGCAGGCATCGATTCGCAACTTTACGAAGCCCGATCCTTGGTCACGTCGCAGTCTGTTCATTACGGCGCCCTATGAGGTGCCACCTCAGCGGGTGCAGGCGATCATTCTCGAGGCGATTCGCGGCAGCTTTGGTGTGCAGGAGAGCCCACCGCCGAGTGTGGTCACCAACGACTACACCGAACGCGGGATCGAATACTGGGTGCGGCTGTTCACCTCGGAGTTCGGGAAGCGGGACCTTGTCGACGGCATGGCCCGCGATCGCATTTTCTATGCGTTGGCCCGGCATGGCATCTGCATTCCGGTGGCGACCCATCAGGTGCGGCTGACCCAGTTGCCGCCTCAGTCAGAGGTTCCCCGCGAAATGGTCGTCGCCGAGCGGGCTGCCCGGCTGGAAGCGGTGGGGGTGCTCAGTCTCCTCACGCCGGAGCAACTGAAGCGGCTGGCCAGTGACCATGAGGAGCGGACCTATGCTGCCCATGAGCCGATCATTCGGCAGGGAGAGCCGGGGGAAAGCATGTTCGTCATCACCGACGGCGTTGTGAAGGTGAGCGTCCAAACACCCGCTGGTGACGTTGTCCCGGTCCGCGATCTGACGACGGGAAACTATTTCGGCGAGATGGCTCTCATGACGGGTGAGCCGCGGTCGGCCACGGTGACTGCTGAGGCCGAGACCCGGGTGCTGGAAATCTGTCGGGAGTCTTTTCGAACGATTCTGAAGGAGCAGCCTGATCTGGTCGAAAAGTTGGGTGAGGTGCTCCAGCGGCGACTGCAGGAGCGAGCCGAGGCGGTTGAGGGGGCGGAACGCAAACGCCACGAAGTGCCGGTCACTGATCTGTTGTCAAAAATTCGAGAGATTTTTCGGCTGTAACAACGAAGGCTGCGTGGTGCCACCAGTTCAAGGCATTCACCGGCCGTCAGCCAGAAAGGCGTTGCCATGCGGGTCGAACTGATTCCTTCCAGTCAGCCTGCCTCTGATCGGCAGTTTTTGGTGTCGTACCTGATCGACGATCGGCTTGCGATCGATGCGGGGTCCATCGGCCTGCTTGCTGATCTTGGCCGGCAGGAGGCTGTTGAGCATGTGTTTATCACGCATCAGCACATCGATCACATTGCTTCCCTGCCGATCTTTCTGGAAAACGTCTATGAACCAGGCCCAAAGAGTGTGGAAGTGCTCGCCGATCCGACGGTGCTTCAGTTCTTGCACAACGATCTGTTCAATGGCCGTATCTGGCCCGATTTCCTCGCCCTTTCCACGCCGGATGATCCGTTTCTGATCACGGTTCCGCTTGAGGCTGAACAGACCGTCGAGCGGGCGGGACTGACCGTTACGCCCATTCCGGTTTCGCATGCGGTGCCGACGCTTGGGCTGGTGGTTGATGATGGAGAATCGGCGGTTGCCTTTCCCTCTGATACCGGGCCGACCGACCGCCTCTGGGACTATCTCGCGGGTGTCGAGCGGCTGCGGGCGGTCTTTCTAGAGGTGAGTTTTCCCGACAGCATGGCTGAGTTGGCAGGTCTGTCAGGCCATCACTGCACCACGACCTTTGCTGCTGAGTTGGCAAAACTCCAGCGGGACGTTCGCTGGATTGTGGTCCATCGCAAGCCCCGCTATGCCGAACAGATCGCTGCGGAACTGGCGGCCCTAGCCTTGCCCAATGTGGAATTGGTGCAGCCAGGTCAGGTCTATGAGTTTCTGGCACCCGGCCACTGAGAGACGTTCTGGCACCCGGCCGGTGCGGTGAACGCTGGTCACGGTATGCAGCTAGGTGGCCGCCTGGCGGCGGGCTTCCTTCTTCCGGTCATTCTCGGTTAGGAGAACCTTTCGCAACCGGATGACGACCGGGGTCACCTCAACCAGTTCGTCATCTTCGATGTATTCCAACGCTTCTTCCAACGACATGCGTCGCGGTGGCTTCAGGAGGATGTTCCGGTCGCTCCCGGAGGCCCGCATGTTGGTCAGTTTTTTCTCTTTGGTCGGATTCACGGTCATGTCGTCCGAGCGGGCGTTCTCGCCGATGATCATCCCCTCGTAGACTTCATCTCCTGGGCTCACGAAAAGTTCTGACCGTTGCTGCAGACTGTCGAGGCTGAAAGCAACCGCCTTGCCCGGCACCATGGAAACCATCGCACCATTCGCACGGCCGGGCAGATCGCCTTCGGCGGCCTGCCACGACTCAAAGCGGTGGTGCATGATGGCGGTTCCCTGCGTGGCGTTGAGCACCCGGGTTCGTAGGCCGATTAGACCACGGGCCGGAATCGAGAAGACGGCATGAGTGAAATCGCCCCGTGAACCCATGTGGCCGAGTTGGCCGCGGCGGCTACCGACCAGCTCCATCACCGGGCCGAGTTTGTCCTGCGGTACCTCGACCACCAGGGTTTCGTAGGGCTCAAGGGTCTGGCCGCGCTCCTTGCGGAGAATGACCCGCGGTTTGCCGACGGAAAGTTCAAACCCTTCCCGCCGCATGGTTTCGATGAGGACCGACAGGTGCAGCAGCCCACGACCGGAGACGGCGAACTGTTCCGTGCCGGGAATCGGCTCAACCCGCAGGGCGACGTTGCGTTCAAGTTCTTTGGTGAGCCGGTCACGGAGATGCCGCGTGGTCAGGAACGTACCAGAGCGGCCCGCCAGGGGTGAGGTGTTGATGCCGAAGACCATGCTGAGTGTCGGCTCATCGACTGCCAGCCGTGGGAGAGGCTGGGGATCGTCAGGGCTGCAAAGGGTGTCGCCAATTTCAATCGGCTCAATTCCACTGACGGCTGCAATGTCACCAGCGGTTGCTTCTTCGGCGTCGACGCGTCCGAGTTTGTCAAAGACCTGGAGCCCGCTAGCCTTGGCAGCGACCAGGTCACCTGTCGCCGTTGACCGCAGCACGGGAGCGCCTTTGGTGAGTCGACCAGACTCAATCCTGCCGACAGCGATTCGGCCAACGTAATCTGACCAGCCGAGGGTGGTCACAAGCATCCGCAGGGGGGCGTCGGGCGCGACCTCGGGCCCGGGGATTTTTTCAAGGACGAGGTCGAGCAACGGCTGCATACTGCCGGCGCGAATGGCCGGATCGTCCGCGGCGTAGCCGTCCCGACTCGACGCGTATAGGAAGGGGAAGTCGGCCAGGTCGTCGTCGGCCCCTAGTTCCAGGAACAGTTCGAGGATTTCATCGAGTACCTCAGCGGGGCGGGCGTCCGGCCGGTCGATCTTGTTGACGATCACCACCGGTCGAAGGCGGGCTTCGAGGGCTTTGCCCAGGACAAAGCGGGTCTGGGGCATCGGCCCCTCGGCAGCATCGACGAGGACCAACGCGCCGTCGGCCATTCGCAGCACGCGTTCGACCTCGCCGCCGAAGTCGGCGTGCCCGGGCGTGTCGATCAGGTTGATCTTCACCCCCTGCCATTCCAGGGCGATGTTTTTGGCCAGAATGGTGATGCCGCGTTCCCGCTCGAGGTCTCCGGAGTCGAGAATTCGTTCCCGTTCGAGTTGATTGCTGCGAAACTGGCCGCTCTGCCGCAGGAGGCAGTCGACAAGTGTGGTCTTGCCATGATCGACATGGGCGATGATGGCGACGTTGCGAATGTCGGGCCGCCGGATGGTAGGGCTGGCGGGAGACGGAGACGGGGCTGAGGCCATGAGG
>WTHB01000158.1 GCA_011523305.1 Planctomycetaceae bacterium | reverse complement strand
GGCCGGCTGGAACTCGATTGAGGTTGTCAAAGATCGCCTCGGCCCGATTTCGGAACACTGCCGTTGGATTGAAAAGCACCCGCTGGATCTGGCTCTCCTCACCAGCAACGTTCGCATGCGCCGGGGCATCCTCGTCCACAGAAACAGCCATTTCATACGAAAGCTCACGAATGCCAAACCGCACAGTCTGCTCATCAACGACATCACCAAACTCATCAAAAAGCCGCAAGCGAAGCACATGCAAATGTGGGTGCCCGTAGCCATTGGGCCACCAAAGCTGCGGCTTTTTGAGCGTAAGCTGCGGGAAATCACCTGGCGAAAGAATAATTGACTGCCTACCGCCGTCACTGCGTATGGGCAGCGTGGCTTTTACCTCGCCTATCTTTGCCTCTAGACGGTACCCACCAGCAATTTTGAAGTCGATTTCTGTCTTGACGGTAATGTCCGCACGATCAGTCGCGGGAAGTGGCAGGTCGGTAATTACTTGCGGATCGATAATCCTCGCCTTGCCACACACCTTGAGGTGCACGCCCTGCCATATACCGATGTTCCTGTCACGAATACCGGGCATCCAATCCCAGCCTTCCGAACAAATAAACGTTGGCCCATCAAGGCAAAGCTGCCCCCCGTTGGGCCCCTTGGGACTTGCCTCTGATGCCTCATGAGGAATTCCCGGGTGGGGAGGCGGAAGAATCTCGACCGCGAGCAGATTCTCTTCTTCCAAAAGCGATGAGACTTCAAACTGACCGCGAATGAAAGCACCCTTAATCTGACCGACTTTCGTGCCATTGAGCCAAACCCTGGCTCGGTAGTTAATGCCCTGAAAGACAAGGAACGCCTGTTTGCCCGCTGCAACAGACGGCCGAGGAAACGATGTCCGGTACCACCATGCTTTCCGGCAAAGGTCATCAGGGATAGCGATGTTGTTGAGGCCATAGTACGGATCGGGATAGACGCCAGCATCAACAAGGCTGGTTAAGACAGTGCCCGGGACGGTGGCGTTATACCAGTCGCTCGTGTCGACATTTGTCGTGGTCAGAACCTCTCCACCAACCGCAAGCTTCTCTGCCTCAATCAGCTCCCATCCGTTTTGAATCAAAACAGTATTATCAACAGCTTCAACGATTTCTGGTTGTGCGTCCCGCCTAGGTTTCAACACCGGAATATCGAGCGGTGCTTTTGACCGAGGCATGTCTGTCTCTGGTTGTCGTTCTTGGAGGCCGACATTACGGGGCTGCTCAAACAGGCGTGCCTGTTCTTCTACGCTTTTCTCCGCAACAACCGGTCCCGCAAGCATCTGACTTCCGTTATGCGTCACGGCAAGCAAAAGAAGTACCGCCCACCAAACCAACGGGCGGAAAGAAAAAAGCCTATGTCGATTCATCTTGAGATCTTCCTCGGCCTGCTCTTGTCAAAATCGGATTGATCCGGTGGCCTTCAATTACCACAGAAACCCACTCAACCCACAGTTTACCAGTTCCCTCGCAATTCTTAGAATTTGAAAGAGCACGGTGCGTTACCCTCTCTGAGCAAGCCGTCCCAAACACACCGCCACAAAAAAACGCAGAAGAATGCTCACAACGGGCCACGGACACGTTCACCTTGCGCCGGCAAGCGAGACTCTTGCTGGCCATCGCACGGCAAACGTTAGAACAACACAGCAGGAGAGACACTGCATGCCGAACGCACAGGCCTCACAACTGAAGACGATCGTGCGAATCCTGCTCTGCACGCTGCTCTTCCACGCAATACTCACCGTCGCATCAACGAGCTCCGCCAACGACCTGGGTCGCCCGAATATCCTGCTCATCACCATGGATGACATGAATTGGGATTCTATCTCCTCCTATGGCTGCAACCTTGCAGACATCTCCCCAAACATTGATGGACTGGCAAAGGCCGGAATGCGTTTTCAGCATGCATACGTCCAGACATCAAGTTGCGCGCCTTCTCGCACAACACTTCAGACAGGCCGGTATCCACACTCGACTGGCGTCCTGAGTTTCTACAACGTCGACGCACCGTTTCTGTCTCTTCCTGAAGTACTCAAGGACAATGGATACTTCACCGCCTGTGTCAATAAGCCACGGGACTCTAGCCTGACCGACGACTACGGCCGCTACTGGGACTACCACCACACCATGACAGACGGCTCAAAGCGAGGCCCTTCGACATATGCAGCATCTACCACGGAAGCAATTGCTGCAGCACAAAACCAGGGCCGACCTTTCTACTGCGTCATCAATATCGCGGATCCGCACAAACCCTTTTTCAATGATCCTTCGTCAATTGAAAAAGGGTTCGACGATTTTCCGCCCTCAAAGACATACTCCTCCGATGAAATCGACGTCCCTGCCTTTCTCCCAAACCTCCCAGAGGTCCGCGAGGAAATCCGCAACTACTACAACTCTGTCAGACGTGGGGATGACTGTGTGGGAGCTGTCTTAGACACCCTTCAAGCAAGCGACCTTCAAGAAGACACCGTCATTTTCTTTCTCTCTGACCACGGGATGCCACTGCCTTTTGCGAAATCTTCGCTCTATCCCGATGGAGTCAGAACGCCCTGGATTATCGTCTGGCCCGACAAAAAACAGGCCGGCACAGTCGATTCGCGCCACCTTGTTTCTGCTATCGACTTCATGCCAACCATCCTGGACATCACTGGCACCAAACACCCTGACGGGCTGCAAGGCCGCTCACTCCTACCACTTACTGAAGGACGCACAGAAACCGACCGCGATCGTGTCTTCGTCGAATTCAACGACAATGCCGGTGGAATTGCCTATCCGATGCGAGCAATTCACACAAAGGACTTCGTCTACATTTTTAATGCTTGGGCTACTGGCAAAAACGACTTTCTATCAGCAGCGACGTGGTATCAATCTGAAAAGGCGATGAAGCGACTGGCTTTGACAGACGACAGCATCGCGAAACGATACGACTTCCTTCTGCACAGATGCCCAGAAGAACTTTATCGGACCAGCACCGATCCTCATTGTTTGCATAACCTCATTGATGACCCGAAACACCAACGTGTCTGCCGTTCAATGCAAGAGGACCTACTCAATTGGATGAAGGTTACGGATGATTGCCTGCAAGAGGCATTCGAGGCAAGAAAAGACTCCGTGCGGCTTCAGGCAATTTACGAGCAACTCGACTCCAAATCCTTGCAGCGAGCAAAAACACTCCAGTGGAAGCGATACAAAAACAGAGCGGGCGGGACAGGTAAAAACACTGCACTATTTTCTGCTTCTGCACACCAAGGGCCAGCCCATGAAAGCAGTCACACTTTCATGCTCGAAAAAGGTGACCTTCTTTTTGAGGATGATTTCACAACCGAAAAACCACTTACGAAACCTCGCTGGTGGCCAAAGCAGGGCACGCAGTGGTCCATCCAAAATGGCGCTCTCGTGGGAGTTGCTGCAACGGAGGAATACCAAAAACAGCGGCAGCAGATCGGTCACCACCTCGGCGACATCCCGCGGATCGGCATGGGAAAACTTCCTCGCACCTATGTGCTCGCCTGTCGATTTCAGATTGATGACCGCCCCGGCAACTCCAAAGTTCCACTTATTGAGTTTGGCCATCACGTCAGCCGGATCTACTTCGGCAAATCGGGGGCCGTGCTTTTCACCAACCATGAAAAGGCAACGCATACCAGGCTTGCCGACTTCCGCCTAAAACCGTTCCGGTGGTACGGCCTGCTGGCCGAGGTCGGCAAAGAGGATCTTGTCGTGCAACTCATTGATGACACGGGAAACCGTTCGGTGCTTCATGCCAATGAGCCCCGTTTTGCTGAGTCGGCAAACATGTCTTTTGAAGTTGCAACAACTCTTCACGGCACTGCAAAAATTGACGACATGAAGGTCTGGTCTGCGGGTGCAACAAAGCCCAACTGGAGGTCAATGGTGCAGTAGCCTCCTCTACTCCTGTGAGCATCTTGATGTAGGCGGAGAAAAATCCCGTAAGAACCGGGCCAGGACCGACATTCCAAACACAGTCAACACCAGATCTGGCACAAATTAGTCACCCGTCGGAAAATGTGCTATCCACCAATAATTGTGCCCCTTGAGCCAACAAAGGTTCGGCAGCATGAATCCGACCAGATCGTTCTTTGTGGCTCTTCTGCTCTGGAGCATGCCGGCGACCGCTTTTGCAGAGTCTCTCTCCGCAGTTAGCGACGGAGAAAAGCTGTTCGCACTACGCGTCAAACCACTTTTGGAAGAAAAATGCCTGGCTTGCCACGGAAACGAGGCTGACGGGCTTGAGGGCGGCCTTGATCTACGGTCTCGCGAACGCATGCTTGCCGGCGGTGATTCATTTGGCGAGGAGGTTGTCGTGGTCGGCGACGGACCGCACAGCATGCTTTACATCACGACAACTCGTGATGAAGACGGATTTGAAATGCCACCGAAAGAGGCCGACCAGCTCTCACAAGAGCAACAAGGCTGGCTTCGTGAATGGATTGACATTGGGGCCCCTTGGCCGAGCGACGAACGGGTCACTGATATCCAGCAGCGATACGCCGAAGGTGAGCAGGTATCAACTTCCGAGGCACTTTCGGACGCCTGGCAGAATCGTCGATACGAACCGAGCAAACTCTGGGCGTATCGCCCCATCCAAGATCCAGAAGTCCCAGCTGGCTACCACTCAATCGACTGGTTTCTTGATCAAGAATTAGCGCGAGCGGGTCTTGATGCGGCTCCGCCTGCGAATGCCCGGACGATTGCCCGACGAATGGCCTTTGGGCTCACCGGCCTGCCCCCAACACCACAACAAGTAGCTGACTTTGAAGATGCCTTCTCTCACGACCGAACTCAGGCGGTGGCAGCGTTTGGAGAAGAACTCATGGCATCACCACATTACGGCGAGCACTTTGGCCAACACTGGCTTGATGTTGTCCGCTACGCCGACACTGCTGGCTTTGCAAACGACTACAGTCGCCCCAATGCATGGCGATACCGTGACTACGTAGTCCGAGCCTTCAATGACGACAAGCCTTACGACGAGTTCGTTCGTCAGCAAATCGCAGGCGATGAAATCAATGAAGACGACCCGGAAAACTTGATTGCGACTGGGTTCTTACGGATGGGGCCATGGGAACAGACCAGCATGAGCGTGTTCAAGGAGACACGCGGGCAATGGCTCGATGACGTGACCGACACCGTTGGCCAGGCGTTTCTGGCTCACTCCATGCTGTGCTGTAAGTGTCACGATCACAAGTTCGACCCCGTCCCGACCAGAGACTACTACCGCATGTTGGCGGTCTTCTCGTCAACCCAAATTGTGGAACGCGAAGCCGCCTTCCTCGACTATGAAAATCGATCAGGGTTCACTGCCAGCGACAAGTGGGTGCGTGAAAAGATCACAGGCTATTCCAACCAAAGCAAAGAACTCGCATCCAAGATCGAGCAGCGACGCAAGAGAGAGACCGGAAATGCGAAAGTAGGTGATAACGGCCTCGACCCCGGCGACGAGGCCTCTGCCGGCAGGTTAGCCAAGAACATCGCGCGTCACACGATCGAATTCGATCGCACGCAACCACTTGCCCTGTCGGTCTACACTGGCGCAACAATAACGAGGGCAAACGTCGTAGGCAAAACACCTCTGCCGACAGACCGCTGGGAAAAAGGAACGATTGAAAAGGATGTGATTCACACGGGTGGTGATGTTTATGCCCAAGGAGCCTCCGTACGGCCGGGTGCTCTCAGCGCTGCTGAGACCCTTGGCAAAATGCCAAAGCTTGAATTTCCTGACGGGAAAGGGGCTCGCCGCCTTGCGCTCGCGGACTGGATCGTGCATCCTTCCAACCCCCTCACTGCTCGCGTGATCGCCAATCGCATCTGGTCGTGGCACTTCGGGCAGGGACTCGCTGCAAACCCGAACAATTTCGGTGGCACAGGGGGCCTGCCGACGCACCCAGAGTTGCTCGATTATCTGGCAGCCTGGCTCATGCAAAATGACTGGTCGATCAAGAAATTGAACCGCCTCATTCTTACGTCGCAGGCCTATCAGCGAGACAGCCTTCACCCCTCACCACAGACGGTCGGCCAAAAAGACCCACTCGGCCAACTCTACGCAACCTTTCAGCCACGCCGCCTGACAGCAGAAGAAATCAGGGACGCCATGCTTTTCGTGAGCGGCGAACTGAACCCATCTATTGGAGGCATTCCGTGTCATCCACATCTGAATCGCGAGGTTGCCTTTCAGCCTCGACAGATCATGGGAGGAACGGCTTCGGTGTATGAGCCCGATCCACTCCCCGCACAACGAAACCGCCGAACGCTCTACGCGGAAAAGATCCGAGGGCTGAGAGACCCATTCCTAGAGGTCTTCAACCAACCGGGCCCAGACAAGCCTTGCGAATTGCGTGAAACATCGATTATTTCGCCACAGGCATTGACGCTGATTAATTCTGGAGCAACTCACAGTCGGGCAATTGCGTTTGCAGAACGACTCATGAGGGAAGCACGTTCGCCGCACTCTCAAAGAAAGGACACGTCGCGGAAAAGTGACGTTATCGACCACGCATTTCAACTCGCGTTCACCCGGCAGCCAAGCAAATCCGAAATGGAAATCTGCCTCGCCCATTGGCAGGCTGCAACCGTTGACGAAATGAACATGCATCACGAACCAGTCGAATTCCCTGCTCAAATCGTCCGCACCGTCACGGCGGAGAAGACGGGAGAGCCTTATGAATTCGTGGAGCTATTGCCCGCCCACCAAGACTACCGGGCTGACCTCCAACTCTCGGACATCGACGCCGAAACACGCGGCCTTGCACATGTCTTGAGGATCTTGCTGAACACAAATGAGTTTATCTACCTTGACTGAATATGCGTAATATGAAACCCACCCTCGTCAGCCCGACACGACGCGAAGCCCTCTTTGGAATGGGAGCAGGCTTGGGCTCGGTCGCGCTGACAGCCATGACGCACGCCGAGGCCGATTCTTTCCACCATGCACCGCGGGCGAAGCACTGCATTTTCCTCATGATGGAGGGCGGCCCCTCCCACATCGACACTTTTGATCCGAAACCAGAATTGGCCAAGCGACACCTCCAGGCATTCACCCGCAGCGGAGAGGCTGAGAGTGCGATGTCTTCCGGGCAACGCTATTTCGTGAAAAGCCCGTTCGCGTTCCGAAAGGCTGGCCAGTGCGGTGCGGACATTTCCGTTCCGTGGGAACATCTCCAGACCGTTGCGGACGACATCTGCTTCTTTCGCGGTGCGCAAGTCGAATCAGTAAACCATCCAACCGCCTGCTACCACCTCAACACGGGCAATCAATTTGGGGGCGACCCTGCCATCGGATCATGGGTGACGTACGGGCTTGGCTCTCCCAATGAAAATCTTCCGGGGTTTGTCGTTCTTCCGAGAAAAAGCTACCCGCAAGGTGGCGCAGGCAACTGGTCGAACGGATTCCTGCCGGCGAGATTCCAGGGCACCCCCCTGCGTTCTGAAGGGAGTCCAATTCTGGATCTCTTGCCCCCTCCCGGAATTTCCAGAGAACGCCAACGCAAAAACCTCGACCTTCTTTCCAAACTCAACCACTCCCACTTCTCTTCTCGGCATCACCGGAGTGATCTTGCCGCGAGGATCGAGAGCTATGAACTCGCCTTTGCGATGCAGACAGAGATTCCTGACGTCATCGATATCCAAGGCGAGTCACAGAACACACTGGACAACTACGGAATCGGCGATAGCCGCACAGACGCCTTCGGAAAGAAGTGCCTGCTTGCTCGGCGACTGGTGGAAAAGGGCGTGCGGTTCGTGCAAGCCTATGCTGGCAACTGGGATAGCCATGACTACATCGAAAAAGCGCATGGCTCACTTATCAGAAGCGTGGACAAGCCGATCACGGCCCTTTTAAAGGACCTCAAACAACGTGACATGCTCAAAGACACGCTCGTGGTGTGGTGCGGTGAGTTCGGACGCACTCCGGACAATGGAATCCGTAGCGGCGGGAAGTCGTATGGCCGCGACCACAACGCCAAAGCGATGACAATGTGGTTTGCCGGAGGCGGAACCCGAGCCGGGCACACTATTGGAGCAACTGATGAAATTGGCGCCGAGGCGGTTGAGTGCGTCCACCACATTCGAGATGTGCACGTCACCCTCCTGCACCTCCTCGGCTTGGACGACAACAAGCTAACCTTTTACCATGCAGGAAGGCACAAGCAACTTTCACAATTTGGTGGAAATGTCATTACGGAACTGCTGTCCTGAAGCTCTGGCCCAGCGTGCCACGCGCGTCTCACCCCATCGATTCTTCGCATTGACTTACTTATAAAACGAGGACCTACCGCGAGGACTTCTTAAGATGCGAGTATTCTGTTTAGCCGTAATAATTACTGTCTTGCCTTTGGCCAACGGGCTTGCTGACGACGCGGGGAGACATCTGCAAGCCGATCTCCAGACGCTCAAAAATGTTGGCAATGAGGGGCGTGGGAACCCCAAGGCAACGCAATGCTGGCAGCGGGTTGCAACTGCATCTGCTCATGCCCTTCCGGAAATCTTGACTGCGCTCGATGACGCAAATCCACTGGCTGCGAATTGGATCCGTCTTGCAGTCGACGCAATCGCAAGCCAAGCAAATTCATTGCCCCTTGATTCACTCACAGCGTTTTTGGCTGACACCAAACACAATCCACGCGCTCGCCGACTTGCATGGGAACTCATTGATTCACGAGAGCCTCGCCTCGCAGAAGAACTGCTCGCCGGCATGATTGACGACCCCAGCCTTGAGTTGCGACACGACGCGGTTGCCCGCCTCATTGATGCCGCGACACAAGAAAAAAAAGGCGGTTCTGCAGCCGCGACTACGTCACTCAAAAAAGCACTAAGTGCTGCCCGAAATGTGGACCAAATAAAGACCATCACTGCATCTTTAAAAAAACTGGGGGAAAGTATCGACCTGCAAGAACAGTTTGGATTCATAACTGATTGGCAGCTTATCGGCCCCTTCGACAACACGGACGAAACTGGCTTCGACAGAGTTTTTCCACCTGAGCAAGGCATTGATCTCTCAACGCGATATCCCGGCAAGAATGGCGATGTTACTTGGAGGCAATTCCTTAGTGCTGATCCGTACGGGATGATGGACCTGAACAAGGCCTTCCCAGGTCCCGGCGATGGCCTCAAGGAAGTCACTGCTTTCGCAGCAACAACATTTTTTGCAGAAAAATCTCGTCCGGCCGAAGTTCGGCTGGGCTGCAAAAATGCCTGGAAAGTATGGCACAACGGCAAACTACTCTTCGGCCGCGACGAATATCACCGTGGCATGCGTATCGACCAGTACACGATGCCTGTTGTGCTAACAGCAGGAGAAAACACCTTGCTCGTAAAACTTTGCCAAGACGGGCAAACAAAAGACTGGACAAAGCAGTGGCA
This sequence comes from Planctomycetaceae bacterium, assembly GCA_011523305.1. Lineage (GTDB taxonomy): Bacteria > Planctomycetota > Planctomycetia > Pirellulales > UBA1268 > UBA1268. Next base: position 11,692 of record WTHB01000158.1, on the reverse strand, counting down.
GTTTCAGTTGCGAGTTTGTGATGCAACAGGTGGAGCAATTTTGTCAGAAAATCGTCCACCAACCCCAGGCCCCGAGCAGGCGGCGGCCACACACGGCAAGGAGCCCCCCTTATGAAAGCCCCCCTGTCGATGATTGCCAGCTATGCAGTACGCGGAATTATCTATTCGGCGTTGATGCTCACTGCGCTGCCGCTGTGTACGGCGACGCATGCAGGCATACCGCCAGGCTGGCCTGCGTTTCAGGGACCGAACAGCGACGGTACAGGAAATGCAACGATTTCGGAACTGAATGATGGCCGCATTGCATGGCGAGTTGATTTGCCAGGTAGTGGCCTCTCCTCACCGATCATTACGGATGAAAAAATCTTCCTCACATGCAGCAGTGGCTCAGAACAGGACCGGCTCCATGTGATCTGCCTCGATGCAGAAACAGGGGCTCGCACGTGGCATCGCCAACTATGGGCAACTGGTCGAACCATGTGCCACAAGAAAACAAATGTAGCCGCCCCTAGCCCATGCACCGATGGAAAGCACATCTACGCACTTTTTTCTTCAAATGACCTCGCGTGCTTCGACCTTACAGGTCGCCTTGTTTGGCTTCGTGGAATTACCGCTGACTACCCAAACGTAAGCAATAGCCTCGGAATGTCGAGTTCTCTTGTCGTGACAAATGGCGTCGTTGTTGCCCAGGTCGAAAATGATAGTGAGTCTTATGCCATTGGATTCGACACGACAACGGGGCAGAATCGTTGGCGTCTCGATCGCCCGAAGGCTGCCAACTGGACCAGCCCAACATTACTGGCGGCGGGGTTGGTTGGACTTCAATCAAAAAATGGTATTGATGCCATTGACGTGGCGAACGGCGGGGTTGCGTGGCAATACACCGGGGGAGCGAGCACCATTCCCTCTAGCTGCCGGCACGGAGATATTCTTTTCGTCCCATCCCAAGGACTTGTTGCTTTGTCATGCTCCAATCTAATTGACAAAGCACCACAGCAACTCTGGAAGAGCAGTCGCTTATCCCCTGGAACACCCAGCCCTGTTGCATCGGATGAAACAGTGTTCACCATCAGCCGAGGAGACGTACTCACCGCTGGCAATACTGCCGACGGCGAGCGTCGCTGGCAATTGCGATTGAAGGGCCCATTCAGCAGCACACCTGTCGTCCTCGAAGACAAACTGCTGGCTATCAACGAAGAAGGCGTCGCGCAACTCGTTGCCTTCAGTGATGATCAAGCCGAGGTTATTGGCACGTTGGATCTCGAATCAACGGTGCTTGCATCCCCGGCCGTCTCATCAGCCGGCATTCTTATTCGAGGTGAATCATCGCTCTGGAAACTTCGAGTTGATACGGAGTGAGGTATCCTTTTGAGCAGTCCGGGCTGTCGCACCGTCTCGCGGCCACCATCACTCAGAAGAACCCTGACTCGTTCTCGACAACAATGTCAATTCGATTGGCACGCACGGAACACCCTTCAAGCACCTCCCTGCAGTAAGATGCCTTGAAAATCCGCCTCAGGGCTGTGGCGTGACGTTGGTCCTCACATCTGCCGACCACTTCTTCAGTTGCAGCCTCATCGCCGCGACTCGCTCTGGATAGGCCTCTGCCAGATTTTTGGATTCTCCAATATCCAGATCAAGGTTGTAGAGCCCCACACTGTCCCTTTCGGTCCCCTTGCCACCAAGAATCAGCTTCCAGTGTCCATCCCGCATGGCCCGGTGGTTCCAAAAGAGCTGCCGCGGCTTCAGGGCTTTCTCATCAAGAAGCGTTGGCACAAGGCTCTGCCCATCGAACGGGCGTTCCGTCGGAAACTCAATCCCTGCGAACTCAAGCATGGTAGGCATGAGGTCAATGCTCATGCTGAGTTGGCCACTCACTGCTCCGGCCTTAATTCGCCCCGGCCACCTCGCGATAGCCGGCACTCGGTGGCCGCCCTCCCAGTCACTCGATTTCCTGCCTCGCAGCGGTCCCGCCGACCCACCAGCTGGGCCATTGTCGGAAAGAAAGAACACAAGTGTGTTGCCGGCAAGCCCTAGGGAATCGAGTCGCTCCATGATGCGGCCCAAGCCGTCATCCATGGCAGCCATCATGCTCCGAAAGGTTTCGGCACGGGGTTTACGGGAATCACGGGATTGAGCAACTGGACCACGTACCGCCGGATCACCGGGGGCCTGCCATGGAGCATGAACCGCCTCATGGGCGACATACAGACAGAACGGCTGATCACGGTGCTGCTCGATGAATTCGACTGCGTGTCGCGTGATGAGGTGAGTGGTGTACCCCGGTTCATCACGAAGCTCGCGCCCCTGCCACCAGTCCGCTTGATTCATACGGTCAAGGTGTGAAACGTAGTCAATGTTCCCGCTCACAAAACCAAAGAACTGATCAAACCCCTGATGTGTCGGGTTGAAGGTGACATCGTAGCCAAGATGCCATTTCCCCATCAGTGCCGTTGCATACCCTTTCTGCTTGAGGGCCTCCGCAAACGTAAATTCCTCTCGCTGCAACCCTGTGTGGTGCGCAGGAATTGCTGGATCTGCATTGACGACCTGATCGAGCCCCGCCCGATACTGGTACCGACCAGTCAACAGGCCAGCCCGGGTCGGGCTGCAGACATTTCCACTGGAATGAAAATCGGTGAATCGCATCCCCGAGGCGGCCAACCGATCAAGATTCGGTGTCTCGATGTGCGTGCCACCGTAGCAGCCAGCATCCCCATACCCCATGTCATCAGCCATGATGATGACAAAATTTGGCAACTTTGCCTCGCCGCCAAAAACATCCACCTGAATGAAGAGTAGTCCGCACCAGACGAGGAACTGGAGGACGCATGCAGGACGCACGACTGACCATCGCTGAAGCACATTCCGAGAAACCCAACTGAACGAGACACAGCCACATTGACAATTCATGAGAAACCCTCCGCTAGAGACTGCGATTGTAGCCGCTCGCTTCAGCCACCGGTGTCTGTCCGCACAATGCCAGCGTTTGTGCGGCATTCTGGCCTGAGGCCATCACTCCTCCATGTCCCAGCACGCCTTCACGTTACTGCTCAAGCGTTTCCCAACGGACATAGGCGGCGGCCACGGTCGCCTCAAGGTCTTTCAGCTGCCGCTGGCTTTCCGCGATGGCCGCAGCCGGCTGCTGGTAGAAGGCGGGCTCAGCCATGGTCTGGTGCAGCCCTGCCAGTTCCGCCTCAAGCCGCTCGATCTGCTGGGGCAACTGCTCTAGTTCCCGTTGTTCCTTGTAACTCAGTTTCTTGCGTTTCCCCGCCGCTAACGACGGCTCCGCCGCAACGGCTGTTTGAGCAGGCGTCGCCTGCTCTGGACCTGCCGTCCCGGGCTGCCGCTGTCGTTGCCAGTCTGTATAGCCGCCGACGTATTCCCGTGGACCGGTCGGTTCAAACGCGATCACGCTGGTGACGACGTTGTCCAGAAACTCTCGATCGTGGCTGACCACAAGGACCGTCCCAGTGAAGGCGACCAGTCGCTCCTCAAGCAGTTCGAGGGTTTCGAGATCGAGATCGTTGGTCGGCTCATCGAGCACCAACACATTTGCCGGTTGGGCAAAAAGCTTGGCCAGCAACAGCCGGTTCCGTTCCCCACCTGAAAGAAACTTGACCGGCAGCCGGGCCCGTTCCGGCTCAAATAGAAAGTCTTGCAGATAGCCAATCACGTGACGCCGATTCCCATCAATGGTGACAAAATCATTGCCACCGTTGATCTGGGCGATCACTGGCTGCTCGGCATCGAGTTGATCCCGCAATTGATCAAAGTAGCGGACGGCCAGATTCGTTCCCGATCGCACGGCACCAGCCTGTGGCCGCAGCGTGCCCAGCAGAAGCCCCAACAGGGTCGTCTTGCCCACGCCGTTGGGACCGACCAGTCCCACCTTGTCGCCCCGCAGAATGGTTGTCGTAAAGTTCTCGATGATGGGACGGCCGTCATACGCAAACGTGAGCCCCTTCGCCTCACAGACAAGGGTGCCGCTGCGGGCAGCTTCTTGAATGGTCAGCGTCGCCTTACCCTGTTGTGCTCGCCGCTGGCTCCGCGCCTCCCGCATCTGCTTGAGTGCCCGCACCCGCCCCTCGTTCCGGGTCCGCCGGGCTTTGATGCCACGGCGAATCCAGGCCTCCTCTTCAGCGAGCCGCTTGTCAAACAGGGCATTCTGCTTTTCCTCAGCCTCCAGCGTCGCGGCCTTGCGGCTCAGGAACGTGTCGTAGGAGCAGTCCCAGTCAAACAGACGCCCCCGGTCAAGTTCCCAGATGCGGGTGGTCACCCGCCGCAGGAAGCCCCGGTCGTGGGTGATGAACAAGACAGCCCCACGCCATCCCGACAGAAACCGCTCCAGCCACTCAATTGCCTCAAGATCGAGATGGTTGGTCGGCTCATCAAGCAGCAACAGGTCTGGTGCGGTCACCACGGACCGGGCCAGCAGCACCCGCCGCTTTCGGCCTGCCGACAGGGTGGCCACGTCTGCTTCGGCAACGAGGCCCATCGGCTCCAGGGTCTGCCGAGCTGTCGTCTCAGCCCGCCAATCTTCCAGCACCCCGGCCTTTACCTGAGGAAGGAGCGGCTCGCGAACAACATCAAGCACCCGGCCGGTCAGCCCAGCAGGCACCTCTTGCGGCAGAAACGCCACCGCCGCTCCCGCTGCCAGCGTACAGGCACCGGCGTCAGCTTCCTGCTCTCCAGCGATCAGCCGCAGCAGCGTAGTCTTGCCGGCCCCGTTGCGTCCGAGTAGGCCGATTTTCTGGCCCGGCTCCACCATTTTGCTGACGCCGTCCAGCAGCGGCACGCCGCGAAAGGCGAGGGAAAGATCATCGAGAGTAAGCAGTGTCATGAGCAGATTCTACCACGCTGCAGGCGCCGGTAGTCGGTGGCCACTGGCCACAGTAGGCTGCGCGTGCTCCGCGAATCGAGCACTGCCACGAAACACGACGAGAGGAACCACCCCCATGACCACCGCCTCGACTCCCACCACCCAGCTCCAGCGGCTGGGCCAGAGCATCTGGCTCGACAACATCACCCGCGGCATCCTCGATGACGGCACCCTGGGCAACTGGATTGCCAGCCTGTCGATCACGGGGCTGACGAGCAATCCGTCAATCTACAACAACGCCATCAAAAAAAGTGACTTCTACGACACGGCGATCACCGAAAAGGTTCGCCAGGGCCGGACCGGGGAAGACCTCTTCTTTGAGCTGGCCATCGAAGATCTCCAGCGGGCGGCCGACCTGTTCGCCCCCATCCACACGGCAACCGGTGGCCTTGACGGCTGGGTATCCCTGGAGGTCTCCCCCCTGCTCGCCTACGACACGGCAGCAACCATCGCATCGGCGAAGCAACTGCACGCTCAGGCCGCTCGCGACAACCTGTTCATCAAGATCCCCGGCACACCGGAAGGGCTGCCTGCCATCGAAGAGGCCATCTTCGCCGGCGTGCCGGTGAACGTGACGCTGCTGTTCACCGTGGAGCAGTACCTGGCTGCGGCGGAAGCCTATCTCCGTGGCATTGAACGACGGCTCGACGCCGGCCTGTCGCCGCGGGTCTGCTCCGTTGCCTCGCTGTTCATCAGCCGCTGGGACACCCCAACGGCAAACCTGCTACCCTCGCACCTCAAAAACCGGCTCGGAATCACCATCGGCCAGAAGGCCTATGCGGCGTACCGCACCCTGCTGGCCTCCGACCGGTTCGCCCGTCTGGCCAATGCCGGCACCCTGCCACAGCGACTGCTGTTTGCCAGCACCGGCACAAAAGACCCTGAAGCCTCTGACGTCCTCTACGTGGAGCACCTCGCTGCCCCCTCCACCATCAACACCATGCCCGACAAAACCCTACTGGCCTTCGCTGACCATGGCGTGGTGCCAGCTGGGCTCTCTGGCGGTGGGGGCGATGCCGAACGCCAGCTGTTTGAAATCACCGCAGCCGGCGTCGACCTCCCGACTCTGGGGAACACGCTGCAGCGAGAGGGCGCCGAGGCCTTCGTGAAGAGCTGGCATGACCTGCTGGCAGTGCTCGCCGACAAATCCTGACGCCTCGCGGCACGCAGACTTTAAGAAGGCTACCTCCGCTCGATGCGATAGAGAGCCTTATCGGTTCGCACGTAGAGGGCGCTGCCGACTGCAGCGGGGCTCGCCATGATCGCCTCGCCAAAGTCATTGGTGGCAAGAATGTCAGGTTCTGGCCCGGGCTGGATCACAACCATCTCACCATCCCGGTTACCAACGTAGATTTTCCCGTCAGCAAACATCGGTGACGAGGAAAAACTGCCGCCGAGTCGACCCGTCCAGCGGGCCTCACCATCGGCAGCAGCCAGGCAGGTGGCAATGCCCTTGTCACTCACCAGATAGATGGCGTCATCGACCAGCAAGGGCGAGGGCATATTGGGCACGCTGCGACCATACCGCCAGAGAATTTTCGGAGCCGACTCTGCCTGCGGACCCAGCTGCACCGCCAGCAGTTCTGACTTCATGAAACTGGTGCAGAGGTACGCAACACGGTCGGCGACCACGGGCCGGGGCACGATCGAAAATCCGAGCACGCCATAGTTGAGCTTCCAATGCTCCTTGCCCGTCGCCGGGTTATAGGCATAGAGCCAATCAGCTCCCGGTGAGAGCAGCACATCCTGTTCACCAATGACCGTGACAAGCGGCGTGCCGTAGGCCTTCTTGAACTCCGGGTTCTCATGCAGTTCACCACTGCGATCAGTCCGCCAGACCTCCTCACCGGTGGCCGTATCAAGGGCGACAACATACTGCTGGTCACTGCCGTCGCAGTGGAAGATCAGCAGATTCCTCCAGACGACAGGCGATCCACCCGGGCCATTCTCATGGTTGAGTCGCTGGCGGCGGGTGTGCCAGAGCACCCGCGCGGCGGTCGTATCGACGCAGGCGGTGCCGTAGTCACCAAACTGACAGAACAGTTTGCCGCCGGCGAGCACTGGCGAGGGTGATGCAAAGCTGTTGAGTACGTGAGTTGGCTGAGGGTGCTCCACCGTGAAGAGCTCAACGTCATGCAGCAGCTGCCCCGTCTCACGAGAAACCGCCAGGGCCCGGAACGTCACCGCCTCCGCCACACTTCGAGGCTGGGGCTTGCGGCCTCCAGGGGGTGGCGGCCCCTCCCTGGCAGCTCCCCTCTCGACGGCGGTCGTCAGCCAGATGCTATCACCCTCAATCACCGGGGACGACCAGCCGCGGCCCGGCAGTTCTGTCCGCCAGCGGATGTTCTGTCCGTCCTGAACCTCGTGACCGACCGGGCCCACCTGCCAGGTCACCGGCAGATTGGTGGCAGCCGGGGCATGTCCCTGGCCATCCGGCCCACGCCACTGGGGCCACTCTGCCGCCAGAACCGGGCAGGCTGCCATCAAGTAAGCGAGTAACGCACCACGCACGGTTTCCCGTCCTTTCTGGACCCTTCCTCCGCAGACAACTCCTGCGTGACAGATTCCGTCACGGTCGATTATCTTATGAAATGTAGGGGGCCGCCGTGTTCCCGCGACTTCCCCGCCATTCCTCATGCCCCGGAGATGCACCGTGATCTTACCCCTCCTTGCCCTCTCAAGTTCGGTCATCACGCTGCTGGTCATTCTCGGTGTTGCGGTGGTGCTCGGCTTCTGGATTGCCGGCATCTACAACCGCCTAGTCACCCTCCGGGCCCGCAGCAAGAACGCGTTCGCTCAGATTGATGTGCAACTCAAACGCCGGTACGACCTGATCCCCAATCTGGTCGAAACGGCCAAGGCCTACATGTCTCACGAACGCGAGACGCTTGAGGCGGTCATCAACGCCCGCAACCAGGCTGCTTCCGCCGCCGGCAAGGCCGCTGCGAACCCCGGTGACCCGGCGGCAATGGGGGCTCTTGGTGGAGCCGAGGCGATGCTGACCCAGTCACTCGGCCGGCTCTTTGCGTTGGCTGAAGCCTACCCAGACCTCAAGGCCAACCAGAACATGATGGCCATTCAAGAAGAACTCACCAGCACCGAAAACAAGGTGGCCTTCGCCCGGCAGGCCTTCAACGATGCGGTCACCTTTTACAACACCTACCGAGAATCCTTCCCGCCGGTCCTCTTTGCCGGCACCTTCGGCTTCCAGCATGCCTCGCTGCTTGAGTTTGAAGACCGGGCAGCGATCCAGGCGGCACCGAAGGTGTCGTTCTAAGGGCGGCTTCGACCACCTGACAATCCACCTTGCGTCCGCGCGGCATTCATCCAGACGGCCAGTCTGGCCTGCCGTGTTCATGCCACGAGAAATCCTGTCCCCAAGGTAGCGTCGGACGGGGCTGCTGCTTCCGGTAGCCTCCCCCTATCTCCCGCTAAATGCTCCCCCATGAATTTTTTTGACCACCAAGACCGCGCTCGCCGCAAAACAGGTTTGCTCGTCTGGCTCTTCGTGCTGGCCGTGATCGGCCTGATTGCCGGCATCTACTTCCTGGTCATGGCCCTGTTTCTCGGCGGCGTCGAACAACTGCCAGAGAACAGTGAACTCGTCACGCAACTTGGCCCGGCCACCCTCTGGCGACCGGACGTCCTCGGCGGCGTCGCCCTGGCGGTCATGCTCGTTGTCGGTGGTGGCAGTCTCTACAAAACGGCTGAACTGGCCAGCGGTGGCGAGGCCGTTGCCCGGATGCTGGGAGGCGAACTTCTGCCCCGAGACTCGATTGATCCCACTCACCGCAAGTTGCTCAATGTCGTTGAAGAAATGGCCATTGCCGCCGGTCTTCCGATACCGCCCGTCTATTTGCTCGAACATGAGCGTGGCATCAATGCCTTCGCTGCTGGCTACCGTCCCGAGGAAGCGGTGATCGGCGTCACTCGTGGCTGTGTGGACAGCCTCTCCCGCGATGAGTTGCAGGGCGTCATCGCTCATGAGTTCAGCCACATCCTCAATGGTGACATGCGGCTGAACATTCGCCTCATGGCGATCGTCCACGGCATCCTGCTGGTTGGCCTAATTGGCTACTACGTCTTCAGGATGGCCGCTGCATCTGGCAGCCGCCGCAGCAGTAGCGACAAAGGGAACGCAACCGTCCCGGTCCTTGCCCTGGGGCTTGGTCTGATGGCCGTCGGCTTTGTCGGCACCCTCATTGGCAATCTGATCAAGGCAGCTGTCAGCCGGCAGCGGGAATTCCTTGCCGATGCCTCTGCGTACCAGTTCACCCGCAGCAAGGGGATAGCGTCTGCTTTGGCACGCATTGGAAGCCTCAATCTTGGCTCGGCGGTCAAGGCTGAGCACGCAACCGAAGCCTCTCACATGTTCTTCGCCTCGGGGGTTCAGGCCCTGTTTGCCACCCATCCACCGCTTCAAGAGCGAATCGCCCGCATTGACAAGGCTTACCTGCAGGCCCAACAGGCGGAAGAGGCCACCACCGCTGAACCGGTCAGCCAGCCCAGGCTCGCCCCGGCTGCACTGGCTGGTGCGGCTGCATTTGCCGGTGATGCAGGCACCGTGGCCCCTCGTCCGGCAGTTCCCTCGCCCTCAGCCCCACCGCCGATGCCCTCACCCGAGCAGGCCCTGGACGCGATCGGCAAGCCCACACCCCAACAACTTGCCCGGGCACATGATCTGCTGGAGGCTTTGCCTCCGGCAGTCCGGGAGGCAGCCCACGAGCCCTATGGAGCCCGAGCTGTGGTCTATGCACTGTTACTCGATGCCGACTTTTCCAGTTGCCAGAAGCAGTTTGAGCGGCTCGCCGCTGAGGCTGATCCGGCTGTCTACAAGACCACGCTCAGCCTGCACAACGAGACTTCCACCCTGCCCCGGGAGGCTCGGCTGCCGCTGCTTGACATCTGCCTGAGCCCATTGAAAGAGCTTTCACCTGAACAGTACGAGCGATTCCGTGACAACGTCCACGCCCTCGCTGCCGCCGACAATCGCCTGAGCCTGTTTGAGTGGACGCTCCAAAAGGTCGTGCTGCATGTTCTCGACCCGCACTTCGGCCGATCACGGCGGCAACGGGCCCGGCGGCGGCCGGCTGGTGAGGATGTCGCTATCGTCCTCTCTGCCCTCGCCCATGCCGGCGGAGATGGTGACGAGGCCATCCGCTTTGCCTTCAAACGGGGTGTCGAGGCCACGGGCCTGAAGTCACTGAGCCTCCAGCCATGGGACAGGGCCATGCTCAAGCGGCTCGACAAATCGCTCGATGCCCTCAGCCAGATCTCGGCCAAGTCGAAGGCCAAACTCGTGCGGGGCCTTGCTGAAACCGCATCCGCCGACGGCACGATCATCCCCCGCGAACTGGAACTGCTCCGCGCGGTGGCCACCACCCTCGACTGCCCGATGCCGCTGGTTGCCTAACCGGCGGCATCGGGAGCCGTGCAGTGGGCTGGATCAGCCCATCTCGATCTCGTAGCCCTTTCGGTACGGGCGAGCCAGCATGGCGTTGGCCTGCTCGTCTCCGGTGATCTGCTCGGCCTTGGCATCCCAGGCAACCTCACGCCCCAGCCGGGCACTGATGCCGGCCAGGTGGCAGATGTTGAGGGCTCGCATGTGGGAATGGACATCGGAAATCGGCTCTTGCCGGGTCTTCACGCAGTGCAGGAAGGTCGCCCAGTGGGCCCCGCGTCCGTCACCAACCATCGGCAGGTTCTTGTAGACCTTGGCGATGGCATCCTCAGGCAACGGGTCATCGGCCAGCGCCTCAACCGGCGCACCGACCAACTTGCCGCGATTGACGAAGATCCGGCCCTTCTCGCCCTCGATGGTCACCCCATTGTCGGTGTCGTGGCGAATCACCAATTCAACGTCACCTGGATAGGTCGCCGTCAATTCGAATGCTGTTGCCGTGTTGTAGCGATCCCGTTCAACCGGCATGCCATCCCTGAAAGCTACCGGATGGGTCGCGGTGCCACCCAGCCGCAGCGGCCCGCCCTGCTCGGCAGCTTGCCCGGCCTGCTCGAGCGCCCAGACTGAGATATCGACGTGATGCGCACCCCAGTCCGTCAACTTGCCACCGGAATATTCGTACCACCAGCGGAAGGTCCCATGGCAATTTGACTGCCTGCCCGAACTCCGGTAGTCCGCCACCGGTGCCGGACCAAGCCAGCGATCCCAGTCCAGTTCCTTCGGCGGCTCAACGGCGGGAATGGCATCGCAACTCGGTGCTCCGCCGATCGCGGCGGTCACCTTTTTGATTTTGCCCAGCCGGCCTTCAGCCACCATCGCAATGGCCTTCACAAACAGCTTGAACTGACTCCGCTGCTGGGTGCCGACCTGGACGATCCGGCCCGTTTCTTGCTGCACCTTCCGAATCAGCTTGCCCTCATCAATCGTCAGTGTCAGCGGTTTTTCGCAATAGACATCCTTGCCCGCCCGCATCGCCTCAATCAGCGGCTTGGTGTGCCAGTGATCCGGCGTCGCGATGTGCAGCACATCGATGTCCTTGCGATCGAGGATCTCCCGGTAGTCGGCATATTCTGCAGCCTTCCCACCGCTGAGTTTTTGATTGGCGGCTGACGCATGCCGAGCGTCAGCGTCGGCGATCGCCATCACGTCAATCCATTTGCTCGCTGCCCTCAGGTTCCCCACCCCCATGCCACCGGCACCAATCAGGCCGATCGCAACGCGGTCGTTCTTTGATGTGGGCTCAGCGCCCAGCAGCCGGGACGGCCCCTGGAAATAGGGAACAGTGGCAGCTGCTACGAGCGAAGTGGCTGACAAAAACTGACGACGCGATGGTGACATCGACTCTCCTT
>WTHB01000025.1 GCA_011523305.1 Planctomycetaceae bacterium | reverse complement strand
CGACTGTTGTCCAGGGCGACGTCGGCAGCGTTCGCGCAGCTGTTGAAGCTGGTGCCACCGCTGCCCAGCAGATTGGCGAACTGGTCGGCAGCCACGTTATTCCGCGGCCAGCCGAAAGCCTCGTCACGGCCTTTTTCAGCTGAATCGTTCGCTCGCCTTTGACCCTCGCACGGATGCACTGTCGGTACCAGGAGACCACCCCATGAAAGTCCTCATCGCCAACCTCGGCTCAACCAGTTTCAAGTATCGCCTCTTCGATCTGCCCGCCACCGCGGACGACTCGGGGGATGAAACCGAACTGGCCCGTGGCGGTGTGGAGCGGATTGGGGCGGCTGAAAGCCGCGTCTATGCCACCGTCGGTGGTGATGCGGCCGAGCCCACGGTGATCGAGACGGTGCAGCCTGTTGCGGACCATGCTGTCGCCCTTGAGGCGGCGATCGAACAGTTGACTGCCGACGGCGGTCCACTCGATTCGATTGCCGACGTGGCAGCAATCGGGTTCAAGGCGGTGCATGGCGGCCGCGTCAGTGGCGTGGTGCGGGTTGATGAGGAGGTGCTCGCTGCCATGGAAGAGATGGCGGCGGTTGCCCCTGCCCACAACCCGCCGTATGTCCAGGCGATGCGGCAACTGGCTGAAAAGTTTCCGAGCGTCCCGCTGGTGGCCGCCTTTGAGACCGGCTTCCATGCCACGATCCCCGATCGGAATGCCCGCTATGCGGTGCCGACCGAGTGGCTGGAGAAGTATCTCGTCAGGCGGTGGGGCTTTCACGGTGCCAGCCACCGGTTCATTGCGACCCGTCTGATGGACCTGATGGACAGGCGGCCGCTCCGCGTGGTGCAGTGCCACCTGGGTGGGTCCAGCAGCGTCTGTTGGACCAAAGACGGCGAGAGTGTCGGCACGTCGATGGGAATGAGCCCGCAGTCGGGCCTGCCCCAAAACAACCGTGCCGGTGACCTCGACCCGTATGCCCTGCTTCATGTCGCCAAAGCGACTGGCCGGTCGTTCGAGGACCTGCTGGTGGAACTGTCGACGCGAGCTGGTTTGGCCGGCATGTCAGGGACGTCCGGCGACATGCGAGACCTGGAAGCCGCGGCCGCAAACGGAAACGATGCGGCACGGGTTGCCATGGAGGTCTACGTCGCCGCCATTCGCCACTGGCTCGGGGGCGGACTCGTCGAACTCGGGGGCCTCGATGCCATCGCCTTCACCGGCGGCATTGGTGAGAACTCACCTGCCACTCGGGCGGCGGTGGTCGCTGGCCTGAAGGACCTCGGCGTGGAGATCGATCCTGCTGCCAATACAGCCGCCGCGGCTGGTGAGCGGCGAATTGAGGCAGCCCGTTCCCGTGTTGCGATCTGGGTCATCCCCACCAATGAAGAACTCGTTGTTGCCCGTCAGACCCGTACCCTGCTCGCCGATCGCTGATCGGCCCTGTTTCCTTTCCCGCAAAGGTAGTCCATCCCATGTTCGTCGCTCTTGTCACCGGCTCGGTCGTCGCCACTCAAAAGTCGGCCACGATGACCGGCCACAAACTATTGATCGTCGAACCGTACCGGATTGACGAAAAGAGCCGCACCAAACTGGTCTCCACCGGGCGGACGTTCATTGCCGTCGACACCCTCGGGGCTGGCGAGGGGCAGTTTGTGCTCATCACCCAGGGGTCAAGTGCCCGCATGACCCCGGAAACAAAATCATTGCCGATTGACGCGGTCATCATCGGCCTGGTCGATGCCGTTCGCGTCGAAGGCAAGGAAGTTTTCAATCGCGACGCTGATGCCTGAACGGCCAGGCCGCATTCCCTTTATTTCCCTCCCACCCCCTTGAGTTATCCATGAGTCAGCCCGCCAATCCCGACATCAACTCGATTGTTCGCCAGGTGATCGCCCAACTGCGTGCTGCCGGCGGTCCCGTCTCCGGCCCCGGCCGGGCCGGACACAACGGCATTTTCAGCACGGTCGATGAGGCCGTTGCCGCCGCAACAGATGCTTTCGCCCAACTCGAGCAGGTCGGCATGGAAGGCCGCAAGCGAGCCATTGCCCACATCCGGCGAATCGCCATCGAGGACGCCGAGGAACTCGGACGCCTGGAATACGAAGAAACGGGTATCGGCCGCCTCGTCCACAAGATCGAGAAGCTCCAGGTGCTGGGCGATCGAGTGCCGGGCGTCGAATTCATGACCAGCGAGGTCTTCAGCGGCGATCACGGCCTGGCCGTCATTGAGCATGCCCCCTTCGGCGTCATCGGCGCCATTACGCCAGTCACGCACTCGCTGCCGACAATTGCCTGCAATGCAATCAACATGATTGCGTCAGGCAACACGGTGGTGGTCAACCCGCATCCGAGCGGTCGGCTGATAGCCATCGAAGGTGTTCGCCGATTCAATCAGGCAATCCATCGCGACCTCGGCATTGACAACCTGATCTGCCTCGTTGCCGAGCCAACCCTCGAGTCTGCCGGTGCTCTGTTCAACCATCGCGGGGTCAAACTGATCTGCGTCACTGGGGGACCCGCGGTCGCTCGTGCTGCCCTCCAATCAAGCAAACGGGCAATCGTCGCCGGCCCCGGAAATCCGCCAGTGGTCGTTGACGAGACCGCTGATCTTGACAACGCAGCCCGGTCAATCATCGCAGGTGCTGCCTATGACAACAATCTGCTCTGCATTGGCGAGAAACAGGTCTTTGTCGTCGACGCCGTCTTTGACCAGATGCTCACCGCGATGGAACGGGCCGGAGCCCTGCGGCTTTCCGCCGATCAGGTCGATCGCCTGACAGAGCGAGCCATCGTTATGGTTGGTGAAGGTGAACACCGCCACCCTGCCCCGGCGAAGGAACTGCTCGGTAAAGATGCTTCCCTGCTGGCCGCGACGGCTGGCGCTCAGGGTCGCGATGACCTGGAACTGGTCTTCGGTGAGACCGATCTCGACAATCCCTTCGTCCCGACCGAACAGATGATGCCCTTCCTGCCATTCGTTCGCTGCCAGAACGCCGACGAGGCAATTCAGCGGGCCTATGAAAGCGAGCATGGCTTCCGGCATACAGCGGTCATCCACTCCAACAATGTCCGCAACATGACCCGGATGGGCCGACTGCTCGACACCACCCTGTTTGTAAAGAACGGCCCGACGGTCGCCGGCCTTGGCCTCGGTGGCGAGGGCTACCTGTCGTTCTCGATCGCCACGCCAACCGGCGAAGGGGTCACCACCCCGCTGACCTTCACCCGGCAGCGCCGCTGCACGCTGGTGGATGACCTCCGTGTCCTTGGCAGCCCCACCGCTATCCGCTAACCCCACAAGCCCCCTGACCATGCAACTTGCCCGCGTCATCGGCACGATCACCGGCGTCGTCAAACACGAGTCTCTCGTGGGGGCGAAGCTGCTCTTGGTGCAACCCCTGCTGGCTGACGGCAAGGGGGGTGACGGCGACCCCCAAGTGGCAATCGATACCGTTGCCGCCGGAATTGGTGACCGGGTCATCATCACGAGCGACGGCCGCACCCTCCGTGACATCCTCGGTGACCGAAAAACTCCGGCCCGCTGGAGCACGATGGCTCTGGTCGACCAGCCTTAACCCCAACAGCCCACCATGCCCACACCCACCATCAACCAGCAGGATGTCGCCCGCCTCGTCTCCGAGGTGATCAGCCGAATTCGTAGCCAGGCCTCGCCGGGACCGTCATTGCCTGCACGTGCTGCCACCAGCCCACCGCTGGCCCTGACCGACCGCGTCATCAATGCCGAAACCATTGAGCAGCTGCCAGCGGGAACCACCCGGGTCACGCTGCCACATCGGGCGGTGGTCACGCCGTCGGCACACGACGCCGCTCGGCAACGAGGCCTCGTGCTTGTGCCCGGACCGCGGCAACCAACCGGCTCGGCAGGCCGTCCGCTGATCATCGCCCGAGCGGACTGCCGCTGCGATGTGACCGGACTCACCGCCGCGATCAGCCGTGCCGTCCCGACCAGCCAACAGTTGCCAGCCGCGGGGCTGACAACGGTGCTTACCAGCTTGGCCGACCATGCCGGTCGCGATGCCGCCCGCGGCCTGCTGATTACCGACCAGCCAGCGATCGCCTGCGTGGCTGCCAATCGCCACCGCTCGCTTCGGGCTGTCACCGGCAACGACCCCGCCACGCTGGACGCCGCAGCCACAGCCTGCGCGGCCAATCTGTTGATTGTTGAGCCTGGTCGGATTCCAACCCGCAGCCTCGAACGCCTTGCCGCGGCCCTGACCACCCGAGAGACCACTCCTCCGGCACCGCTTACCGAAACCGTGGCCTCCCCAAGTTCCACCAGTTGCAGCTGCCAGCAGGGCAGTCACCACCACTAACCCCAAACCTTCACTTCACGTATGCGAATCGGTCGCACCATCGGCAGCGTCACCCTCGTCAACGCCCACCCCAGCA
>WTHB01000040.1:18799-21569 GCA_011523305.1 Planctomycetaceae bacterium | reverse complement strand
GTCGGGGCGACAGGACTTGAACCTGCGACCTCTTGACCCCCAGTCAAGCGCGCTAGCCAGACTGCGCCACGCCCCGAATTAATCGGTCTCCGTGATGCCCCCTCGCATCCTCGTCGCCCGACCTGCACACTATCGCATACGAGACCCCTCCCGACAACACGACCTTGCCAGCCCCGGCAAGGAACCCAATTCGCAGATCCCCAATTCTTCCGATTTTCATTCCCCCAGCCTTCACACGCCCCGGCCGCCTGTGCCCGGGAAGATACGCCATGACTACTCCTGAACACCCCGCGAATCGAGAATCTTTCTCAGCACGCCTGACCGCCGCCATTCGGGCCAAGGGTACGCCTGCCTGCATCGGCCTCGACCCAAAGGCAGCTGCCCTACCACCTGCCCTGCTGGACAGTCTGCCTGCCGGCACGACGGCAAACGGCTCTGCCCCTGGTGGGCTCAGCCCTGAAGTCCTCGCCCTCCTTTACGCCCAGTTCTGCCGCGAGGTCATCGACGTCGTCGCCCCGTTGGTCCCGATCGTCAAGCCGCAACTGGCCTACTTCGAGGCCCTCGGTCCTCATGGCATGACCGCCCTGGCTGAGACCATCACTTATGCCCACCAGAAAGGCCTGCTTGTGCTTGCCGACGGTAAACGGGGCGATATCGGCTCCACCGCCGAAGCCTATGCCGCTGGCTGGCTGGCTGGCCCATGGGCTGCTGACGCCCTCACCGTGAATCCCTACCTCGGCCTCGACTCGATCGAACCCTTCGTCTCACGAGCCGCTGCCCACCAGGCCGGTATCTTTGTGCTGGTCAAAACCTCAAACCCCGGCGGCAAAGACTTTCAAGACCTCGAGGCGAACGGCAGCACGATCTACCACCATGTGGCCCACGGCGTCGAAGCTTCCGCTCATCAGACTGCCGGAGACGATCGCTATGGTGCCGTCGGTGCAGTTGTCGGCGCCACCTGGCCAGAACAGTTGGTCGCACTGCGACAGGCCATGCCGCACGCCTGGATTCTGATCCCCGGCTTCGGCCATCAAGGTGGCACCGCCGCCGACGTCGCCGGCGGTTTTGATGCTGATGGCCTCGGAGCTCTCGTGGTCAGCGCTAGGGCAGTCATCTTCGCGCACCAGCGTCCGGAGATGAATGACAGTCTCAGCCCAGGCCAGTGGCAGACTGCCGTAGAACGGGCCTGCAAGCAGATGATTGAGCAACTCGCCACAGAGACACCAGCAGGGTCTCTGCGGCCTTAACCGCCGGCGGTTTATCTCTTCCCCCCGGTTGCTCCGAAAGCAGACAGCAGCCCTGCCGCGGAGTTGTCGCCTCAGTTGGCATCGCGATTGATCGGTTCATCAACCACAAAATCGCTGGGGAAATCTGCCGCCTTTTCGCCGTCCCGCTGCAGCAGCCGCTTATTGTTGAAGCCACCCCGAGGGGCATTCATCGGAATATCCATCCCTCCCAGGTCGGCCATCATGTCGTAAAGCCGCTTCTCCATTTCCCGCACTTCCTGCTTCACATTCGGGTCGCGGATCAGATTTTTCTGCTCGTTCGGATCGGCCTGAATGTCATAGAACTCGTCGGTATCCCACAGGCCGTAATAGGTGGTGTACTTGTAGCGATCACCCCGCAACGAAAACACCGTGGGCGACTGCGGAAAATTCTTTTCCCAGTAGTAGACGTAGAGGAAGTAGTCTCGCCAGGGCACATCAAGCCCGCGGGACAAATCAACAAAACTCTGGCCATCCATGTGGGGCGGCTTCGCAAGCCCCATAGCCTCCATCACGGTCGGTGCTATGTCAATGTTGGCAACCATCTCGTCGACCACGGTGCCGCCCTCGAAAAGATCTGGGCATTGCATCAACATCGGCACGCGGATCGACGTCTCGTAGGCAACGCGTTTGTCGATCAGCCCGTGCTCGCCAAACATGAAGCCGTTGTCGCCCATGTAGATGACCAGCGTTTCATCGCGGATGCCCATCTTGTCTAACTGCTCAAGCACGGCCCCAACACTGTCATCCACTGAGCAGAGCGCTTCACAATACCGCTTGTAGTACCGCTCGATGTCGAGCTCGCTGTGGTACGGAAAATCAACGCCGTGCCAACTGTTGCGCTGATCGAGTAGCCATCGGGGGAGGTTCCGGCTGTTCCCAACAACTTTGTCCTCACTTCCGGGACGCTTGAAAGACTTGTCGCCAAATTTGCCGTCGTACTCCGTATCAGGCGTAAAGTTTGCATGCACTGCCTTGTGTGAGAGGTACAGAAAGAAGGGCTTGTCCTTTTTCTGTGCCTTCAAAAAGTCGAGGGCGTAATCGGTGAGCATCGTTGTGATGTAGCCGTCCTGGGGCACCCGCTTCCCGTTGACGTTCAGCGTGTAGTTCGGATTCGGCGACAGATAATGCCCCTGCCCTTTGAAACTGACCCAGTAGTCAAAGCCGGGCCGTGGGTCATCGTGATGCCCACCCATGTGCCACTTCCCGATAAAGCCGGTGGAGTACCCTGCCTGCTGCAGGTATTGCGGAAAGAAAATGGTGCCTTCAGGCACCAGCCGATTGTTATCAATGACCCGGTGTCGAAAGGTGTAGAGTCCGGTCAGAATCGACGCCCGACTGGGAGAACAGAGGGACGTCGTGACAAACGCATTCTCGAAATGAACGCCGTTGGCCGCCAGTGAATCAAGATGGGGCGTCTCGGCGAATTGATGGTCGAGAAAGCTCATGGCGTCATAGCGATGGTCGTCTGACAGAATGAAGACGACGTTTCGCGGCTGGCTGCC
>WTHB01000040.1:4436-18699 GCA_011523305.1 Planctomycetaceae bacterium | reverse complement strand
GGGGCACTCCCGAAGGCCTTGTTCGGCTCTGGCCCCATGACGAATTGCAGCACGCCGCCTGCAACAACATCGCTGTGAGTGATGTACGACTTCCCGTACGGCTTCCCGTTCAGCTCCGCGGATTGGATGTAGATGTTCGTCGGTGAATTATTCTTTGCGACGATTGTGAACGATCTCCCCTCAGGAAGTGCGATCTTCACCTCATCGACTGCCGGGCTGCCGAAGACGTAGACACCCGCCGCCGGATTGACTGGGTACATGCCCATCGCCGAGAAGAGATACCAGGCCGACATCTGGCCACAGTCCTCGTTGCCAGACAGGCCGTCCGGCTGATCAGAGTACAGGGTGGCAAGGATCTGCCGCACGAGCTTGGCGGTCTTCCACTGCTGTCCCGCAAAGGCATACAGGTACGTGGTGTGATGCCCCGGCTCATTCCCATGGGCATACTGACCAATCAACCCAGAGATGTCAGCCGATGCCCCCTCGCTCTTCACAGACGCTACCGAGAAAAGTTGGTCGAGCTTTTCAGAAAACGGCTCATCACCTCCGAGCAGTGAAATGAGTCCCTCGGGATCCTGCGGCACCAGCCACAGATATTGCCAGCCGTTCCCCTCACAGTAATCGTCACGACGGTGGGTCGATGCGACCGGGTCAAACGGCTCCCGCCAGGTGCCGTCAGAGAGTTTGCCCCGCATGAACTTTGTCTCAGAGTCAAAGTACTGCTGGTAGGCTTTCGCGCGTCCTGTGAAATATTCGTAGTCCTCCTGCTTGCCGAGCGACTTGGCCATCTGGGCGATACACCAGTCGTCGATGGCATACTCCATCGCCTTGGCAACCGACTCTTTTTCTTTCTCACTGGGGATGTAGCCGAGTGCCTTCACAGAATCGAGGCCGCGTTCATCCCGCATGGCAGAGTTCTTGATCGCCTCATAGGCCCGCTCGGGGTCGGCGTTGAGCAGTCCCTTGAAGTAAGCATCAACCACGACCGGCACGGCGTGATAGCCGACCATTGTGTCGGTCTCGTTGCCCATTAAGTGCCAGACGGGCAACTTGCCCTGCTGGTCGCGGATGGCCAGCATCGTCTGAATGAACTGCCCGACGCGGTTCGGCTGGGTGAGCGTGAACAGCGGGTGAGCTGCTCGGTACGTGTCCCACAGCGAGAAAATTGTGTAATTGTCGAAGTCCGCGTTGCGATAAACCTTCTTATCCGCTCCGCGATAGTCGCCATTGTGGTCGTTGAACAACGCTGGTGCGATCATCGTGTGATAGAGCGCGGTGTAAAAGATTCGCCTTGTCCTGTCATCGGCCTTCACCTGAAGATGACCGAGCTCTTCATTCCACCTGGCGTTTGCCGCAGCAGCAACTGCGTCGAATGCTGCATCAGTGGTCTCCTGTACAAGATTCGCCAACGCGTTCTCCGCACTCACAGGCGACACACCCACCCGCACCAACACCTCACCTGGCGAGTCTTCATACGTCGCGATGGCCCTCAAGCCGCGCCCCTCCGCTGTTTCGCCGTCAACGGCCTTCTCGCCTTCAAAAATATGGAGCGATGTAAACGGCTTTGATGATTTGAGCGCGAAGTAGACCTGCTGATCCTTCGCCCATCCCACTGACCGGCGGGAGCCGAGCACCGTCGCGGCATCGATCCGCCGAATCTCCGTCTCCAGGGCACGGCCACCACCGTTCTCGAAGTGCAGGTCAATAGCCAGCCTTGCTGGCTTCCCGGCTGGATAGCGATAGCGGTGCAGACCCACACGCTCGGTCGCTGTCAACTCTACCCGCACGTCGTAGTCAAGCAGATCGACCGCATAGTAGCCGGGCCGGACCTCTTCACGGTCATGACTGTACCGGCTGGCGTAGCCGGCGGCGGGATCCTTGAGTGAGCCTGGGGTGTTCTGCAACGGCCCGGTGTACGGCATCAGTAGGATGTCACCGAGATCCGCAATCCCCGTCCCACTGAGATGCAGCTGTGAGAAGCCAACCAGAATGCTTTCTGAGAAGTGATAGCCAGAGCACCAGTCCCAGCCCTGGTGAAAGTTTGTCGGCCCGACCTGCACCGCGCCAAAAGGCACACTGGCTCCCACAAACACATGCCCATGCCCACCAGAGCCAATAAATGGGTCAACATAGTTGGTGAAGTCTTCCGCATTGCTTTTCGCAGCAAGCGAAACCATCAGCATGGTCACTAGGCAGAAGATGGAGCAACGTCGTTTCATAGTCGAGGGCCTCGCATGCGGGAACGGTCTTGGTTGGTTTTCTAAAGATGGTTGAGGGCAAACGCGTAGGCTCCTACGCCCACCGCCCGATTAGCACCGAGTTTTGAGATGCCCACACCAACCCGCTTCCCGGGGTCAGTGACGACAACGCGGCTCGACTGCGGTACAGCGATTTCCTGTGTCTTGCCTTGCAGAAATGCCTGGCGTTGGGTGGGGTTTTCCAGGTCGTAGACATCTTGAATCACCCGAGCGGTCACCCCGCCGCTGTAACTGGCAATGGTGCCGTTGAGTTCTGCAATGACCCGGGGAAGAAACAGCGGTGCTGCACCAGCAAGCCCGCCGCCGATCACCGCGAGGCCGTCGATCAGCGTCAGCACGTTGGCCAGCGCATCACCGACCACCTCACCGAGCATCTCAAACGCCTGCCGGGCGGCCCGCAGATCACCAGAGGCCTCGCCTGTCGCGATGGCGTAGATGTCCTTGGGGGAGAGTTCTTCTGCTACTGTGCCGGAGGCCTCAGCGTAGGCCGACCGCACCGCCCGGATACTGGCCCCCTCTTCCGCAAAGCAATCGCTCCGAACCTTGTTACGGAGAAGCCAAAATTCTCCGCCGGCCGAGTTGTCACCCGTTAGCAGTCGACCATCAATGACAAGGCCGCCCCCCAGCCCGGTGCCGAGCGTCAGCCCGATTAGGTTGCGGTACCGTTTCGGGCTCCCGGCGGCCTCAAGCTCCCTGTTGACCTCAGGCAGCAGGCCAGCAATTGCCTCACCATAGGCAAACAGGTCTCCATCATTATTGAGAAAAACAGGCACCCCAAACCGCTCCTCAAGCATCGGCCCCACCGCAACGCCGCCTTGATAGGCAGGCAGATTGCCGACATTGAAGATCACCCCGTTTGGGTAGTCGGCTGGGCCAGGGAACGCAAAGCTGATAGCCGCCGGTTTTTCATCGAGCTGATCGATCAATGCCTGAAAGCCAGCGACAAGGTTGTGCAGGCTTGCATCAAGGTCATGCGGTTCAGCCGGCAGCGTGACCGACTCGCCGACAGGCTGGCCGCTCCGCATGGCAGAGAACGAAAAGTTCGTTCCCCCGGCGTCGAGCGTCAGGACCAGCCGGCTATCCTTCGCAAGATCTGTTCCAGCCAGGTCCGTACCAGCCATCATGAAACAACCCCCTTGGCAGCGATCCGGCGGTGGCTCCACCACCCGTAGAAGGCAATGTAGAGGTAACAGGGAACCGGCGTCAGGAACGCCAGCCGGATCCCAAACGCATCACCGATAGCCCCCATCAGCAGTGGCAAAAGGGCACCGCCGACAATCATCATCACCAGCAGCGACGAGCCCTGCGAGGTGTGTTCACCAAGGTCATCGATTGCAAGCGTGAAGATATTCGACCACATGATCGAATTGAACAACCCCGTACCGAGGGCCACCCAAAGAGCAACGTTGCCGGTTGAAAAACCAGCCAGCAAGAGCAGCAGGCAGAGCATGCCAGAGAAGAAAGCCAGCACCGCCGCCGGCTTGCCACGAGCCACCGCAAATGTTCCCAGACAAAGGGCGATCATCAGCGTAAATGGCCAGAGTTCAACAACCGGAAGGAAGGTGGTTTGTAGCTGCCCGTCTTCGAACCGCAGAGCAGTGACGACATAGATAATCCCCAAGAGCACCGCAGCCGTCAGCACCATCAACAGAGGCTTCCGTGCAGGATTTGAGGTTTGCGCCATCGCAATCGCGCCGCAGAGGCGGCCGATCATTGCCCCGCCCCAATAGAACGCCAAGTAGAGGCTAGCAATGCCTTCTTCCCAGCCCATCACGGCTTCGTCGCCGATGAAACTGACCAAGTAGCTTCCGATTGCGACTTCCGAGCCCACGTACATGAAGATCGCAATCATGCCGAGTTTCAATTGAGGAAAGCCCAGAGCGCTGCCCGCGTTCTCGGTTGGTGTTGAACTCTCGGGGTGAATTCGCGGCAGATGCACAAACGCCATCACTACCGCCAGCGCCAGAAACATACCGCCGTAGATCAGATAGGGCGTCTGGATCGCGTCAAGCGTCACCTCTCCATCTTTGGCGAACACCTTGTAGAGCAACAAGCCGCCGGCGATGGGCGCGATGGTTGTCCCCAGGGAATTGAGCCCCTGGGCCAAATTGAGTCGCGACGACGCATTCTCCGGCTTGCCGAGAATCGCGGCATACGGGTTGGCCGCAATCTGCAAGAGCGTCACCCCTGTCGCTAGCAAGAACAGTGCCCCGAGAAAGAAGCCGTATGACCCAGCGGCAGCAGCAGGTGAAAACAACCCGCAGCCAGCGGCACAGATCACCAAGGCCACAACAATGGTCCGCTGATAGCCGACGCGATTGATTGGGTCGCCGCTACTTAGAGAAAAGGCGAAATAGATCAGCGAGATCACGAAGAACGCGCCAAAGAAGGCAAACTGAACGAGCCCTGCCTGAAAATAGCTCAGTTCAAAGCTCGACTTGAGGAAGGGAATCAGCACGTCGTTCATGACCGTGATGAATCCCCAGAAGAAAAAAAGGACCGTGACAGCAGCGAACGGCCCCAAAGTTCCATGGCCGCCGGCCTTTTCACCAACTGCCCGACTATCTCGTCGCTCTGAGCCTACTGCCACATCACTCCCGCCCATGGTCTGACTCCTTACAACTTTTTCCTGGATTTCCTGAATTACTTCGATCGAAACTTTTCTTTCACTTGCAGGCGGCGTTGGGCCGCCCCGGTGATTTTGAGGTAATGGTCACTTGGCAAGCCCTCGAGGCCAACAAATCGATCCTTCAGGCCTCGCGGCGGTTCTGCACATTTGAAGATCGCCGTCCCCTCATCACACTCATCGAACATCGCGACATACAAACTCCGGGATCCAAGCCGAATCGCTTCATTAATCTGACGCTGGAAAAATTTACCTCGGAGACGAGGGATCTGATTGAGTGAACCACCCTTCAAGTTCTTCCAGCTAAAGCCCGGGAAAATAACCGGCAAGTATTCGACTCCCCGCTGCTGGCACCAGTCAAGATCTGCCGCCCAAGCAGCATTGGCATGATCGCTCACTTCGTCCAGCGTTCGATAGCGACCCACGGTCCAGGGGCTAATGGCATCGGCCGATGCCACAATCTCCCGCAGCAAAGGGTCGGGCGAAGCGTCACGATTGCCTGCCCGCCAGCCGGTTGGCACACCGAGCAGAAGGGAACAGCCATCGTCTCGCAGGGCGGTCACCAGATCTCGACACTCCTCGAGCGAATAGTCCCTGTCTTTGGCAAAACCGATGCCCCAGATCGCGACCAGTGGGCGACCACCAATTCTTAGAGAAGCCTTGTCAGTTCCCACGCCCGTGTCGCGGAGTTCACGCCAGTCGTCCAGCACGTTCTTGACCGCGCCCGCCTCCAGCCCCGTCAGGTCATACATTACCGTATAGACACGCCCTTCCGCCTTTGCCGCATTCCGACAATGCTGAAGCACCGTGTCGTGAAATGCTTTTTCCCGAGGACTGCCGAGAGGTTCCGCAAATCGCTGCACGAAGACACCGTCGATGCCGTACTCTCGCATCCACTGAAAGTGCAGCCGGACTGTTGCCTCGAGGTAGGAACTGAAGACCTCAACAGGGTTGCCGTCAGCGTCTTTGATTCCAAGCGGAAACCTGTCCTCTGGATCGATTTCGGAGACATCTGGCAGCATGTCTATTGTCAGTTGATTTTCGCTGGGCTTCCCCCGCTTCCAGTGCCGCCACCCAATCCCTGCACCATCGCCTTCGGCGGCAAACCAGCCCTGATAGCCGCAAAGCACTCGGCCGCTGAGGCCTTCGGGGTCGACTGGTGACACGATGCCGCGAGCTCCGGACGACACCCGTGTTGACTCAGTCCGTTCGGCTGCCCGTGGCGTAGCAGCCGCAACATCGGCTAGCCCAACTGCGATCGCGACGAGGGCAACCAGCACGCAGAGGCCGCCTGGCTGAATAGACCACACGGATTTCACGGTCGCTTTCAGGTTGGGCACTCGTGTTTGACTCCGGTTCTTTTCCGTTATCTTTCCGACGGCAGCGTAGGAAGTGCCACCAGGCGGGCTCTTCTCGCCATCTCGCCGCGGATGGTAGCATCTTTTGCAAAGCCCCGCGGTCTTCAGGGCCTGCCTGCCGGGCGGAACCACAGCCCTAGTGCCGAACGCCCTAAGGCTGCCCCAAAGCACTCACGAGAAATGTTGGCCATGCCCCCCACCGCCTCCGATTTAGTCACCCGACGATGCCTCGTGGCCGCACTGCTTCTGCTCCCCGGGCTGGCTGAACCAGGAGCAATTACACCGGCAGCGATCGCCAGCGAGAGCCCGAACGTGCTGTTCATTGTCGCAGACGACCTGCGACCAGAACTTGGCTGCTACGGCGTTGACACCGTGCAATCACCAAATATTGATCGGCTTGCAAAGAAGGGCATGCTGTTTCAGAACGCGTACGTCCAGTACCCCGTCTGCAATCCCAGCCGCTCCTCATTTCTTTCCGGACTGCGGCCTCACGAGACAGGCATTCTCACGAACCCGGTTCCCTTTCGGAGCAAGCTGCCCGATCTTGTCACGCTTCCCCAGTTGTTTCGCGAAAGCGGGTATTTCACCGCTGGAATCGGCAAAATCTTTCATAGCGGCCAAGACGCGCATGGCCACCCAACGCCGTTCCAGGACCCACAGTCGTGGGACCATTTCTCTGACAGCACGGGCACGTTACCCACGGCAGGACGAACAGGCGAAGGACGCAACCTGACCGACGGACGTCTGAAGTGGTGTCAGTGGCGGGCAGCGGACGGCGATGACGAGGACCAGGCAGACGGAGCGAATGTGACCGAGGCACTCCGCGTTCTCAACAACCATCGCGACAAGCCTTTTTTTCTCGCTCTGGGAATCCACAAGCCCCATGACCCATTCGTGGCTCCGCGTTGTTATTTCGATCTCTACCCTGAGAACTCCATCCAACTCGCCCAGGAACCGACCGACCGCAGCCCACAGGTTCGATATGCCATTCCAAATCACCGTGACTTCGCCTCATTCACCGACCGTGAACGGCGAGAATTCAAGCGGGCTTATTACGCCTGCGTCAGCTACGCTGACGCCCAGATCGGTCGCATCCTCGACGCCCTTGATGAGCAAGGCTTGTGGGACACCACCATCGTGATCTTCATCGGCGACCACGGCTATCACCTTGGCGAACATGAGTGGTGGAACAAGGTCACCGTCTACGAACTTGGCTCCCGAGCTCCACTCATCGCCTGGGTTCCTGGTGCCGCAGGCATGGGCAAGGCCACGGACGCCCTTGTCGAGTTTGTTGATCTCTACCCTACGCTCGCAGACTACGCCGGGCTCACCCCACCGCACCAGCTATCAGGATGCAGCCTGCGACCAATTCTTTCCGAGCCGTCTGCCACCGGAAAACAGGCTGCCTTCACGCAGGTCAATCGCGGAAAAATTATTGGACGCAGCGTTCGCACCAAACGATGGCGATACACCGAATGGGGGCCGAACGGTGCAGAGGGCATTGAACTTTACGATCACGAGGATCGTCCGGGCGAATACTTCAATCGCGCAGAAACTCCCGCTGCAACGGCGGTCATCGACCAGCACAAAACTCTGCTCGATATCAACCTTCCATACCCAACACCTTAGGAAGCAAATCGCCCCGCCATACGATGCTTGGGTGCAGATCCTGGAGGCCAAGACCTGAACGCCTCCCACGGAAAACGCACGCAGACCAGCCTGCCTTCACTGCTGACTGGTGAGTCTAGTGACACTCTCCCACGTCGGGCCGATACACAGTTCGCCGAAGTCAATCCAACTGGAACTGGCACATTCAAGCGACACCTGATCGAGTAGCATATCGGTTGCAACACTTTCGCTCACAACTGACCACTCTTCGGGCTCCTCGGCATGAGCCCACCGATTGGAACCCATCACGCGAACCAACACCTGCTCTGGCTTCACTCGTCCTGAGACAATCTTGACGATCACCGCATAGGTCTCCTCTGCATTTTGTGGAAGCGATGCCCGCGTTATCGCATCGCCGAGGCGGATCATCGCACTGTCGTCCTTTTGTAACGCGATTTGGATGAGAGACCCCCGTTGAATTTCCTGCTTCGGAGTCAAACCGTACTTCCGGAGCACGAGCATCGCGCGATGGACGTCCCGCCCAACCCGCGGCCCACGCCGCACCACAAATCGCAGATACAAGACCCCATCTTGAGCCAAATCAATCGGATCCTCCAGGCGTCGATGAGCCGCCGAAACCCGTCGCGACTGCCCCTCGCCCGAGGCGTCGTGCCGAACGGCAACTGAGCCAGATCCAGCCAACCCCGGGACGATCCGCCGGAATCCTAAATCCGACCGCCAAGCTTCACTCCACCCTTTGCCGGATGCATGTCCCTCGAGTTGGTCCCCGTCGCCCGCGAAGTCAGCGACAACAGTTCGCTGGGATACAGGAGCACTATCCGCCCTCTTTGCCAACGACCGTGAAACCAAACCCGCATCCAGCGGAATAAATTCTGTCTCTCCGTTCACCGTCGAATACCGGACCCCGCCCCCAGCTTTGATCAACTTCTTATGAGGATGCCGAGCAGGATCTTCAGCCGTCCGCCGAACGGCGCCTTTTGCGACATGCACTTCTTCCCCTTGTTCGCTGACCACCGCAGCGTACCGCGTCCCGATGTTTTTGTACGTCGAGTAGGGCGTCACAATCTCAATCGACTCACAGAACTTGTCGGCATCGAAGACAAAGGTGCCCCGATGCACTTCCATCACCCGCCGCGAATGCAGCGTAAACGAAGGCTTCCCCTCAAAAAAAACTGTAGCACCGCCATCGAACTGAACTGTCAACCGACCGTCGGCAACCTCGTATGGCGCCGGCAACAACCTCTCCCCGACAGAAATGGCAATACCGTTGAGAACACAGTCGTCGCTGGCAGAAACAATGGTCGCAACGTAACTCGACACCGCCGGCGATTCACCAGCAGCGACTTGCCCGACTGAACCAGGCTCGACACCACTGCGGTCATCACTGGTGGCCGGAGCCAGACAGACAAGCAGAATCGCAGCCGCCAACACCGACACAGCTGCTGCCGAGGTCGCAATCGTACTCCAGGAAAGCGTCTGGAGCCTCACGGCTGCTGGCCGCTGTGGCATATCGGCCAAGGCTGCATTCATATCGAGATAGCGGACATAAAACCGCCGGGCAGCCGCATCCGTGCCAAGCAGTCGAGACAACTCTGCAGCCTGCGATTCCGTGAGCGTGTCGTCCACCACGGCGGAAAGCAACGCATGAAGACTCTTGCGACCAAACGGATTCATGCATGATCCTCCAAGAGAACCGAACGGCTGATACAGTTAAAGAGCAGTCGCCTCACGCGCTCAAGATTCCGGAACAAAGTGCGTCGACTCATAGAGAATTGCGTGGCGATCTGCTCCGTTGGCAGTTGCTCCAAGTACCGTGCCATGATGAGCCCGTGGTCGCCAGCAGGCAGTTTCCCGAGGCACTTGTGCAAGGCCGCAAGACGCTCGGCCAAGACAGGCTCGTCTTCTTCACGGGCTCGGGCCACCACCTCAAGCACCTCCGGCGGCAGCCAGACTGTCCGGCGTGGTCGCTGCTGCTCACGGAACTTCAGCACCTTGAGGTAGGCGAATCGGCACGCCCAGGGCATAAACGGACGCTTACGATCATACTCCGAAAATTTTCGGGAGATGGATACGCAGACCTCCTGCAGCACGTCCTTCGTATCCTCTTCATGGGCGAGCAGCGTGTAGATGTACCGCCGCAGGTGCTCATAATTCGCTGTAATCAGTCTGACGAAGAGTTGCTGATCCGCGTCAGCATTCGACTCATGCTGCTTGGTCACGCCACGCCCTTCTCAAGAGGGGACAAACATCCAATTGCTCTTCCCACGTCCACCACTTTACTTCCGATCGCCGGGAAATAATGCCACAAACCGCTGTTTTCTCGATGAACAACATCATCAAGAAAACTTGCGGCACTTTTCGAATTCCTGCCGGAAAGAAGGCATGTGGAGTTTTTCTGTCTTATCGGATACAACAAAGCATGTGGAGTTTTCCTGTCTTATCGGATACTGGGGAGCGATAGGGCATGACTAAATTCATCCCCAGTTTAGTGGGAGTTTGAACATGAAAGTCACACGTCGTGGATTTACCTTGATCGAATTACTCGTGGTTATTGCAATCATCGGTGTTTTGGTCGGCCTTCTGCTGCCAGCCGTGCAGCAGGCTCGGGAAGCTGCTCGTCGCAGTTCCTGCGGAAACAAACTGAAGCAGCAAGGCCTTGCTGCCCACAACTTCGCCGATGGCCACATGCGAGCCGGTGACAACTACTTTCCTGCTGCCTACGACGACGATGATGGCCCTCCAGCCGCATCGTGGGTGAGCGACATCCTCTCCTACATTGAGGAAGGCAACCTGTCGAACACGGCAGCCGGAACGATCGGCACCACACCGCTCGACTGGGGTGTCTGTCCGTCTTACGCGGGCGTGGTCTCAGGAGCTAATTTCTGCTACGGCGGAAATGTTGGCGAAAATGCGAGTCTTGACGATGGTGGCATGCAGCGAGAGCAAGACTCGAATGGACTTGGTCTGCCAACTGCCGCTTTCCGCGCAACTGGACTCTCAAAGATCATCATGATCGGTGAGAAAGCTGGATGGACTGCCAGCAACAACGCAACCAGAGCGTCTACCATTGACTATGTGCCCGACACCGATATGTCGGGGGCGGGGACTGCTAACACGAGAGTTCACCTGCAAACTGGTGCCGTAACTTGGTACGCCTCTGATCATGTCGGCGAGTTGATTGGCGTTTGCTATGCCGATGGTTCATCGGCATTTCTGGTGGCTGGCGACATCATCTCCGGTCCTCCGACGAGTACTCCTGCCAACAACATTCAGCGGAAGTAGCCTCAACACCGTTCTTAGTTGACTAGAAGCGAGGGGGGCGTGGCGAAAGCCGCGCCCCCTTTTTCATCTACTGAGCCCCCCAATACGGTGCTCTGCAAGATGTCGCTGCTAGCACAAGTTAGGTGTCCGTTTTAGAGGTCCCTTGCCGGGTGCTGCTGACCTCGACTTTTGCGTTAACACAACCTGAAACGTTAGCCTGCCTGAGGTATTCGCCTATTCACAACCGGCGACACGCATCGGCTGCGCGTACACGCCGTCAAAGCACGTCACAAACAGTGATCGTCTACCAGGCCCGCCAAACGTTGCGTTGATCGGCCGTGTGGGGCACTCAAACTGATCCAGCAGACGCCCCTGTTCATTCCAGACCCAAACCGCTGTTGCTCCAGCGCAATAGACGTTGCCCTCTCGGTCGACCGTCATGCCGTCGGCTCCCAAGGCTTCACCATCATCCATCGCGGCAAATCGCTGCGACTGCCCGAGTTTCCCCGGCGATACGACTGGGAGCCGCTCAATCGTTTTTCCACGATAGTTCGCGACGTAGAGCATTCGCTGATCTGGCGACAGAATGAGGCCATTCGGTGAGGGAACCGCTGTCGTTGCCACTCGCACGTCTCCACGGGGATTGACATAGAGCACCTCGTCACGATTCGTAATCGTGACATAGACACCACCAACTCGATCAACCGCGATATCATTTGGCCGGGCAGGCTTTCCGTCAGCCCCGAGCGGCAGTGGAACGCTGCTCACCCGCACAACATCTTCTCCGAGGTCGCCACCAAAACAGTCAATGCGTCCTTCGCTATTATTTGCTGCAAAGAGTTTGTCATCGGTAGCAAAAAATCCGCTATAGCGTTCGGGAAGCCCCGGAACCTGCTCCCAATGAGAATTCTCGGGGGTGTAGCGGTGGACCGTTTTTCTTTTCACATCGCCGACCACCAACCAGCCTTGTGAACTCCAGGCAGGACCATCCGGCAGGCCAAAGCCATCACCGACGAGGCGCAGCGACTCACTTCGATCAATCGGTGACTCCGCTGCCCGCGACGGTGATGCCGCAATCATTGCAAGGGCAAGAAGCCAAACACCAGGCTTACCCCTCAGACACCGGACTCCACCTCGCGACACAGAAACGAGGAATTCACGCATAAAAATCCCTTTCATAGTTGATAACTATCTCCACAAAACATGTGAACCAAGAATGCATCACACGCCAAGTAGCCGGTTCTTTGGGACGCAAAACCCTCGGGGCCACTCGCTTTCCGGAGCAATCCTTTGTTGCCCTACCCGCCTGATGCCAGGTCGTCTTTCGGAACCGGGCCCAGTGGCTGCTGGGCGATTGGCGCCGGTGGCAAGATTTTCGTCCCCACGACGTCCGCGCCCCGCGTTTTCGGAAACCCCTCCAACGACCCGAGTGTCTCCCGCTGCTCATACAGCGGCGTCTGCTCGGCGTAGGCAAGCAGCAGCCAGGCCACAGACAACAGCGAGTCGAGATTGGTTCGCTCATAGCCATGCGAGCCATCAACCCCGAAGGTGACCAGAGCGGTGCGAATGTCATTCCCCGCCTCGACCGCAGAGGCACTGTCACAGCGGTAATACCGGAAGATGTCTCGTGAGCAGGGAATGCCGTTCTCAGCACAGAGCTTCAGCAGATGGTGCGTGAGGTGATAGTCAAAGGGCCCGGTCGAGTCTGCCATCGCGATCGTCACACCAAACTCACTCGATGCCTGGCCCGGCGCCGACGTGCCGTTGTCGATGGTTAGCATCTCAGCCACATCGCCATGCAGCACAGCGGACGCCCCTGAGCCAACCTCCTCTGAGATGGTGAACAGCAGGTGAAGGTCAACCGGCAACTCTAGGCCGGTATCTCGCATGTACTTCGTGGCCGCAAGCACCGACGCCACGCCCGCTTTGTTGTCGAGATGCCGAGCATTGATGAATCCGTTGGGGAAAATCTCGACCGAGGCATCAAACCCAACAAAGTCGCCTACACCCACCCCGAGCATTTCCAGCCCACGGCTCGACGTCACCCGCTCGTCAACCCGCACTTCGACGTTGTCCCAGGAAATCGGTTGGGTATCGATGGCGTCGTTGTAGGTATGCCCCGAGGCCTTCAGCGGCAGCACCTGCCCACGATAGATCGCCCGGTCCGTAAAAATCGACACCCGCGCCCCCTCGGCAAACCGGGCCGACCAGGTGCCCACCGGCACAATCGCCAGCCGGCCATTTTCCTTTAGTTCTTTGACCATTCCACCAAGGGTGTCGAGGTGGGTCACCACCGCCCGCTCCGGCCCCTTCTGCCGACCAGGGATGGTCGCCCGAATTGCACCTCGCCGAGTCAACTCGTAAGGAACGGCCAGTTCATCGAGCATGCCACAAACAACGCGGACGATTGGGTCGGTGTAGCCAGCCGGGGAATGAATGCCCAGCAGCGTGTTGAGGGTGGCGAGGAGATAGTCAGTGTCGAGAACAGGCTTCATGTTGCAGAACCATTGATGTTGGCGGGGGAGACCACAGAAACAACCAGACACCAGAATTTACCTGACCGCCGCCGCAACGTGGGGGAAAAGCAGATCAATAAACCGCTCGGCCGTCGGCTGCGGCTCGTGATTGGCCAGCCCCGGCCGTTCGTTGGCCTCAATAATGACGTAGGCATCTCCCCTGACGTCAGGCACGAGAAAGTCGAGCCCAACCACCGGAATCTCAAGGGCTGTTGCCGCTCGCACGGCAGCATCCCGCAGGGTGTCGCTGAGTTCCTCGGTGACATCGTGAATGGTTCCACCCGTGTGCAAGTTTGCGGTCCGCCGCACCTGAAGCACCTCCCCCTCGGGGAGCACATCGCCAAGCCCATAGCCCGCCGCCGCAAGGCACCGTTCGGTTTCTGCATCAACCGGAATCCGGCTTTCGCCACCAGTGGCCACGCTCCGCCGCCGACTCACCTTCGCGAGTAAATCTCGCAGGCTATGCCGACCCGTGCCCCGAACCTCAGCCGGCCGCCGAATGGCCGCGGCAACCACCTCGTAGTTGATCACAACAACCCGCAGGTCAGTGCCCGCACAGAACTGCTCAACCAGCACGCGATCATGAAACTGTTTCGCTGTTGCAAAGGCCTGCCG
>WTHB01000040.1:0-4336 GCA_011523305.1 Planctomycetaceae bacterium | reverse complement strand
ACTGCTCAACCAGCACGCGATCATGAAACTGTTTCGCTGTTGCAAAGGCCTGCCGTACCCCTTCCGCTGTGCTGACGTCAACGGCCACGCCCTGCCCCTGTTCACCCACCAACGGCTTGACCACCACGCGGGGATGGTTCGCCAAAAATGCCTCAGCCTCGTCAGGCGTATCGCACACGCATTGGGCCGGCACTGCCAGCCCCTCATCAGCAAGCAACTGATTGGTGAGTTGTTTATCAGCACAGCGAAAGACAGCGATCGCGGAGGTGAGATCAGAGAGTGACTCCCAGCAGACGACCCGACGATTTGCCTGCGTCAGCCGAAAATACCCCCGCGGTGCATCGAGTGGTTCTACGTTGATCCCCCGGCGGACTGCCTCGTTGATGATGATGGTTGCATAGGGGTTGAAGCCCTCTTGGGCCACCTTCTGGGTGAATAGCGGCTCATTGATTTGATTCCTCCGCTTGATCAGCAGCACCGGGGTTCGCTCAAACCCCAGTCCCTCATAGAGCGCAACAGCAGCCTCGTTGCCCTGCATCACCGACAGATCGAGAAGGCTACGACCTCGGGCTGCATAGCGATTTGCCAGATACGTCACCAAGGCAGCCCCGACCGCAGGGAACTGCGTCTGCGGATCGACTGCTAAGCCCCAAAGGCTCGTTGAATTGAAGACGTCGTCAAAGCAGCAGGTGTGATCGATTCCCAGGGTAACCCCCAGAATCGTATCGGTATCATGCGGCCGGGCCACATAGTACGCAAAGCGGTCATCATCCCGCGCCCGCCAGACCACGTCATCATCAACCGGCACCATCCCGACGCGGCTGTAGATGCTATTGATCTGCTCAATATCGGAACGCTGCTCAATACCGGTGATCCGAAACGGCAACTCCCGTTGGTCCCGCGACTTCCAGGCATCCAGGTTCAGCCGATAGGTCGTGGAAGGGTCAAGAAACAACTCCTGCGGGGCGATGTTGAGGATCAACTGCGGATCATTGACGTAGAAGGCAATGTCTCGCCGTCCGGGCTGTTCCCCCAGCAGCACACCGGCCACTGTCTGCGGATCGGGAAAAGTATGGGCAAAGATCAGTCGCCCCCAGCCCACATCGACCAGTGACGCCCCGGAGGGAATTTCGGGAATACTCATGCTGTCCCTCCCGCCGGCACATGCTCTTGCAGCCACAATTCCAACAGTGCCAGTTGCCAGAGTTTCGAGCCCCGCAACGGGGTAATGTGAGCCTCGGGATCTGTCAGCAGCATGTTGACGTAGTCCTGCTGAAAGAGCCCCCGCTGTCGGGCGGCGTCGTTGGTCAGGGCGTCACGGGCCAGTTCCAGGAACGGGCCGCGAAGGTATTTCAGCGCCGGCACGGGAAAGTAGCCCTTCGGCCGGTCGATCACCTCAGCCGGAATCACCCGCCGGGCCGCCTCCTTGAGAATGTACTTCCCGCCATCGGCCACCTTCAGGTCTGCCGGCACGGTGGCAGCGAACTCGACCACCTCATGGTCAAGGAACGGCACTCGGGCCTCCAGGCTGGCGGCCATGGTGTGGTTATCGACCCGCTTCACCGGATCATCAATCAGCATCACCTGGGTATCGAGCCGCAGGGCCTTGTCGATCGGTTGCTCGGCCCCGGGCCGACTGAAGTGCTCAGCCACGAATTGCCCCGCCCAATCTTGGTCAGCAAGTCCAGAGGCGACCACCCGCTGATATTCGGCAAAGTCGCGGTCAAAAAAGCCAGCCCGATAGGTGGCCAGGGCGTCGCCGGCAGCCAGCATGGGCGGATACCAGTGGTAGCCCGCAAAAATCTCATCAGCCCCCTGGCCGCTCTGCACCACCTTCACAAATTTGGCCACCTCTTGGGAGAGCAGATAGAAGCCCACATTGTCGTGGCTGACCATCGGCTCGGACATCTGGCCGATACATTCACGGAGCGCTGGCAGGGTACGGGCAGCGTCAATCGACAGTTTGTGATGCTTGGTTTCGTACCGCCTGGCGATGATGTCGGAATACTGAAACTCATCACCCGCCTCGCCCCCGACGGCGTCGAAGCCGATTGAAAAGGTTTCCACTCCGCTGTTGCCGTGCTCGCAGAGCAGGCCAACCACCAGGCTGGAATCGAGCCCGCCCGACAAGAGCACTCCAACAGGCACGTCGGCGACCAGTCGACGCTTGACCGCCCGACGCATGACGTCGAGTGTTTCCTCGATCCAATCCTCGGTGCTGTAGCTGGCCTGATCAGCACGGCTGCCAAAGCTGATGTCCCAATACCGGTGCTGCTGTCGGGTGCCGTCCGACTCAATGGTGGCGACTGTTGCCGGCGGCAGTTTTTTCACTCCAGCCAGCATCGTGCGAGGGGGTGGCACAATGGAGTGAAATGACATGTAGAAGTTAAGCGCAACTGGATCGATCGCCGTGTCAACGTCTCCCGCCGCCAACAAGGCTGGCAGGCTGGAGGCAAATCGGAACCGCTGTGGCCCCTCGGCGTAATACAGCGGCTTGATCCCTAACCGGTCGCGGGCCAGTACAACCCGCCCCGAATCGCGTTCATGAATGGCGAAGGCAAACATGCCGTTGAACCGCTGAACGCAGTCGATGCCCCAAGCGTGATAGGCCTTGAGAATAACCTCGGTATCGCCGGTGCTGAAGAAGCGGTAGCCCTTCCTCGCCAGCTCCTGCCGGAGTTCCGCGTAGTTGTAAATCGCACCGTTGTAGGCGATCGAAAGCCCCAACTCAGCGTCGACCATCGGCTGCTGGGCGGCCTCAGAGAGGTCGATGATTTTCAGCCGCCGATGGCCGAAGGCAACCCGGCCGCGAGCAACCAGACCAGCCCCATCAGGGCCGCGGCGAACCATGCTGGTGGCCATGCGATCAACCGCCGCCACATCCGCAGGCTCACTTCCGAACCGCACTTCTCCACAGATGCCGCACATACCGGCCTACCCTTCGCGCTGGAGCAGCCGGTGGAAAAGATGTGGCCGATCGACACGGAGGGCCGAAACAATGCCGGAATACACCTGCATTGCCCGACCGGCTGTCGGGTTGTTCGTCGGGGCTCGACTGCTTCGCATGCCCTCTCGTTCTGCGGCCGCCTAAGGCTTCGGACACCTCTATTTTGTCGAATGAGGCCGCAGATGCAACCACATGAAACTGTGTGCGGGCGTCGCACATTCCCTCGGCTTGCGCCTCGGGCTTGGGTGGAGCAGCACGACCATGCGTGAGCACCACGCCACAAAAGCCCGAACCGCAAGGTGAGGGAATACGCTTCGGGGTGGGTGACACCCTCTGATTACCTCACCAGCATTGAAACCACAGCCGTGCCAACGCCGGTCAGACTCTCGCCTGCCACCAGGCCTGCTGCCACCGGCATGATCAACCGCCGCGCGGCTGTGCCACCTGACCGACTCGCGGCCTCAGCCATCACCGCACCGAGGCACAGCGACAGGCTGTTCCATGCTGGAATGACGAAGGCCAGTCCGATGCTCACCGGACTTGGCACCAATCCAGCCAGTCGCCGCGGCAGCACCTGCTGCAGCACAGCCAGCACTGCGCCCACCGCACCGCCAGCAACCGACGCAGTCAGGGCCCCGGCAGGCGCCGCCTCCAGTCCATCTCGGAACAGTTCCGCCACCGCCATCCAGGTGGCAACCGCTGGTGCTGGCCACTCAGGCGTCAGCAGCATGCTGGCAGGGTCAGGCACCAGAACCAGATAGGCGGCACTGCCGACGAGTGAGCCAACCACCACGCCCAGACACTGGGCCAGGGCCTGCGCTCGGAGGGACGCCCCCAACAGCAATCCTGTCTTTAAATCGTGGAGCAAGTCAGAGCACTGGCCGGCAGCTCCTCCCGTCACATTCGCCGTCATCAGGTTTTGCGTAACGCTGGCCGGATGGATGAGCCCGAAGGTGAGTTGCGTTACCTTTCCCAACGCACCAATCGGTGGAATCCCAGTTTCACCGGAGACTCTGGCAGCGACCACCGCCAGTAAGAATGTCAGCCCGACAGCCAACACTCCCATGCCCGGGGTGATGTCGAAGATCAGTATCTGGGCAAGCGTCGCTGCCACCGTGACTGCCACAAACCCTGCTGCCAGCACAGCACGAGGCACACCCGGGCCAACCGTGGCGTCACCGAGCAGGACCGCAGGCAGTTCAACACTGCCAGCTGGCCCAACTGCCGGCTGGTCCGGCGTTGCTTCTTCCGCCCCCAGCAGCGACCGCACAAATCCGGGCAGTGAAAAGCTAAAAGAGACCAGTGCCGCCACCACCATCATGGCCACCCCTGGCCATAGCAAGAACTCAATCGCAGCCCCGAAGGCGGCACCAGTCGCATCCTCAGGAA
>WTHB01000061.1 GCA_011523305.1 Planctomycetaceae bacterium | reverse complement strand
CCCCTCTCTCGAGCCCCGGCTGACTGGCTGTTTGTCGAGCGGGACGGTGTCCGGTATCGCCGTGAGACCAACACGATGCCTCAATGGGCGGGCTCCTGCTGGTATTACCTGCGGTTCCTCGATCCGCACAATGACGAGCGGTTCATCGACCCGGAGATTGAGCGGGCCTGGATGCCGGTCGACCTGTACGTCGGCGGTGCCGAACATGCGGTCCTGCATCTGCTCTACAGCCGCTTCTGGCACAAGGTGCTCTACGACCGAGGATACGTTTCCTGTCCCGAGCCATTCGGGAGGCTGGTCAATCAGGGCATGATCCTCGGTGAGATGGAGTTCACTGGCTACCGGGCGGCGGCTGGGGGCTGGGTCTCAGCTGGTGAGCAGAGTGACGCCGACACGGCGATGAAGGTCGCCCCCGATCAGGTTGAAAAACAGGGCGAGCACTTTGTGCTGCGAGATGCTCCCCAGGTACGCGTCGAGAGCCGCGCCTACAAGATGTCGAAGAGTCGGGGCAACGTGGTCAATCCTGACCAAATCGTTGCTGAGTTCGGCGCCGACTCGCTCAGACTCTACGAGATGTTCATGGGGCCACTCGAGGCCACCAAGCCCTGGAGCACTGCCGGGGTTGGCGGCGTGCGAAGTTTTCTGGATCGCTGCTGGCGGCTCGTGGTCGATGAAAAGACTGAGTCGCTGCAGTTGGCAGCGCAGGTTACCGACGACGAGCCGACTGCTGAGCAGTTGCGGGCTTTGCACCGCATGCTGGAGAAGGTGACAGGTGACATTGAGTCCCTCTCCTTCAATACAGCGATCGCCAAGATGATGGAGTTTGTCAACTTCGCAACGCCCTTGAAGCAGCGACCACGGGCCATGCTGGGACCCTTCGTGGCGGCACTGGCACCGTTCGCTCCGCACCTTGCGGAGGAACTCTGGGCTGTGCTCGGGTTCCCTGCTCCGGTTTCCTTGGCGGCCTGGCCGGCTGTCGAGGATCGCTGGCTGCGTGATGAGACCGTTGAGATCCCTGTTCAGGTGCAGGGCAAACTGCGGGCTCGCATTGTGGTTCCGGCTGATACCGATGCGGCGGGGCTCGAGGCGGCTGCGGCAGCCGATCCCAAGATTGCCGCGCTGCTCGCGGACAAGCAGGTTGTGAAGGTCATTGCTGTCCCCGGCCGAATGGTCAACTTCGTGGTGAAGGGATAGGTCGGGACGCCTGCCGGCTGGGTCCAGCAACGCCGGCGTGGAGCGATCTGGGGCTGGCAGACTCGAAGTGTCCCGCACAATCGTCGCCGTCGGCCCCGGTGTGCCTGCTGCTCACCAACTTTTGACAGAAGTTGATTTGGATGACTGGCCGGGGCGACGTAGCATGAGACTCGTGGCGGTCGAGGAACGGAAGCAAGTCAATCAGCCGTGGGCGGACGGTATCCGGGAGAGGAACGGGAATGAGTGTGAAAAATGTTTTGGCATTGGTGCTTGGCGGCGGCCGGGGCACGCGGCTCTATCCGTTGACGCGGGACCGTTCCAAGCCGGCGGTGCCGCTGGCGGGAAAATACCGCATCATCGATGTGCCGTTGTCCAACTGCATCAACAGCGGTGTGCAGCGCATCTACGTCATGACCCAGTTCAATTCGGTCAGCTTGCACCGCCATATTCGCCGCACCTACACGTTTGATCCATTCAGTGGCGGCTATGTTGAAATTCTGGCTGCCCAGCAGACCAACGAAGCAACCGCCTGGTACCAGGGCACGGCTGATGCGGTTCGGCAGCACATTCGGCTGCTGCAAGATTCAGACATTAAGCAGGTGCTCGTGCTGTCGGGCGATCAGCTTTACCGGATGAACTATGCCGATCTGTTGGCGACGCACGAAGCCAACAATGCTGACGTCACGATTGCCGGCATTCCCGTGACCGATGAGGCGTCGTCAGCCTTCGGCATCATGCGGTTTGATGACGCCGGACGGGTCGAGGGCTTTCTGGAAAAGCCTAAGACTCCGGAAGAACTTGAGTTGGTGCGAACAGATCCGAACTGGATAGAGCGGGCCGGGATTCCGGCGGCCGGTCGCAGCCTGATGGCCAGCATGGGCATCTACCTGTTCGATCGTGACTGCCTGCTCGACCTGCTGCTCAAGACTGACTATCAGGACTTTGGCAAGGAAGTCTTCCCTGCGGCGATCCGGGCGAAGCACGTGCAATTGCACCCGTTTGACGGCTATTGGGAGGACATCGGCACGATTCGCTCGTATTACCAGTGCAACATTGATCTGGCCTCACCGCAGCCCCCCTTCGAACTGGCCGCGCCGGCAGCACCGATCTATTCCCGGGCCCGGTTTCTGCCGCCCTCACGGGTTGACGGTGCGAGCATTCGCTCGAGCCTGATTTCAGATGGCTGCACCATCGGTGCCGGCGCTGTGATCGAAAATAGTGTCATTGGCCTGCGGTGTCAGATTGGCCGAAATGTTGTTATTCGGAATTCGGTGATTCTGGGGAACGACTATTACGAAACCCCGGATCATCTGGCTGTCGATCGGTCCCAGAATCTTCCTCCCCTCGGCATTGGTGACGGAAGCATCATTGAGGGGGCGATCGTTGACAAGAATGTGCACATCGGCTCCCGAGTACGGGTTGTCAATGATCAGGGCCTTGATGAGT
Organism: Planctomycetaceae bacterium; assembly: GCA_011523305.1. Taxonomy (GTDB): domain Bacteria; phylum Planctomycetota; class Planctomycetia; order Pirellulales; family UBA1268; genus UBA1268. Next base: position 1,790 of record WTHB01000061.1, on the reverse strand, counting down.
TGCCCGACAGCGACCGGTTTACCATTCGAGACGGTGTCGTTCTGGTGCCAAAAAATGCCGTCATTCCTGACGGCTGGCAGCCCGAGCCGCATCTCGTGCAGGCGGCTGCGACGGACGGGGTGGCTTCGCCCGGTTAGTTGTCGTTGTCGGCTTTGTCGCTCTGTCCAGCCAGAACATCCTCAAAGAAGCCGGCGATCGAAATGCCGGACGCTGAGGGTTCGGCGGTTTCGGTGTGGGCGGCAGCCACCACTTCCTCGGCAGGCTCTGCCTCCGCCAGAATCGAACTGGCCGGTGCCGCCGGTTCTGTCTTGGTGGCAGCAATGATGACGCGACTGGCCTTTTCCGGTGGCGTTGCCGTGGCCAAATCGGTGGTCGTGCCCTCCTCTGAGGAGACCACCGGTGGCCAGGGGCGAGGCCGCTTCCAGATCGGCAGAATGCCGTTGTTGCGGACGCGAAAATCGTTCTGGTCGGCAGCCCCGGGCACCGTCCCCGAATAGTCAAAGGGCGACGGGCACATGGTGCAGCCGGTTCCACAGAGCGGGGCGGCAAGAGCCACGACCATGATTCCGACGGTTCCCCGGCCGCTGGTTGGTCTGGCTCGTTGCACAGGTCGCTCCTCTCTCGCCGGATCGTCCGGCCCATTTCACAGCATCAGCGGCTGTTCCCCGCATTTCCCAAAGAACCCAAAGGGATTATCGGACCGGCACAGTCCGTGTCTTCAGGAAATGTGGAACCGCGTCTGGTGTGAGGGGACGCTGGTTTACTGGAAGACGCTGGCTTACTGACGAACGAGAAGTTGAGAGCCAGGGCCGAGAATGTCAGCCAGGTCAGCAAAGTCGGCGATTGAGACGAGGAGTACCTGGTCAGCAGGACTGCTGGCGACAAAGCCAGGTTCAGCCGCTGGTTCGATCCGCAGGCCGTCGCTCAAAACGATGGCTGGCCGGGCGGTGGGCTGATAGGCAACCGGCACTGTCGCAGTTGCTGCCTCGCTTGAGGCTCGCTGCACCTCGATGAATTGAACCGAGGAGCCGCTGCGGGTGGCGAACCCACTTCCGATCGCTGCGGCAAAGCTGCCGGCATAGCGTCCGCCCACCTGAAGGCTGAGCCGGCGACGGGAGACGCTGACCACCGCGTCAAACGGTCCACGGACGACCTTGATCGCTTGGCCTGGGAGGGGGCCTTCCGGGCCGACGCCATTGATCTTGGCCAACAACTTCCAGGGCACATTCAGCGGGCCAGCAATACTCTCAAGCGTTTCTCCAGGCGCGGTGATGTGGGGCGGCAGCAGCATGTCCTGCGTTGAATAGATCACGGTCCCAGCCAACTGCCCCAGGAGCGTCTCCAATTGTCGGCCCTCTTCAGCACTGAGTGAGGCATCGTCGTACCAGACCGAGAGGATCGCCAAGGCTTCGGCGTAGCGACCGGCTTCGAGTTTATTGTGTGCGTCAGCCCAGGCAGCTGTGAATGCCGCAGAGTCGTGGGCCGATCCTTCTGCTCCCAGCGATGTGGTTGTGGTGGCAGCCGTGTCGGCAGCTGGCTTTGGTGGGGCAGCGGCGACTGCGTCGATGTAGGTGGGCGGCATCTCGTCGCCTCGCGGTGCGTCAGCCGCCAGGCCGCTTGGTGGGGCAGCCGACTCGGTGCCAGGCAGGTTGCCCGGAGTGGCCGTCACGGCTGCTGCCGCGGAGATGGCAGCCGGGGCTGCGACTGCGGCTGGCGGAAACGGACTCGCCGCGGCAGGAGGTGGTGGGGCGGGGGTCGTGGCATTCACCACCGGTGGGGTGGTTGCAGCC
>WTHB01000146.1 GCA_011523305.1 Planctomycetaceae bacterium | reverse complement strand
CATCAATGGACTCACCAAGCGGCTCGAGGCGGACCTGGCCACCGCCACCTCCCGCGGCAAGGCCATTCACGAGCAGATCAACCAGCGGCGGACCGAACCCAAAGAACTACCGCAGCAGGTTGCCACACTTGAAGAGCAACTCGCCGGCATCAGCCCACCACCCGCACAGGGCCCAGACATCAACCCGCTCCTCGCTCAGGCCCTCGCTCGACAGGCGGCAACGCAGCAGCGGGCACTTGAAGCAGAGTTGCAACTCGCGAGGCAAAAGCTGCTCGCCTACGAGGCGGAATCACCCGTTCTGCCGCTTGAGCAGCAGCAACTTGACAGGCTTGCCACTGCGCTGACCGAGGCGATCAGTCGTGTCTCCGGCTGGGCCAGTCGCCGCCGGCAGAATGAAATCAGCCGCCGAATCGCCGATTTCCGCCGCCTCGCAGAGACTGCCGGCAAGGCGGCGGACGTTGAGGAAACCCTCGAACTCTTTGAACAGTGGACCACTTTTTTCAGCGAGAACCAGAAATGGAACTCGTTATTGCTCAAACTCCGCGAAGCCACTGACAACCTCCGCAACGATTTCCACGAAACCGAATCACTGGTTGATGCCGACCGGGCAACCGGCTCAGGCCTGAGCCGGTCCGCGGGCTCTCTTCTGAAACGCAAGCGGGTAATGCTCAGCCGGACCAAGGCACTTCTGGGTGATACCGCAGGCCAAGCGGCGGCAATCGATGACGCCCAAGATGTCTTGGCCGATGTCGACACGCTGTTGGATGAACTCGATCAGCAGCCGCCCCCCACTGAGGACTCACCTGCAGCGCTCCTGTGGAAACAGCAGCACGCCCTGCTTGAGGCAATGAATGCCGATTTCGACCGGGGCCTGATCGACACGCTCATTCCGCTCGGCGTTCAGTATGAAGTGTTCACCCGCCAGATCGACGACTATGAGCGGCTCATTGACAAAAACGTGCTGTGGGTCCGCAGCGACAAGCCGGTAAGAGCATCTGACATCTGGGGCTTGATCCGTCTTGCTGGTTGGCTCAAGCCCGACCGGCTTGGCAGTGTGGTTCAGGCGTTTGCCGTTGGCGTCACAGCCCGGCCCATTCTGGCGGGAGCTGTTCTGTTTGCTGCGGTGGCGATCATTGTCCTGAATCGGTGGTTCGTTCTGCGGATCACAGCGCTCGGCAGTTCGCTCAGCAGTACGAACGCTATGCGGCTGCGGCCGACGATCCAGGCGATTGGCTACTCGGTCTGCGCTGCCCTGCCAGTCTGGCTGCCACTGGCGTCCATCTCATGGTTCCTGGGAGCTTATGCCGCTCCCGAAACGACCGAAGCCTTTCTTGCGGATTCCCTCTGGGTCGCTGGAATGGTCTTTTTGCCACTCGAGATCCTGCGGCAACTTATTCGCCCGCACGGCGTGGCTGTCGCCCATTTCGCTTGGCCGAGCCTGGCCATTCAGCCGCTCCGGCACGCAATCAGCCGCACCGCCTGGATTGGGCTAGGGCTGGTCTTCCTGACCCGCCTGCTTCTGGCCGAGCGAACGCTTCACAGCGAACTCTCTCCCCTCTCCAGAATTGTTTTCAGTGTGTTGATGGTGTTCGTCTCCGCCCTGCTCTGGCGGTTGCTCGATCCAAAAACCGGGGTGACTGCCGCCATTGTCGCCACAAGGCCCAATGGATTCCTAGCCCGGCTGCTCTGGCTCTGGAAGCCACTCGTTGTCGCGATGCCGATTTTTCTGGCCGGCTTCAGTCTCACGGGCTACGCGTTTGCTGCGACGCAGCTGGCCGTGTCGCTCTATCAATCGATCTGGATTGTAGTGACAGCAGCAATTTTCCAGGGCTTGGCGATGCGGTGGCTCTTGGTCTCGAAACGCCGCATCGCCCTTCAACAGTTGAAAGAGCGGTCGGCGTTGCGTGAACAGGCTGGGGTTAGCGGTGCCGCTTCAGAAATCCTCCATGTCAACCAACTCAAACTCGCCGACATCGACCAGCAGACCAGGCGACTTATCGAAGCAACGATTGCCGTTGGGCTCGCGGTTGCTCTTTATTGGATCTGGTCGCCAGTGATTCCAGCCCTTTCGTTCCTCGATTCCATCGTGCTCTGGACGCTCCATGATGCCGACGGCTCTGTCGCGAGCGTGGTCTCCCTGAGCAACGTGCTGATTACCTTCCCGATGTTGCTGCTGACTTTTGTCCTCGTCCGAAACGTCCCGGGCCTGCTTGAGGCAGCACTACTCCAGAAACTGCCACTCGACAATGCCTCCCGCTACGCCATCACATCTTTGACAAGTTACCTCGTCGCCTTCTGCGGTCTACTGGTCGCTGCCGGCACACTCGGCCTCCGCTGGAGCAGCGTGCAGTGGCTGGCGGCTGGTCTCAGCGTCGGCCTCGGCTTTGGCCTGCAGGAGGTGGTTGCGAATTTCGTCTGCGGACTCATCCTGCTGTTCGAGCAGCCAATCCGCGTTGGTGACGTTGTGACCCTCGACAGCATCTCGGGGGTGGTGTCACGGATTCGCATCCGCGCAACCACCGTCACCACCTGGGAACGGCAGGAATACGTCATTCCCAACAAAGACCTGATTACCGGCCGGGTGATCAACTGGACGCTGTCTGATTCGGTCAATCGGGCAGAACTCCGGGTGGGCGTTGCCTACGGCACCGATACCCGGCGAGTCGAGACGCTCTTACGTGAACTTTGCCTCGGCATCCCTGAAATCCTCAATGACCCACCCCCAATCATCACCTTCGAAGAGTTCGGCGACTCAACCCTCAACTTTATGGTCCGCTTCTATCTGGCCAGTCTCGACAACCGCCTCGCCACCATCAGTGAACTGCACAACCAAGTTCACGAACGCTTCACCGCCGAGGGCATCGAGATTGCATTCCCCCAAGTAGATGTTCACATGAAGACTCCTTCGTCTAGCCCGCAAGCCTGATCCCAGAAGTCGCGTTGGCCCACCTGTGTGCCTCTGTGCACTGCGAAACTTGTTTTCTCGGGTTTACTAACTTTGGCAAATCCCTTGGGTGGAGGAACTGTTTTGCGCTGATACACTCTGGCGGTCGGTGTGCTCAGGCGGACGCATCGGCACCTTCTGGAACGCTCAACTATTTCTCAAGGAGAACTCCATGCCCGGCAATTTGTTCCATTCCGGCCTTAGGCGGCTCGGTTGCGCTACAGGTGGCTTAGCGGCGGCCGTCCTCACCCAGAACTCCGCATCTGCCGCCGAAACAGCAACACTCAGTGGCGCCGACACCGCCTGGATGATCGTAGCCACGGCGCTCGTGTTATTCATGACACTACCAGGACTCGCTCTCTTTTATGGCGGCCTAGTCCGCTCGAAGAACGTCCTCTCAGTGCTCGTGCAGTGCTTCGCCATTGCCGGTGTGATGACCCTGCTTTGGATCACGTATGGCTACAGTCTCGCGTTCACTGATGGTGGCCCTACTCAGTCACTCATTGGCGGATTCGACAAACTCTTTCTCAAGGGAGTCACCGTTGACAGCGTCAGTGGCACAATCCCCGAATCGCTGTTCCTTGCCTTCCAGATGACCTTTGCCATCATTACCCCCGCGCTCATTGTTGGGGCGTTTGCCGAACGGATGAAGTTTTCCGGCATGATGCTCTTCAGTGTGCTCTGGTTCACCTTCTCCTATCTCCCGATCTGCCACATGGCCTGGGGCGGCGAGGGAGCCCTGTTTCACACCTGGGGGGTCCTCGACTTTGCCGGCGGTACCGTCGTGCATGTCAACGCCGGCATCGCTGGTCTGGTCACCTGTCTGCTACTTGGGCCCCGCCAGGGCTTTCCCCGTGAGCCAATGCGACCGCACAACCTTCCCTTCACCGTAATGGGCGCAGGCATGCTCTGGGTCGGCTGGTTCGGCTTCAATGCGGGCAGCGAATTGGCCGCCGATGGCACCGCTGCCATGGCCCTGCTGGTCACCCATGTCGCTGCTGCGACCGCCGCCGTGGTCTGGATGGCAATTGAGTTGTTCGCCCACGGCAAGGTGTCCGCCCTAGGTGTCGCCACCGGCGCGGTGGCGGGCTTGGTCGGTATCACCCCGGCCAGCGGCACCGCCGGGCCATTGGGTGCCGTCGCTATCGGGGCCGCGGCCTCGGTCGCCGGATATTATTTTGCCACGACTGTGAAGCACCGCTTCCATTATGATGACAGCCTCGATGTCTTTGGCGTCCACGGCGTTGGGGGGTGCATTGGAGCCATTCTAACCGGCGTTTTCGCCGCGGAATCGCTCGGTGGAGCAGGGCTCGACCAGCCGATGCTGACCCAGGTCTGGAATCAGACTCTCAGCGTCATCGTGACCATCGCCTGGAGTGGTGTTGTCTCAACCGTCGCCTTCATCATCGCCAACAAACTCGTCGGCATGCGGGTGTCAGCAGACACCGAGCAGATGGGGCTTGACCTGAACGAGCATCAGGAACAGGCCTACGACATCGTCTGATCACTCGCTGCCTATATGACAAAGCCCGCCGACGAACCAATGGTTGTCGGCGGGCTTTTCTTTTGCCGGTGCCGTTCCGTTAGCCCCGGTGCTACGGCAATTCCTTGATGCGAATATCCCGAAACTCCGTCCACATCGGCTTGCCACCATGCAACTGGAGGGCGATCACTCCGTTCTCCCGCACCGTCGCAGGGTCATCATTGGCGAAGTCGATCACTTGGGTGCCATTGAGATAATGCCGCACCCGATTCCCTTCGGCCCGAATCACGACATCATTCCAGTCATCGAGACGGAACAACTTTTGGAAAGCCGGCTCGTCAATCAGCATTCCGTGCACTTCCTTCTTCCCATCTGCGTTCCGGGTGCAGTGTTCACCGATGTTGCAGAGCCGGCCCGCCTTCCCCTTCTCGTCGTAGATAAACGACGAGACGTTCGGAAAGATGATCTCGTTCCGCACTTCATGCTGGTAGCCAGCAACCACCCACTCGTTGGAGGCCTTCTCGAGCCGCTCAGAGCGATACTGAATGCCTGAGTTGTTGGTCGCGTTACAGCGGAATGACAGGCTCAACTCAAAGTCGGCAAACTCTTTGGGCTCAGCCCCTGTGCCGGTGTAAATCAGAAAAGTGTTGCCTTTGGTCGGCTGCTCGGCGGTTGTTTCACCGTGGATCACACCGTCCCGCACACTCCAAAGCCGAGGGTCACCATCCCAGCCGCTGAGATCGGTGCCATTGAACAGAACCTCAGACGCGGCGGCCTGCGAGCCAGCACGGGCCCGTTGCGCGATCCGTGGACGCTGCTTGACTCGCTGCAGCACGCGACCCACGGGCCCGTCGGCAGCCTCTCCCGTTGCGGCACACCCGGCCCCAACCAGGGCTATCAGAACCAAAAACGTTCGCATCAACACTTCTCCAATTGGTACGCTAAGGTTGGTTTGAAACCGCTCGGCCAGACCACCGCCCCCTGGCAGATAGTTTTCCTCGCGGCGTGGTCGCGACGACCAGAACCGTCCAGACCCATTCATCATGGCAGCCATACACGCCTCGCGAAAGACGCCCTGTGACTGACACCACGTGGGATCTCCAGCAGCATACCCCAGAGACGCTCTGGGCACTCTGCTGCCTGAACCTCACCACGGCAGCCCAGTCAGCCAGGCATCCGTTCCACCTGATCACGGTCGCCACCATCACCGCTAACAGCACGCCCAGCATTCGGACGGTGGTCCTGCGAACTTTTGACGATGCTCCGCCCGCAATTGCCTTTCACACGGACAGTCGCTCGCCAAAGTTCCAGCAGCTCCGCGAGCGGCCAGATCTTTCGCTCCACTGGTACGCCCCCGACCTCAGGGTCCAGCTTCGGGCCCATGCCCGGGCTACCCTCCATCAGGCTGACCCGCGTGCGACCCAGTCGTGGGAGCAGTCCCGCGTTACCAGCCGGGCCTGCTACACGGCTACAGACCCGCCCGGGACACCGATTGCCGACTTCCCACCCGCCCCGGCCATTCCACTGGACGATGACAAGGCCGGGCTGGTTCACTTTGCCGTCGTCAACTGCCGATTTACCGAACTCGAGGTGTTGGCCCTTCACGCAAGTGGCCATCAGCGGGTACGCCTCTCACTCGCAACCTCACCGCCGAGCTGGCAAATTCTTGCTCCATAGCCATTACCACTCCGTTCCCCCGTTCCCCCAAAGCCACAGCACGCATGAAACTCGCCCTCCACTGGCAGATCGCCATCGGCATGCTGACTGGCGCGGTTGTTGGCGTCAGCCTCAACCTGCTTGCTGGCACCCGCGAAACAACTGTCGCGGCAGCCCGTCTCCCTGCCGGCCTGACGACGCTCACCATCAGTGACTCTCCCAATCACGTCCGACTCACCTGGACCACCACAGACGGGAACAGCGGCGAGGCAGTCGTCGATGGCACCAGACAGACCGTGGGAGCAACCGCGACCGTCGATGAACTGGCCCGCACCCAACCGGAGGTAGCAGACTGGCTCCATCGGCTTGGTCGGAGCCCAGCCAGAGTCGTTGGCGAGGCGGCACAAAAGGTTGGCAATCTGTTCCTGCGCTTGCTGCAGATGGTGGCGGTGCCCCTGATTATCACGTCGCTGATCTGCGGCGTGACCGGCCTGGGGGATGCTGCCAGCTTGGGCGGCATGTTCCTCCGGACAGTCCTTTACTACGCCGCCACCAGTGCGGCGGCGATTACTGTCGGCCTGCTGGCAGTCAATATTTTTCGGCCCGGTCTCACCGGCACGGCAGCCCCGGCAGCCACCGGACCCGCCCCCAGCGGCCACTCGCTGGGTGACCTGCTGTTCGAGCAGGTTGAACGAATGATTCCGACCAACCCCATTGCTGCCATCGCCGAGTCGAACTTCCTGTCAATCATCGCCTTCACGCTGGCATTTGCGATCTTTGCGGTGATTGTTGGCGGAAAAACCCTCGCCGCCGTCCGGGCTGCCGCCGAGGCCGGCTTCGAGGTGATGATGGCCATGACGATGGCGATCATCGCGCTGGCTCCCTTGGGTGTGCTCTGCCTGATGCTGTTCGTGACGGCAACCCAGGGCCCGGCGGTCTTTGCCTCGTTGTTCTGGTACCTGCTCACAGTCGTCGTGGCGTTGGCGACCCACGCCCTCATTGTGCTGCCGCTCATCCTCCGATTTGTCGCCCGCCGTGATCCATTTGCCTATGCCCGAGCCATGTCCCCGGCCCTGCTGACGGCCTTCAGTTCCGCCTCGTCCAACGGCACCCTGCCCCTCACGATGGCCTGTGTCGAAAACCGGGCCAGCATCGACAACAAGGTCTCGTCGTTTGTCCTCCCGCTAGGGGCAACAATCAACATGGACGGCACCGCGCTCTACGAGGCCGTCGCTGTGCTTTTTATTGGGCAGCTCTACCATGGCGGCGTCTTGCCGCTTGAGCAGCAATTAATCGTGGCCTTCACCGCCCTGCTGGCCAGTGTGGGCGCTGCGGGAATCCCCCACGCTGGGCTGGTCATGATGGTTGTGATCCTCCAGGCTGTCGGCCTGCCGGTCGAAATGCAAGCAATTATCCTAGCAGTCGATCGCGTGCTCGACATGTGCCGGACCAGTGTCAACGTCTGGAGTGACTCCTGCGGCTGCGCTGTCGTGGCCGCTCTTGAACAGCGGGCCGGCGTCCTCTCCGATCGGCCAACCTAACCCCTCGTTTCGCCTCTTGGGACATCACCCGCCATGATGCATTTCAGTCTCGTCCTGATCCGCCGGCTTGTCAGGTTCTTTGTTGCTGGCGTACTCGCCCTGCTCCCCATCGTCATCACGGTGGCGGTGGTGATCTGGGTGGTTGAATATCTTCAATATCTCTGTGGGCCAGAGACGCTCGTGGGCAAACAGCTGACGACCATTGGCCTGCAGGTTGGCAAGGACTCTGCCGCTCCCTATTTTGTCGGCTGGTTCGTGGTGATCGTCGTGGTCTTTGCTGTCGGCCTGGTCGTCGAACTTGGGGCCAAGAAGTGGCTTGGACGCACGGTCGAGGCGCTCTTCAAGCGAATTCCGCTCATCGGCGGCATCTACAGCACCAGCCGTCAGATGATCGACATGATCGGGCCGAACGAAAATGAGGCAATGAAGGGCATGACTCCGGTCTTCTGCTCATTCGGAAAAGACCAACCCTCCAGCGTCCTGGCCCTGCTGGTCTCGCCTGAGCGGTACCATGTGCTCGACCGAGAGCACCTGATTGTGATCATTCCGACAGCGCCGGTTCCCTTCGGAGGCGCTATGATGTTTGTGCCGGTCGAAAATGTCCGGCCAGCCGGCATGTCGATTGACGGCCTGATGAGCATGTATCTCTCGATGGGCGCGACCGCCGGTCAGTTCGTTTCCCCGGTGACCCCGGCCAATGCCACACCCGCCCCCTGACGCCTGCCGCTTTCTCCTGCTCAGCCCGCTGCTGCTGGCCCTGGGCTGCAACACCGCCACCACCTTCCAGGAACACCCCTCCATGCCAGTTCATGTCGGCGACGAAGCCCCTGCCATCGACCTGCACCTGCACGATGGCCGCACCGTGAACCTCAGCGACTTCCGCGAGCAGCGTGCGGTTGTGCTGTTCTTCTACCCCAAGGACAACACCCCGGTCTGCACCAAGGAGGCCTGTTCATTTCGGGACGCCTACGCAGACCTCTGCGGACTCGACGCCGAGGTGATCGGCATCAGCGGTGACAGCCAGGCGAGCCATCGGAAGTTCGCCGCCTCGTACAACCTTCCCTACCCCCTGGCCAGCGACACCGACGGCTCCCTCCGCCGCAGTCTCGGCGTCCCCAAAACCTTTGGCCTGTTTCCGGGCCGCACCACGTACGTGATCGACAAAACGGGAGTGGTACGACTTGCCTTCTCTGCCGCCCTGTCTGCCGACAAACACGTTGCCGAAGCCCGGCGGGTACTCCAGACCGTGGCGACGGAGTGACCAGCGATGCCCGTCTTTGACTTTACTTTCACCGTCGCTGCGCCGTTGCAGGTCGTCCGCGACTTTCATCACGACACGTCAGCGCTGAAGCGACTGACGCCGCCTCCGACCCTGGTGCAGATTCACTCCGTTGAGCCCCTGGCAGAGGGATCCGTGTCAATCTTCACACTCTGGGTTGGCCCCCTGCCGCTGCGGTGGAAGGCAGTGCATCGCGACGTCACAGAGCAGGGCTTCACCGACGTGCAGGCCTCCGGCCCGGCGAGGAAGTGGGAGCACACCCACACCTTTACGCCGCTCGACGCTGGCATGACTCAGATCCATGAGCACATTGAATACGAACACAAGCGGGGCTTCTGGGGCCTGGTCACCCGGCTGCTGTTCTCGTGGCCAAACCTCTTTTTCATGTTCACCTACCGCAAGTGGGTCACCCAGCGGGCCTGCCGCCGGCTGGCACGGGCCGGCTAGGCGACGTCGACGCCTCTCACTTTTTTGCCGGGCAGCCAGAGAGACGGCAGACAGTCATCGCTTGCAATGAGAGGCACGCACCATGCAGCCCGACTGGGAAGCACACTATCAGCGTGGTGAAACGCCGTGGGACAAGGGGTCCGCCTCGCCACCGTTGGTCGCTTGGCTGCACGCCCACCCAGGCGCGATGGACGGCCAGATTTTGGTACCCGGCTGCGGCCTTGGTCATGACGTCCGGGCGATTGCGGCGGCTGAGCCGCATACGAAACCGATCGGCTTCGACCTCGCCGCCACCGCGATCACCGCCTGTCAACGGCAGCCGGCCGTGGGACACGAGCAGTATCTACTGGGCGATCTGTTCGATCTGCCGGCAACACTCCAGAAAACCTGCGATTGGGTCTGGGAACACACTTGCTTTTGCGCGATCGATCCCGCCCATCGTGACGACTACGTCAGGGCCGTTGCCACCGCGCTGAAGCCCGGCGGCTGGCTACTCGGCATCTTTTACCTTGACCCGTACCGTGATGATCATCAGCCCGGCGGCGGCCCACCACACGGCTGCACCATTGAGGAACTTCGCACACGGTTTGCCACCAAGGGGCCGTTCAGGATCACCGCTGCTGAGCCTCCGGCCGCCTGCTATCCCGAGCGCGACGGCAGGGAACTGCTGGTCACGATGCAGCGAACCGGCTCGGGCACTGCCACACAGTCTCCGGAGGCGACCAGCACGACAGCCCCCACCAGTTAGCCCCAAACGATTGGCCCGCTTGCAGCCACCTTTTTAGCGGCTGGCCGCCAATTCGCCGGCGATGGGGCACCATCCGGAGGCACCTCGTTGACAAAGCCCAGACCGCCCGTCGTGGAATCAAAGCCTCTGCCACGCCTCACCGAGGCAGACGACGTTTTCTCTGCTGCCAGGATTGCCCCAGGCTGCTACTATCCTATGAAGTCGGCGACTCGTCGTCGGCTGCACGAGAGTTCCCAGGACTGCCTGGGGACAGGAACGCCTGGCGGTGAGCAGTGCAGTGCCCACGACTGCCGGGAGACTCGTAGTAAAGGAGGTGATCCAGTGACGCATGGTGACTGTACAGGTGAATGTTCGGGCGGGTATTCCTGCTGAACACTCCGCCTGGCTGCCGGTCCAACGCCTTGCGGCGTTGTCTTACTGGTAGCGGCATTCATTTTCACGACTGCCGCCCCGACCCCTCGGGGCGGCAGTTTTTTCTTCTGGCCTTTGCCCTCTCATGACGCCCGCCGCCTCACCGACTGCCATCGCTGACCGGAACCTGCGGCTGTTCATGGCGTTCCGGATTCTCTTCAACATCCGGTTCTACTACCCGGTCTTCATGGTGATGTTCCTGCGGTATGGCATCACCCTGGAGCAGTTCGGCCTGCTCAACGCCGTCTGGGCCGTGGTGATCGTACTCCTCGAGGTACCCTCGGGAGCCCTAGCCGATCTGGTCGGTCGCAAGGCCCTGCTCGTCGCCGCAGCAACAATGATGGCCCTCGAGATGCTGCTGCTGGCCCTCGTGCCGGTGGGCTCCGCCTGGGTCCTGCCCGCCCTGCTGTGCAACCGGATTCTCAGCGGCGCGGCCGAGGCGTTTGCATCCGGCGCCGACGAAGCCCTTGCCTACGACTCGCTTAAGGCGGCCAACCGGGAAACCGAGTGGCCACGAGTGCTCGAACGCCTGATGCAGGTTGGGGGTATCGCCACGATCATCGCTATGGTCAGCGGTAGCCTCGTCTACTCGCCTGACCTCTTCAATGCTGCCGGAGCCTGGCTGGGACGGCCTCTCGGCCTTACTATCGCCGACACCTTCCGCCTGCCAGTCTGGCTGACGTTCTGCTCCGCCTGCGGCGCGATCGGGGTGACCCTGGCGATGCACGAACCTCGCGAAGGCCCCGGACCTGCCCGCAGGGTTGGGCTGCTTGAGCCGTTCCGTCAGACCCTCCGGACCGGAAGCTGGATTCTCACAAACCCGCTCGTGCTCGTCGTCATTGCTGCTGGCGTGCTGTTTGACCAGCCCATCCGCCAATTGCTGGTGGTCTCCAGTCAACTCTACGCCCGCATCGAGATTCCTGAGTTGCTCTTCGGCATCGTCAGTGCTTGCACTGCTGTTATCGGCCTGTTTGCCGCTGCGTCAATGCGGAGACTCGCGACCCGTCAATCACCACGGGCTAACTTCTGGCTGCTTGTCACGGTAGTTACCGTCGGTCTAACTGGCACTGCTCTGCTGATCCCTTGGTGGGGCGTCGGCTTCTTCATGTTGCTGTCGCTGTCAATGCGACTGCTAATGTTCCTGCAAAGCCATTACCTCAACCAGTTAGTTGATTCAAAACGCAGAGCGACCGTCCTCAGCTTTCGTGGACTGGCTGTCAACGTGAGCTATGGGTTGATGAGCGTCGCCTTTGCAGGTGCTGTCAGAGCGGTTGAGCAGACCACACCGAGCGTTGACCAAGGATTGGCCTTCGACCGCGTTGTCCAACTCCTACCGAGTTACTTTCTCATCATCGTGGCTGGTTTTGTTATCTGGGCTCGGCGAGCGACCGATGGCGACTCTCGCGTAACGATCAGAGACGGCTTCGCTGTCACTGCGGCGTCGTCCAACGACACTCATAAATCATCCCTTCCTTCGGAGTGATTACTGACCATCCAATTAGATTTCCGTATGGATGATCGATTGCGAAGCGAGGATCCATGGTCGTCGGTGGCGTACTTTGGTCAGCGGGATATCGAACCAGCTGATAACTTGTGTAGGGATGATCCTCTGGAAACAGCAGCCATGACGTCAGCAATTCCGTCTTCTTGTTTACGTAAAAAGGAAAATGCCCAGACATTGCCGCCGGCAGTTCCACACGGCTGACCGCTTGCAGGGTAATCCTCTGCCCAATGGCAAATTCCGATAAATCAAAAATTGTTTGGTGGCGAATCTGCATGCCACTTTTTGCCCGGACGGCAGTCGAATCAACTGATTTGATTCGATTAAAGGATCCCTGCGGCTGATTGACGGGTTGCTGAACTTCGACAGCTCTTAAGGGAAAGACACTGTTGAAGGCCACCTTCTTATCCCCGCGGTAATCCTCGTTGAATCGCAGCACCACGCGATCGTAAAACATGACATAGCCGCGACTGTTGTCATCAAACGCCACGGGGTTGAATTTCCGCAGGTCAAAGATTCGGCTCTGCGAAAGAACATCGACCCCTTTCATATCAACTTCGACAGGCTCGCTGAGTTCTCCAACCTCAACCACCGGCCAATCGACAGCGGTTTTCCCTTCCACAAGGTCGAGAATCTGCTTGATATCAGGGTCGCCCTGCGCAATGGAATTAATAACACTCGTCAGCATCTCGGCATGACGACGAAGGGACACAACATAGGCAGGCACACAAGCAAACAAAACAAGAAGAATCGCTACATAGACATAACTGGGCCAGTCTTGCCAACTGAGAAGCGTTGACCAAACCTTACGATGACTTGACCGACGTAACTGCCGTGAAAGTTGCGTCGCCGCCGAGGCCTGCGACAGTAATGGTCCTGCCTGAACCTGCTTTTGTTGACTATTGCCCGCCGCATCTGAGTTGTCGACACAAGGACCCCACGGGCGACCCTGCACATCCTCAGCTTCGTCAGCAAGTCCAATCTTTTTGCAAATCTTACGACTGACTTCGTATCCATGACGGACAAGCGCATTGATTTCAAAGTCTGTAAATCCATCAAGGTCAGTACGAATCGACTGCACTTCCATCTGAATGACAGGATGCTGGGCATCGGGGTCTTCTTCCGGTGAGACAATTTCCGTTATCGGGAGGAACGTAAAACCGTTCTGTTGGCCGAAGTTTTCCCGCTCAAGCTGCCAGACACGATCCCAGAGAATGTCTGATGCTCGTATCGACTGGCCAATAAAACCAACCGAACCCTCATCCAGAACCTGAAAGGGCTTGCCCGCATCACTTACCAGCACTTGGTCGAATGCCCCAACCTCTTCCTGAAGCCAGGCGAACGCCCGAATTCCGAGATTGTCGTAGACGCCGCCATCCGTGAACCACTCAGTTGGAAACTGGCCTTCGCGAACACCAAGATCAGCCGCTGAAATCTCGACCGGTGGAAAAAACCCAGGAAAAGCAGACGACGCTCCCACAACACGTGGTATCGAAGCCATCTGCCCGGGAATTCGTTCAAATGTCGCTCCGAGTTGTCCATTTCGCTGTTGAATGTTAAGGCCTGACTTATTGAAGATCGACATCACGCCGTCACTTACATTTGTCGCGAGAATGTGCAGGCGAGGATTGTCGGGAAGTTCATACAGACACGTGTCACCGTAGAGAAAATCTCTGTAGTATCGCTCCAAGACATTGCTTGGACTGAGATGATTTACTCGCTGCCGAGCGAGCCTTCCTAGCAAGCGGGCAACAAAGAGCAGTGGCAGGCGGCGAACGATGTGGTTTCTCACATCGAACTGAACAAAATGCACAATTTCCGAGGCAGCTTCAGCAAACTCTTCATCGCTTCCGGAGTAGCGATCCCAATTCAACGCAAGATGAGCCGCAAGAATAGTGCCGCCAGACACAGACGCGATGTCTGTGACATATTTAAGTTGCCCTGAGTCTCGGAGAAACCGGACCACCCCAAGGTGGTACAAGGTTGCGCGGAATCCACCGCCAGAGAGCGCGAGTCCTATTTTGGGCATTGTTGTACGTCTCCGAAACCACTCACTGCTGCAGGATGGCCGCCAAGGCGACTCGCCGTAGTCTACGCCGCAACCCTGCCGATTGCGTTGACTTTTCCCCCTTCGAGCCGCAGGCGCAGACGCCCAGGCTTCCAATTATTCCGGTTGTGCTGGCCCTGCCGTTTCTTGAATTGCCTGTCATTTTCGACGTTGCCAGAACATACTTCACCACACGACACCAACCGCTTCGACCGCGTGTTGGGTTGTTCCACCATCCCCCAATCATCAAGGCACCTCAATGAACGCTTTCTTTCACCATGCAGGCTGCGGCATGAGAGCTTCAAGTCTGGTCTCATTCACGGCCTGGTGTCTCACCAGCGTGCTTCTCCACTCTGCCAACAGTTTCGGTGGGGAGTATCTTTCTGGCATTGAGTGGGCAGAGCCGGCCGTCGTGACACCTGGGACGACGGCAGGTGCAGCCCCCAGTGATGCCATCATTCTCTTTGACGGAACGGATGCCTCGGCCTGGCAGGGAGTGGATCGGTGGACGGTCGCCGACGGTGCCCTGATCGTTGGCAAGGGCATGATCACCACCAAACAGGCCTTTGGTGACTGCCAACTGCACATCGAATGGGCAAGCCCTGAGAACCCCACCGGGACTGGTCAAAGCAGGGGCAACAGCGGCCTGTTTTTTGGCCCGTATGAGATTCAGATTCTCGACTCGTACAACAACGCTACCTATTTCGACGGGCAGGCTGCTGCGATCTACAAGCAGAAACCACCACTGGTCAACGCGATGCGAAAGCCCGGGGAGTGGAACACCTATGACGTCATCTGGCAGGGACCGCGGTTTTCTGCCGAGGGCGGTCTCGAACGTCCGGCCTCCGTCACCGTTCTGCACAACGGGGTGCTGGTGCAGAATCACTTCCAATTGCTCGGCGATACCCCCTACAACCGGCCACCTCGCTACAAGCCGCACCCGCCAGAATTGCCGATTCGGCTCCAGGATCACAACAATCCGGTCCAATTCCGCAACATCTGGGTACGGCCCATCACGGCAATCGAGGCGAACCGAACCGCCCCGGCGGGCATTCGCGAAGGCACAACGTTCATGCCGATCGATCCCAACACGAAGAAAACCGGCGGGTGACTTGCGCACGGTCAGGCAAAATAGGCAAGAATTACGGGCAGGCCCTTCGCCCCGTTCTTGATGCTTGACCGCCATGGCCACTTCATCGCTGCCTCCACGTTCCGTCGGCCGGCCAATCCGCTGGGGTGGCATCGTGCTTGGATGCCTGGCTGGGCTCGGGCTCGCCTGGAGCCTGCTTGACCGCCTGCTGGTGGACCGCCGCCCGATCGTTGTCGGGATCCTTCACTCAGAAACCGGCCCCATGGCGGTGAGTGAGCAGTCGATGATCGATGCCGAGGTGCTGGCCCTTGAAGAGATCAACGCGGCTGGTGGCCTGCTCGGCCGGCCCGTCCGGTGGGAGATTGCCGATGGTGCCTCGGATTGGCCCACCTTTGCCCAGGAGACACGTCGTCTGATCCACGACGAACAGGCCAGCGTGATCTTCGGCTGCTGGACCAGTGCCAGTCGCAAAAGCGTGTTGCCGGTCGTTGAGCAGGCCGACCACCTGCTGGTCTACCCAATGGCCTACGAGGGCCTCGAGACCTCTCCGCAAGTGATTTACACCGGGGCGGCACCGAATCAGCAGATCACGCCGGCCGTGCAGTGGTGCCACAGCACCCTCAACGCACGACGGTTTTTCCTGGTCGGTTCGGACTACATTTGGCCGCACTGCGTCAACGCGATCATCAACGATCAACTCGCCGGACTCGGAGCTGAGAACGTTGGGGAAGCGTACGTTCCCTTTGGCAGCACGGACCTTGACCAGTTCGTCAGGGCCATCGCCGCAGCGAAGCCCGACGTGGTCCTCTGCACCGTTGTCGGCGACTCCGCCCTCGCCTTCTTCAAGGCCCTGCGGGCTGCCGGGATTGATCCCCATGAAACGCCCGTCGTGACCTTTGCCATCGCTGAGGATGAACTCCGCACCGTCGATCATGCCGACATGGTAGGTCACTACGCAGTCTGGAATTACTTTCAGTCGATTGACCGAGAGGAAAACCGGAAGTTTGTCACGGCGTTCAAGACCCGATACGGCGACGACCGCGTGACCAGTGATGTCATCTCAGCGGCCTACAACAGCGTCAAACTCTGGGCCAATGCCGTCCGCGAGACAGGCAACACCGACGTCCAGCAGGTCCGCAACGCCCTCCGTCACCAAAGCCTGAACGCCCCCGAGGGCATCATCGCCGTCGACCCGGAAACCCAGCACACCTGGCGGCCTGTCTACCTGGCAAAGATTCAAGCCGACGGCCAGTTCGACATCGTCTGGAGCAGCGGCGTGGCAGTCCGACCAATTCCCTACCCCATCACACGATCCCGCTCCGCCTGGATTGCCTTCGTCGAATCCCTGCATCGCCAATGGGGCGGCTGGAGCAACACGGCAGCACCGCAGCCCGCCACGGGTGGAGGTGCGGATGAATAAGGAACCCACCGCCGCTCCAGTCCGGCGTCCTTTGGCCCGCCGCCTCTTGTTTTGGTTCCTGTTGATTGCCCTGCTTCCCTGCGGGCTGATCACCGCCATCACCGGTCGACTGGCAAACCGAGCCCTGGAAGACACCGTTCGCGAACGACTCATCCAGATCGCGTCGGCCCGCTCGAACGATCTGGAGGCCTACGCTCTAGAACGCGTGCAGGATGGGACCACGCTCAGTCGCAGTCCGTCCGTCCGTCAGGCCATCGAGACGCTCGTTGCTGCCACGCCAGGAGACACCTCCAACCGGCGTGCCCGCCTTCGGGAAGCAGCTCTGCCCTTTGAAGACTTCCTTGGCTATGTCACCACCTCGTTTGGCTACCGCAGTCTGTTGCTGCTAGATGCGGACGGCGAGGTCCTGTTTTCGCTCGCCGATGACCTCCCTGTCGGCCGATCCCTGAACGATGAGACGCTAGCCGGCACCGCCCTCGCCCAGGCTTTCGACCGTTCCCGACGCCTCCTCCAATCAGAACTGGGGCATTTTGAACCGTTTGGGAACACCGGCGAGCCCCTCGCCTTCGTCACCTCACCCGTCTTTTCTGATGGCATGGTCATTGGCGTTTTGGCTCTTGGACTCGGGCCAGAACGGGTCTGGCGAATCCTGACCGACACGACAGGTCTGGGGGCAACCGGCGAACTCGTCGCCGCCGAACGCCTCGGCGACAATGCTCGCATCACCGCCCCGCTTCGGCACCGCCCCGATTCTGCCTTCCGGCTCACCGTTTCACTCGGTGCCGATGAGGCCCTCGGAGCCCGGCAGGCTTCCAGTGGCAATCGGGGCTATGCAATTTTCCCTGACTATCGCAACCAGCCCGTCGCTGCAGCCTGGTGCTACCTCCCGAGCTATCGCTGGGGCTTGGTCGTCAAGCAGGACGCCAGCGAAGCCTTTGCGCTGGTTCGCTTTCAACGCTCAATGATCGTCGGCCTGCTCGGCATCACCGTGCTCCTCGTCGTGATTGGGGCTCTGTTGGTCGCCCGCTCCATCAGCACTCCCATTCGCAAGGCTGTTGACTTGGCCCGCCAGGTGGCCGCTGGGGATCTTCGGGCGAGCATCGCCGTGTCCTCCGAAGACGAAACGGCGGTGCTTCAAGAGGCCCTCCACACCATGACCAGCGACCTTCGCAGCCTCATCGGCCGAGTGCAGGCCTCAACCCAGGCACTCGCTGAGACCACCACTACACTTCAGCACACCGGCACCAACCAGCAGCGGGTCGTAAGCCAACTGAGTGAATCGACGACTCAGACCGCCGCTGCGGTGGAAGAGATCACGGTCACGGGGAAAGAGTTGGCCGAAACGATGCAGACCCTCGACACCATGGCTGCACAAACCGGGACGCTTGCAAGTGAAGGCCGGGAGAACCTCTCCAGCATGGATGCCACCATGCGAAATCTCGCCCAGAGCACCACGTCGTTTGGCTCGCGGCTGGCCGTCATCAATGAACGGGCCACCACCATCAATCTTGCCGTGACCACCATCGCCAAGGTCGCAGACCAGACCAACCTGCTGTCAATCAATGCCGCCATCGAAGCCGAGAAGGCTGGTGAATCCGGCCTCGGCTTTCTGGTCATTGCCCGTGAAATCCGTCGGCTCGCCGACCAGACTGCCGTGGCATCACTGGAGATCGAGCAGGTTGTCAAGGAGATGCAGATGAGCGTTTCCGCCGGCGTGATGGAAATGGATGCCTTCACGAAAAGCGTGACAACGGGCGTCGAGGAGATTGACGGAGTCTCGACCCAACTCGCAGAAATTATCTCCTCCGTGAAGGGCATCTCGGATCGCTTCCGGCATGTCGCCGAGGCAACCCAGGCCCAGAGTCGCGGGGCCGAGCAGATTCGGGATGCGATGGGACATGTCGCCGACGGCGCCTCGGACAGCAAGGCCGCCCTGGCTGCCTTCCAGGCGGTCTCGACCGATCTGCAACGGGCTGCAGAAGCCCTGCAGGCTGAGATCGCTCGGTTCCGGCTGTAGCCGCTTGTACGGCTTCTGGCTGGGTCGTGTATCGTGGTGGGGTGATTTTGAGTCCCTTTCCCACCTGGAGACACCCCATGAGACGACTGCTCTTTGCGTTCCTGGCCTCTGCCCTGCTCTGCTCGACCGCCTTTGCCCACTGTCAGGTTCCCTGCGGAATCTATGGCGACCAACTGCGGTTCGAAAAACTGCTCGAAGACACTGCCACGATCGCCAAGGCACAGGGGCAGATCGAAGAACTGACGGCGGCTGGTCTGACCGGGCAGACCGCGAATCAACTAGGCCGCTGGATCATGACCAAGGACGACCATGCCGCCACCATCCAGGCGACCATCGCCGACTATTTCCTGGCTCAGCGGATCAAAAGCACCTCGGACCGCTATGTCGACCAGCTCAAGGCAGCCCACGCCGTGACGGTCGCGGCCATGAAGTGCAAGCAATCGACTGGCGCCGCGACTGCAGAAAGCCTGAAAGTTGCGATCCTCGATCTCTACCGCGCCTACGAGGGGAAAGAACCTGCGTTTGACTGAGACCTGCTTTCCTGGATCGGGCCACACCTGACGGCCGCGTAGGATACCGAGCCCTTCCCGGCGGCGAGAGCCAGCCGCCGGGAAGGCTTCTCCAGAGCAAAGGAGAACCGCGTGGGATACACCACACCGCTTGCCCTCACCGTCACCACCGGTGGCATGGCCGTGCTGGTCGTGGCCACCTTTGGCCTTCTTGCGGCAGGCCTGCTCACACTGGCCTACAACCGTCTGATTCGTCGGGCTAATCTCGTCCGTGAAGGCTCCAGCAGCATCGACGTGCAACTCAAGCGTCGTCACGAACTCGTGCCGAATCTCGTTGCCTGTGTCCGCGGCTACGCAGACTTTGAACAGGAGGTACTGGAAAGCATCACCCTGGCCCGCACCGCAGCCGACACGGCCAGCAGCATGGCTGAAGTTGCCTCGCAGGAGAACCGGCTCACCGGCGGGCTGAAGGCTCTCTTTGCCCTTGCCGAGGCCTACCCAGACCTAAAGGCCAATGCGAATTTCGCACAACTGTCTGATCAACTCGTCGACATTGAGGATGCCCTGCAATATGCCCGCCGGTACTACAACGGTGCCGTACGCGACCTCAACATTGCCGTTGAGTCCTTTCCCTCCAATCTCGTGGCCGGCTGGTTCGGCTTTCAGGCTGCCGAGTATTTCGAGGTCGAGACACTCGCTGAACGCAGAACACCGCAGGTTTCATTGGAGCCCTCCCCATGAGCACCCCGTCTCTGTCACCACGAATCTCCCTGAACGGTCGCTGGCTGGCGGTGCTTGCCGCCACCCTCGGCCTTGCAGCCCCCGCCGCTGCCAGTGAACGGATTCTGTCGTTCACCAGTGATGTTGTCGTTACCGAAGACGGACAGATGCAGGTCATAGAAACCATCGCCGTCAACGCTGAGGGCGACAAAATCAAGCGGGGCATCTATCGAGACATCCCTGTGCGGTACAGCGACGACAACCTCTTGGGGCTGAAACGTTTCATCCCCTTCGCCATCGCTGGCATCGAGTACGACGGAAAGCCGGCGGCCTACCATGTCGACAGCAAGGGTGATTTTCACCGGATTTACATCGGCCAGAAGAATGTCACGATTCCCCGGGGCACACACACCTATGTCATTCGCTACAGCACCCGACAACTGCGGTTCTTCGACGACCATGACGAGGTGTACTGGAATGCCACCGGCCATGCCTGGGCCTTTCCGATCGACAAGGCTGTGGCCACCGTCACCCTGCCGGCCAACGTGCCGCTCGACCAGATCGATCCTGAAGGCTATGTGGGCAGTCTGCATTCGCATAACCAGCAGGACCTGACCGCAGCAGTCGATCTGAACCAGCGGCAGGTGGTGTACGAGACCACCCGACCGCTGAAGGCCGGTGAGGGGCTGACGATCGTGGCCCGGTTTCCGCCGGGCTTCATCAGCCAGCAATCGACGGCAGCCCAACTCTGGAGCGATCCGTTTCTGCGGTGGGGCAGTGTCGGGCTGGCCGTTGTTGTGAGCTATTTCCTGCTCACCTGGTTTCTGGTTGGCCGCGATCCACCAACAGGCGTCATTCTTCCACGATACGAGCCGCCGGACGGCCTGAGCCCCGCGGCCTGCCGGTTCATCTCCCGCATGGGCTATGACAAAGAGTGCTTCTCAGTGGCGATCCTCTCCCTGGCGACCCAGGGGGCCCTCGCCATCCGCGAAGACGATGGCGACTATGTTTTCGAGAAAACGGGGCCGCCTGCCACCACCGCCTCGCCGGGCGAGCAGAAGGTGTTCGCAAAACTGTTCAATGACAAAACCACGCTCGCAGTCGACAAGAAACACCACACCCGATTCTCGAAGGCGATTAACCTCCTTCGCAAGAGCCTCGTCAAAGAATTTGAGGGCTCTCAATTCCGCCCCAACCGGCTCTGGTTTTTTACCGGTGTTGTCATCGCCATCGCGGCCCTGCTTGGCTCGGTCTTCCTGGCAGGTGGGCTCGCCATCTCCGGAGAAGTCGGGTTCATGACGCTCTGGCTGACCTTCTGGTCAATTGGGGTTGTGGCCTTGCTCCACATGGTAATCTCGGCGTGGCGGTCGTTCTTCACCAGTGGCACGGCCCTCAGCCGGCTGGCCGGGGCGGGCAGTGCCATTTTCATCACGCTCTTTGCGGTGCCGTTTGTCGGGGCCGAACTCTTCGTGCTTGGCTGGCTGGCCAGCCTCACGTCGCTCTGGCTGATTCCGTTAATCCTCGGAGTGGTGACCACGGTTGCCGTGTTCCATGAACTGCTCAAGGCTCCGACCATCACCGGCCGCTCACTCATGGACAAAATTGCTGGCCTGCGGATGTATCTGGCAACCGCCGAGCAGGATAGGCTCGATGCCCTCACCCGCCAGGCATTCGAGCAACCGCAGGCTGGGCCGGCCCCGCGGAGCCTGGAGTTGTTTGAGCGGTTTCTTCCCTATGCCGTCGCACTGGACGTTGCCAACCAGTGGGCCGACCAGTTCAAAGATCTCATTGAGGCAGCGAGCGTCGACCCCGGAGGCCAACAACCAGTTGGCTATCATCCCGCCTGGTATCACGGCAACGCCTGGTCAGCCGCCGGCATTGGGGCCGCGGCCGCTGGCCTTGGC
>WTHB01000104.1 GCA_011523305.1 Planctomycetaceae bacterium | reverse complement strand
CAGAGCACCGCATTCGTAATGCGGGGGTTGTGGGTTCGATTCCCACCGCTGGCTTTCCGTGTGGACCCGACACAGTTTTCCGGTTCCTCCTCGGTCAGACCTCCTGACTCCTGACGCATCCCCCACCTGCTTTCGAAAGGCATATGCACCACCATGCAAAGTCCTGCCTCGCCCCGTCCCGCCACCATTGACGTGCGCGAACTGCTTGCCGGCAATGGCCCGTTTGGACCCCATGAGGTTCAGGCCATCGCCGAAGCTCTCGGTACGACGCCCGCGACCCATCGCGACTTGCGTCTGACGGTTCAGGACCTCAAACAGACCGATGGCCTGAGTCCGGCGGCCTCTGTGCGACTCGGCGTCGGCCTCTACCTGCTCGGCCGCAGCAGTGAGGCCGTCGCGGCCCTGAAAATGGGTGATGGCTCCGCTCTGGCGTTGTACGCACTCGGGCTCGCCCAGGCTGCTTTGGCCGCCACCGAGGATTCCAAAAGCTCGTTCGAGGCCGCCCGCACCGCCGGCTATCCGGCCGCCGCCTGCACGGCGGCAATCGCCAACGCCCTCCGTTCAGCCGGCCGCCTCGCTGACGCTGCCACTGTCCTCGACGCAGCAGCCGCAGAAGAGCAGGCAACTGCTGACGTGCTGGCTGCCCGCGGTGCACTCCTTGTGGAGCAGAGCGGCCCCGCCGACGAGGCCTTTGCTCTGCTCAACAAGGCCCTTGAGACGGATGCGGGCCAGCCGCTGGCCCTGTTCTACCTCGGCGTTCTCCACGACAAACTCGGTGATGACGACGAGGCGATCGACTGCTATCAGCGGTCATTGCAGCGTTATCCAGCCACCGTGGGTGGACTGATGAACCTTGGCCTGCTCTACGAAGACCGCGACGATTTCGCCAAGGCCCAGGAATGCTACCGGCGGATTCTCGATGGACTACCACTTGAGGCACCCGGCCGCGACGAAGCCTTCGCCCGGGCGCAACTCTTCATGAAGGATTCCGCCGCCTCGGGTGATCACCTGCTTGACGAGCAGGAACAGCGTCAGCGCGATCGGCTCGAGCAGGTGTTGACGCTGCCGGTCAGCGACTTTGAGTTGTCTGTTCGGAGCCGGAACTGCTTGGCCAAGATGGGCGTTCTGACGCTAGGCGACCTGACGCGAACGAGTGAGGCTGAAGTCCTCGCGAGTAAAAACTTCGGCGAGACAAGTCTCGTTGAGATCAAGGAAATGCTCGCGTCCAAGGGGCTCACGCTCGGACAGTTTGCCGAAGCAACATTGGCCGTCGAGGCAGCCGCACCGGTTGAAGAACCGCTTGGCGAGGAGACCGAGGTTCACGCCCTTCCGGTTACCGAACTCAACCTGTCGGTTCGGGCGCGGAAATGCACGACCAAGCTTGGCATCATGACGATCGGCGAACTGGTTCGACGGACCGCCGAGGACCTGATGGAGTGCAAAAACTTCGGCGTGACAAGCCTCAACGAGGTTCGGGAGCGGCTCGCGGAGCGGGGGCTCAGGCTCCGCGGCGAATAGCCCCAACCATCGACTGATTGCCAGAACCAGGCAGCATCTCGGTTCCATCCGGCCACGACCATGAAGGGATTCCTTCTCTTGCTGGTTGCCCTTGCGCGTTTCCAGCCAAACAGGCTGAAAATTTGTGTTCAGACTCCTCTTCCGGTAGGGTGACGGGGATCCCGCCGTACCCGCAGCGGAATCGCAGGGGAGCCTCTGGCGAGGCCGAGCAGACGCGGGCCTGTCGAGGAAGAGTGCCAAGATGACAGCAGCGAGCCTGAAGGAAAAGCCAGTCCGTGATCTGGCCAAAATGGCCAAGCAACACGGTGTGCCGGGCTGGCACGCCATGCGGAAGGATCAGCTGATCAGGGCGTTGGTCCGCCGGGCCAAGGCAGCCCGACCTGCGACTGCCACAGCCTCAAATAAAGGCATCGTTGCCGCTCGGGCTGCAAGCAAGACCGCTCAACCCCGTCAAACCAAAACCCCGGTCCGTTCCAGCCCGGCACCAGCTGCCCCTGAGACACGAGGCAGCCGAGGTCGGCAGCCCCGTCCACCGGTTGCCAAGCCAACAGCCGCGGCCCGGCGGCGGGCCGCGGCAACCGCGCGGATTCGCGATGCCCAGGAGCGTCTGGCACGCGAGAAGAGCCTGGCGAGCCAACCCGAACCGAGTCGTCGCCGGGCCCCGCTGCGTGACCGAGCCGTGCTGATGGCACGAGGTCCGCATTGGCTCCACGCCTTCTGGGAAATCACCCCTCGCAGCGTTCTGCGGGCCAAAGCCGCGTTGGGCGAGGAGTGGCACGCCGCGCAACCAATCCTCCGACTCCTCGAAGTCGTCAGCGGCGCAGCCGGTTCACCATCCGCCCGGGTTGTTCGCGAGATTGAAATTCACGGCGGGGTGAAGAATTGGTTTATCGACATTCGTGAACCTCTCCGCTGTCGGGTGGAGATTGGCTACCGCACCCGTCATGCCGAGTTTCAGCCGCTTTGTCGCAGCAACGTCGTCAACATCCCGTCGGGCAGTCAGGGTGACACCCTCGACACTCATTGGAATGACATCGCCGAAAACTGTGACAAAATCTACGCGATGAGCGGCGGCTTTTCCCCGGAGAATCATCCAGAAGAGTTGCGTGAACTGTTCGAAGAGCGACTCAAACGGCCCCTCGGTCTCCCCGATCCCCAGCGACCCAGTGTCAGCGATGCCTTGGGGGAGGGGGAGGCCTATGGATTCCCCCTCGAAGTCGATGCCGAGATGGTCGTCTACGGTGTGACCGAACCGGGAGCCCATCTGACAATTCAGGGGGAGCCGGTTGCCATCGAGGATGACGGAGCATTTCGGGTGCGGGTTGAGATGCCAAACAAGCGGCAGGTTATTCCGATCTTGGCCAAATCAGCGTCCGGGCTGGAACAGCAGACCGTCGTTCTGGCCGTGGAACGGAACACGAAAGTCATGGAACCGCATCTCTGTGATGCCGAGGAAGCCTGAGACATCGGCACGCGGACCTGCCACACGCTGGCTCCCACACGCTGTTCCTCGCTGCGACGGATCGCTATAGTGCACTTACGGTGGCTATCGGTTACCTCCCCCACCTGCTGAGGCTGCGGGGCGGTAAGTTTTCTGCCATGCCCGTGCTGTGTCGAACCTATGCCGGTGAGCTCTTAATGAGGCTCGTCGGGTGCCGACCATGGCTCCGGTCGAGTGCCATGCCGACTGTTGAACCCTGCTTGGGTTCCACAGCATCGGACGCGCTCCCCGTGGGCTGAGGCACCCTCCTTTTGGATTGGCGAGCTCTCCGCATTCCACGACACCACGACATGACGGCGGTTAACTTATCGCCCCCTGGTCTCAGAGCACGGGGGGGTTAGCCTTCCTCTTGTGGTGTCTGTGGGGGGAGCGACTCGGCGTTCGGACCGGTTTCAAGCACCAGCAGCCCTCCCGCCACTGCTGTCAGAATGACCGCCGCAGCCCAGCCGAGACCGACCAGCAAGGCCACTCGAAGACAGAGTTGGCCGCCAACGGCATCCCCCATGCCCCGCAACAGCCCACCCAGCCCAAGTAGCAGGACCAGCACAACCGGCAGCAGGAGGGAAAGGACGACACTCCAGGCGAGCAGGCGTCGGACAACAGTCAACATGAGGAGCACTTCCTAAATGGAGGGGCCGACAGCGGGAGAGGGAAACAACCTGGTACCGGGGATACCATGATCAGCAGACCTGATGATTTCCAGCTGAACGGACGATTTCTAGGATACCGTGGGTCTGGGGCCAGCAAAATTTCTCCCGCCGAGCGTCTCCCGCTTTCCTTCCGTCGCATGCCTGCTCGCTTTCTTTCAGTCTGGGCCGATTGCTGTTCCCGACAGAGCGAGGGTGGGCGGTGGCCCGCGGTGTGGGCGGTTTCGCTGCTGCTGGTGGCTACCTGCTGTCCGCCTGCTGCCGCCGACCGGGTCGATCTTGACGATGGCCGGACGCTGACGGGCCGCTTTGCCCTCCTGCCGGGGGTCAGCGTCGACCCTGAAACACGCGAAGAGGCCGGGGCTGCGGTACTGATGTGCGATGACGACCTCACCCGCACCTTCGTCCCCAAACGCCGAGTGATCGCCGCGGCGGAGGGGCTTGAGGGCCGGAACCCCGAACGGATCGAGATTCCACAGCGGGTGCCCGACGGGGGACGACGGCTGGCCGGGGTCGGCGGCATTCTTGCAGCCACGCCGTTCGATGAATACGGACGACGGATCATGTCACTGGCGACCGCGTCTGGCCGCATCGACATGGTGCAGGGGATCACTGCCATCACCCCCCGCTGGACCGCCGTCGAGGGCCTCCGCACCGAACATCCGGTGCGGCTCGACATGCGGCTGGCAACCTCCTCCATTCCGCGGGATACTCTGCGACGGGTGATTGAGCGGCACATCGATCCAGGCGACATTGATCAGCGGCTCCAGTTTGTCCGCCTGCTGCTGCAAGGGGAGCGGTATCGAGAGGCCCGAACCGAACTCGAACAAGTGGCTGCTGATTTCCCAGGGCTCGCCGTCCTCGAGGAACAGCAGAAGCGGCTGGCCTCCCTGGAAGCAGGGCAGACCCTCGATGAAATCCGGCGGCGACAGCAGGCGGGGCAGGATCGTCTGGTGATCAGTCTGCTGGAGTCATTTCCGACCGATACCGGGACGGGAGAACTCCTTCAGGCCATTCGCGAGATTCGTGATGACTATCAATCCCGCCTGAATCGGGCAGAGCAGCTTGTCAAACTGCTCCGCCAACAGGCCGCGGCCCTGCCTGACTCGCGAGACCAACAACCGGCCCGCAAACTGGTCGAAGAAATCGCCAGCCAGTTGACCTTCAGCACGCTGGGCCGCCTTGCCGTTTTTGAGCGAATCGGCAGTGACAGCCAACTGCCTCCCGAGCAGACCGTGGCCCTCGGCATCAGTGGCTGGCTGGCCGGCGCCGAAGCCTCCCAGGTCAACATCAAACTCGCCCTTTCAGCAGCTCGGGTCCGTGGGCTCCTCCGACGGTACCTGGCCAGCACCGAGCCTGCAGACCGGGACGCCATTCGTCGTGAACTGGAAGACGAGGAATCGTTCGATGCCCCCACCATTGCCGCGATTGCCGCCGCGATGCTTCCGCCGATTGACACGGCTGCCACGGCCTCCGGACTCCACGAAATCACGGTTCCCGTTCCCGCAGGCCCCGAGCGGCCCGCCCGGAGCATTCGCTGCCTGGTCCAACTCCCTCCCGAATACGACGCCCTCCGCCGCTACCCGGCCGTCGTAACACTTCACGCGGCGTGGACAACGCCCCTCAACCAGATTGAGTGGTGGGCCGGCATGTCCGATGACCAGGGGCAGCGGACCGGGCAGGCCGCCCGCCATGGAACCATCGTGATTGCTCCAGCCTGGACCGAAGACGAGCAGGGCTCCTACCAGTACTCAGCAACCGAGCATGCCGCCGTCCTGGCGGCCCTGCGTGAGGCGTCCCGACGCTTCGCCATCGATACCGATCACGTCTTTCTGTCCGGCCATTCGATGGGTGGAGACGCTGCCTGGGATATTGCCCTCGCACACCCTGACCTCTGGGCCGGCCTCGTGGCGGTGTCCGCCACCGCAGGGCAGTACGTCAACCACTACCACGCCAACGCCAGCAACCTGCCCCTCTACCTCGTCGGCGGAGAACTCGACCAAGGCAGATTCGCCACCAATGAAATGGACCTCAACCGCTACCTTCTCAAGGGCTACGACATCACCTATGTCGAGTACCGTGGCCGCGGACACGAACACTTCTCCGACGAAATCATCCGCATTTTTGACTGGATGGGACGTCGAACGCGCCGATTCTCCCCGCCGGATTTCAACGCTGTCACCCTCCGCCCCTGGGACCGTTTCTTCTGGTGGCTGGAAATCGATCAGCCACCACCCCGAACTATGGTCCTGCCGGTTGACTGGCCACCACCACCAACGATTCGGCCATTCAGCCTCGATGGTCGGATCAGTACGAGCAACCGGGTCACTGTCCGCTGCGGGGCTAACCGGGTCCGCATCTGGCTGTCACCCGAGTTGGTCAACTTCAAACGCCCCCTCACCGTCACCCTCGGAAGCCGACGTCTCCATCAAGGTGACATCACACCTGACCTCGACGTCCTGCTTGAGGACCTCCGGACGCGATGCGACTACCAGCATCCCTTTTGGGCGGTCATCGACTCCGACCGCAACGAGTCATCCACGGCCACCCGCTGACACTTGCACCCAGGGGGGAGCCTCTTTCGCGCTCGGGGTTCCTCCGCGGTTCACTCGGTGACCGGCTCCGCTGGGCGACTAGCCACTTCCTGACTCTGCTCGGTCTCGGCTCCATCAGCCCGGGCGAGCGAAAGCCCCCCGATAAACCAGCCATTCTCAAGGTTCTGCATCGTAAATCCGCCGGTGCCAAAGTACTTTCGGATCAGTTCAAAGTCAGGCAGTGTGCTCCCGTCAATCTTCTGGTCACGAACACTTCCCGGCTCACCGTCGCCAAGGAGATTGTTGAGAATCTGGCCAGTGACACTCTTTGACTTCGGCATCGAACCCCGCTTCAGCATCTCGTAGGCGGGCCGGATCGATTCATCGGAGCGGGCAAATCCCCGCAGGGTGACCGGGCCGGGGAAGAGTTCGGCCAGTTCTGCTTCGACCCGCTGGTAGTCGGGCATCGTCGCCAGCGAGTCGGCACTGTCAACGGTGGCCAGCACCCGCTCGAGAATATCGCGGTGCGATGCAATCAGCAGATGCCCATGAGCCACCGTGACCGCCGAGTGTGGCAGCAACTTCTCTTCCTTCTCCCGCAACCGGCGACGTTCATGCTGGTCTTCTTCTTCATGGTCAGCATGGGCAACGATCCCACCCGGGGTTTCAATCTCGAGCTTCGGAATTTCCATCGTCCGATCGATCAATTCCCAGATGACATGCCCCTGTGACTCGATTCGCTGCATATCCGGATCTGTCGACATGCTCTTGGCGACCGTGGCGGCCACCCGCTCCGGATCGGTCGCCTCAATGGCGATCACCAGCCGGTCACTCTCGATGTCGATCGGGGTGACATAGTCACTCAGCATCGCGACCCGCTGCCCGAGGCAGGCAATCAGGTCAGCTTCAACATCGATCTGGGGGCCGTCCGGATCTTCCTTCAGCGAGGCGATCACATCGTCGAAGACACCCTCTTCACCCACGATGTCATCAACAAGCGATTCCGCTGATCGAAACGCAGTCTGGATATCCCACTGCATGGCTGACCAACTCGATGAACCGGCTGGCACCCAGGTGGGTGGTTCGATCTGCTCCGCACTCGGAAACCGTAACATCTGCGCGGCGAGGTCATACCGGTCGATGGCATCGGGCTCGCGACCGGGCAGGGGTGGCGCGTAGACGACCGTCTGATGTCGCAGTTCGCGCGGGCCGTCATCAAAGAGAAAGGTACCGCCGATCGCCTTGACGGCATCAAAGCCCTGGCGGGCCAGAATCTCGACATAGTCGGGCCCCTTCCGCCGCTCACGTGGCGGGTTGGCGGCCTTGTACGCTGCTGCAAAGGCAAACGGATCGACAAACCAGCGGAGGGTCGGGGCAGCCTCCGGCAGGCCAGTTTGGGACCGCTTATTCACTGCCTCAAAACTGGTGTGGCTGGCTAACGAGTCCTGGCGGCCGGCCTCCAGAACAGTCTGCACATGGTGAACCTGCACAGGGTCATCGCCGACAATCAGGGCAGCCGCCTCGTGCACCACAGCCACCAGACGCTCGCGGGGTTCTGGGGACTCGGCCTCCTCACCAGCCCGTGGGGCCTCAGGCGGAAGCCGATAGACGCGGACCGCTTCCTCGTAATCTGCGAGCCGCTCCGCCTGCTGCTCCAGCAGCCGCGCATCAATCTGCTCCAACAGCGCGGTTGTCTCTTCCTCATGCCCGGTCGTATCGACCAACAACACCGTTGCCAGCCGCCCCTCCTCGGGCACGATCGCTGCCATGGCGATCTCGCCACCGGGCACTTCACCAAGATCTTCGAGGGTCAGGCCAAGTTTCCCGAGCCGCTGCTTGCCCGCCTTGGACAACTGTTCCCGAAAGCTCTTTACAAAAGGCTCCAGATTGGGGTCCTGCAGAAGTTTGCCGTACTGCGTCCGATCAAAACTTTCCTGGAACGCTACCGGATCGGCGATGCTCAGCCAGCCGACCGTGGTGTCGGGAAAAATCGTTTCACTGGGTGGAAATGCCGGGGCAGCAGCGTCGGACGCAACTCCGCTCAGCGCCCAGATGGTCGCCACAGCAACGGCCCCACGCCACCGGGCCCAACGCTGATGCAGCGGCCCTGACCAGTCCTTCGTCAGGTCATGACAGGTTCCACGAGCGATCAAATTTCGATTCACAGCTGCTCTCCTTGCATGCTTATGCTCTTTTTTCAGTTCGGGAAGCACCGCAATCCATCGCGGCCGCAGCCCAAAAGTGGGCCGGAATACTCTGGCCCCAGCAGCCTCCTGAAGTCTCAACCTGACGGTCAGACTCGGCCCTCTGCAAGCAGGAGTGTCTCAGGCTTGCCCAGATTTCTCAACATCAACTTTCTCGAATGGAACCGCCCCGGCAGCGGCTGCTTTTCTCAACACCGCCCCGGGAAAAGCGACCCACAGGCAGATTACTAGAAGGCAGAGACCGACTCCCTGCGCGGTTTCTCCCCGAGCGGTGGCGGCAACCGCCACCAGACAGCCGGCTGCCACCACGACCGTAACTCCTGCTACAAGCAGCACCACGATGCCAACCGCCGCAACCCCCGGACTTCCAAAAAGGACCACCAAAACAGTCAGCGGTGGCCAGAGCACCACCGCAGCATGGCCGCCAAGGGCAACGGCGGCCTGCCGCAGGGCGTCGGGAATAGTCAGGCTGGTCCACCACAAGCCATCCGCAGCGGACGCGGTGGCGACAAGCGGCTGCCAGCCACGATGAACTCGGAAGCCGTCGCCAAGGGTCGCCAGGGGAATTGCCAGCGACCCGAACACGAGAGAGGCAAACAGCCCGAACGCCGCAGTTGTCCCCGGCTTGAGGAGCAGCCAGCCAACCATGCCGACAAGCAGCAGCCCCATCGTGACTGCCCGCAGCGATCGGCGCCAGGCACTGCACGCAGGCAGAATTCCTAGCAGCCCGATCGGGGCCAGTCGATCGGCCGCCCGGGAAGAACGAATCGGCTCAGCCCGGGGCAGGGCACCAACCACCGGATCGCCACTCCGGCTCGCCAGCCAGATCTGGAGCGTCAGCAGGCTCCCCGTCACGACGAGCCAGGTGGCTCCGCCGCTAACAAGCAGCATGCCGGTGCCACCACCACTTGAAACTGCTCCACGCCAGGCGACGACCGCCGTTGCCACCCAGCCCGATACCAGCGTCGCAGTGGCGGCATCGGCAGCAGGGAACCCAACCAGCAGCAGACTGGCCGCTGTCAGCCCCACCAGGCAAACCGCCACGACTCCTGCGAAGACAGCCGGCAGGGCCTCTTCGTGGCCATCAACAACAAGCCCACCCGCCACCGCGATACCACCAGCCAAGAGGCCGGCGAGTGGCCATAGCAGTCGAACGGCCAGCCAGCCCACGCCCCCGGGAAGCGCTGACGGGTGCCACTGAAACCGCCACCAACCTCGCTGCCTGCCCGCCACCAGCCCGACCCAGCGGGGCAGCGCGGCCGGCAGTTCGCCAATCCCGATCACCGCCGCCAGCATGCCCCCGGCAAACCCGCAGGCGAGCGTGGGCTCCGCTCCCAGACACACGCTGGCCATGGCCAAGAGCCCGGCCAGCCACGACGCCGGTCGCCGACGGTCATGACGCAGCCAGATGGCCGCCCGTGGCAGCAGTTGTCGCACAAAATCACCCGCGTGGCCGAATGGTACCCTGAACGCGAAGCGGCAATCCGAGAATCCGCAGGAATCCCTCGGCATCGGTCTGATCATAGGAACCACCACCTTCCATTGATGCAATCGCAGCATCGTAGAGGCTTTCGCTGCTCTCCCGGCTCTTCACCAGGATGTTGCCCTTGTACAGGTTCAGCTCAACCGCGCCGCTTACCGGCCGCTGGGCTTCGCGAATGAAGGCAAGCAGGGCGTCCATTTTCGCGCAGTACCAGAACCCGTAGTAGACCGATTCCGCCACTTCAGGAGCGAGCCTGTCCCGCAGGTGCACAAGATCCCGATCGAGCGTCAACTGCTCGACCAGTCGATGCGCCTCGTAGAGCAGCGTCATACCCGGAGCCTCATAGACACCGCGGCTCTTCATGCCGACAAGTCGGTTCTCGAGAATGTCAATTCGGCCGATCCCATTCCGGCCACCGATCTCATTCAGTGCCAGCACCATCTCGTGCGCGGCGAGCGGCTTCCCATTGAGACGGACCGGAACACCGGCCTCAAACTCGAGCCGAATGGTCTCGGGAGTGTCGGGGGCTTGCTGTGGCGACACGGACATGCCGAAATCAACCAGGGCATAGCCGTCGGTATCAAGTTCTTCGAGAAGCCCTGCCTCGTAACTGGTGTGCAGACAATTTTCGTCTGAACTATACGGTTTGGCTTTCGAAGCCTTGACCGGAATTGCCTTCTCGTCACAGAACTCAATCAATTCCTTCCGGCCGGGAAACCGCCCGCGAAAGGCCGCGATCCGCCAGGGCGCCAGCACCTCAATGGCTGGGTCAATCGCTTCGGCTGCAAGCTGGAACCGGCACTGATCGTTCCCCTTGCCGGTCGATCCGTGGGCGAAGACGGTGGCCCCTTCTGCATGCGCGATGTCGACACAGACCTTGCTGATCAAGGGGCGGGCAATCGATGTCCCCAGCAGATAGGTGCCTTCATAGCGAGCCTGCCACTGCATGGTCGGAAACGCAAAGTCCCGGCAGAGTTCCTCCCGCACGTCAACCAGCAGGGCCTTGGCCGCGCCACAATTACGGGCCTTCTCCAGTGTCGCCTCCCGATCCTCACAGGGCTGCCCGAGATCGACGTAGACGGCGATCACCTCGTAGCCCTGCTCGATCAACCAGCCGAGGATCACCGAGGTATCGAGGCCACCGGAATAGGCGAGGACGCATTTTTTCATCGTGCAGGTTCCTGGAAAAACGTTGAACGGGAACGAGGGGGCCGCGGCAGAGAAACGACTGACCGACTAAGGACCCTTTCAAATCTGCCACAAATCAGCCGCCGGGCCAATCCTCCATGCTCCCGCCGGACTCAGACCTCATGCACCAGTGCCATGTTGTGCCCGCCAGTCCCAAAACCAATGCCGGCGACCAGCAGAATGCGGTCGCCCCGTTCCAGCCGGCCCTGCCTCAGCCCCCACTCACAGACGTGCTCCAGCAACTGATTGACGTCGGCTCCAGCCGGGGCGGCCAGCGGGGTGACGCCCCAGTACAGGGCCATCTGTCGTAACGTATGCACATCGTCACTCAACCCAATGGTGGGCACCGCCCCCCGCCGCTTCGAGCGGGCGATCGCGGTCACACCACTTTTGCTGGCAACGACAAACAGCCGGGCGTCAAGGACGGCCGCAATCCGACTGGCCCCGTCGACCACCGCCTGCGTGATCGGATGAAGGCCGGCAACCAGATGTTCCGGGCGGGGCAGAAACTCTCCGACGGCACTGTCTGCCCTTGAACTGCCCCGCAACGCTTCGAGAAACTGCCACCGCGACTGCAGGTACTGCTGCTCAGTCGCCAAGGCGATGCGTCGCATCATCTCAACGACCTGCCGGGGATGCTCGCCGATGGCCGTCTCCCCGGACAGCATGCAGGCGTCGGCTCCGTCGAGGATAGCATTGGCCACATCCGTGGTCTCGGCCCGGGTGGGTCGGCGGGAATGTTGCATGCTGTCGAGCATCTGCGTGGCAACAATCACGGGCTTCTGAAACTGCAGACAGGTACGAATGATCTGCTTCTGCACCATCGGCATGCTGGCCACATCGATCTCAACCCCCAGATCGCCCCGCGCCACCATCACTGCGTCAGCCGCCTCGATGATGGCATCCAGGTTCTCCAGGGCTTCTCGTTTCTCGATCTTGGCAACAACCCGGGCGGCGGAGCCGCGGGTTCGCAGCAGTTCTTTCAGCAAATTGACTTCCACGGCCGACCGCACAAACGACAGACTGACAAAGTCGGCCTCGGCGTCTGCCGCCCACTCGGCATGCTGCCAGTCGGCCTGACTCATGGCCGCCACCGACAATTTCACCCCAGGCAGATTTACCCCCTGACGGCTGCGGACAAGACCTCCTTGAACCACCCGACACCGCACCTCATCCGGGGCCCGCTCGGCCACTACCAGGCTGATGGTGCCGTCGGCCAGCATGACGGAATCACCAACAGCAAGTTCATCAACGAGTGGTGGATAGGTCGTGACGAATCGGTCGGGGCGGTCGCTTTCGCTGCCGCGCACGAAGGTCACCTCTCCCCCCTCAACGCATTCGACCGCGCCGCCGGGTAGCTCCCCGAGACGGATTTTGGGACCCGCAAGATCGACCAGCACCCCGATCTGACGCCCCACCTTGTCAGCCACAGCCCGAATCCGGCCGAGGGTCTCCTGATGCTCGGCAATCGAACCGTGGGCCATGTTCAGCCGAAAAACATCGACGCCCCCCTCAACAAGTCCGCGGATAGCCGCCTCGTCCCGACTGGCCGGACCGATCGTGGCCACGATCTTGGTCCGCACAACATTGGACAACGCCCCGGGCAGCCCGCTCGTGGAGACTCCCTGCTGCAGCGATCCCGTCATGCCTACCTCTCCCTCGTGGTGTGATTTCTACGTCCTCAGTCGACCAGCGTGACAGCGGCGACGTTGCGGCGGTAGTCTACATTGAGGTGCGACCACTCCCCATGCTGCCCTCAGAGGGCTTTCCTCGATGCCTTCGTCGCCTCAATCGACCGCGTCACCTCCTCACGGCTTTTGGCCGGGTCGGCGTGTCCTGGTCGCAGGTGGCACCCACGGTTTCGGACGTGTCTTGGCCCGGCTCCTGGTGGCCCGCGGGGCTCATGTCATGCTGGTTGGCCGCTCCTCTGCCGGCGTGCGTGAGGCCATTGCCACCTGCGAGCAGACCGAGGGCAAGGGCACCGTGAACGGCCTGGCCGCCGACCTCAGCCGGCCCGGGGAGGGAGACCGGGCTGTTGCTGCCTGCGCGGACCAACTCGGCGGGCTCGACACCCTGATCTTCTGCATCGGCCGCTCGAGCCGCACCGCCATCTTGAATGTCGCCGCCAGTGAGCTTCGCGACACCATCGAGACGAACCTGATGACTGCAGTGGAAGTCAGCCAGGCGGCGGCGGACTCGATCTGTCAGGCAGGTGGACGCCTGGTCTATATCGGCAGCCTCGCGGGAAAATTCGTCACTCCGGCAATGGGCGGTTATGCCGTGGGCAAGGCGGCCTTGGCCGCCTTCGTCGATGCCATCCGGCTGGAGGTCGAACCCCGTGGAGCCCGGGTTCTTCTCGTCAGCCCCGGCCCCATTCGTCAGGACGACGACAACGCCGTGGCCACGAGCCAGGCCGGTTTTCACCGTTATGATGCCGATGTCGCCCGACACGACCTGCCAACCCACCTTGCCCAGCCAGGCGGTGGCGCTGCAATTCGGCTTCTCGACCCCGAGCACCTTGCCTCCGAAGTGCTCGACGCCTGCGAACGCGGTGTCCCCGAATTGACGCGGCCCTGGAAGGCAACGCTGCTGGCCGGCCTGATCGAGTGGTTTCCACGATGGGGCCGACAGGTGCTGGCACGCTTCGCCGGCCGAGCAAAAAAGCCACGGAATTGACCGGATTTTTTCGCCTCACCAGCCGATGCAACCCCTAGGGAGGCAGGGGGGCCTCCAGCCGTCCCAGTGGCTCAGGCGGGTGTCCGCGTTGCCACTGCGAAGCAGGGCTGTGATGCGGCTTTCTCACCGAACATCGGGCTGGCTCCACGAGCGTTGTCGGCCGTTGAAGCAGGGGCTCCTCGAGTTCCGTGCCGCCACGGCATGAGGGACTTGGCGACTGCCCATTCAGGCTCGCCAGAGCCGAGGGCCGGCCACACTGATCGACCTCTTCAAGGACCGGGCGGGCCGGCTGTCGATCGCTGCTGACATCGACTGGCTCACCACGCGAAACGGCTTTTCAACTGCCTGGCGACGCGTCGGCGTGTTCGTTGACCTCGTCACCGCCAGCGAGGTCCCTGCCGGGCACTGGCAGGCTGATCTGGCAGGCTGGGTTCGGTCCACCGGACCGGTCCTCGGGTTTTGCAGTAACCACGCCGACACGCAACTCGTGCCCGACCGCGGTTTTGTTCCCGGGGCTACGCCGCCCAGCGACGACTCGCCGCCCGCGGCCCAAGCTGGGAACAGCGCCGTGCCGCAGTCGTGTGGCGAGGTGGACCGAACGGGTATGGTCTCCAGGCGACACCCGAGATGAATTGGCGGGATGAACGGCTTCTCCAGCGTGTGCGGCTCTGCCTGCTGGGACGGGAGTTGGCCGCTCGCAAGCCTGGCGGGCTCTTGGTTGACCTGCGACTGGCATCCGTTTGTGAGTACGACCCGGCCGAAGCCGCTGCGGTCCGCGCTGCAGGAATCGTCGGTGCCCGGGTCTCCCCGCAGCGGTGGCGCCATGATCGCTTTGCCATCGATATCGACGGGCACACCAATGCCTTCACCAATTTCTACACCCGTCTTCTCTTCGGCTGCTGTGTGCTCAAAGTTGCCAGTCCCCGGCAGTTTCGGCAGTGGTACTACGACAGGCTCGAACCCTGGGTCCACTACATCCCGGTGGCAGCCGATTTGTCAGACCTGCAAACGCACCTCGCCT
This sequence comes from Planctomycetaceae bacterium, assembly GCA_011523305.1. GTDB lineage: Bacteria > Planctomycetota > Planctomycetia > Pirellulales > UBA1268 > UBA1268. The sequence goes on along the minus strand of WTHB01000104.1, from coordinate 7,276 downwards.
GGTGCATGGCACATCCACGGGATTGCCAGCAGATCGCCCACGCTGGTCAACAGGTCGTACTGGGAATGACCCACGCCGGCGAACGGCAGCAAGCGATCGCGTCTCTCTCTTCCACCGGGCTTGCACCGCTGCGGCTCGCGGCCTGAGCCGGGACGTGGGCCTACCGCCCCGGGCCACGCAGCGGTGTTGCTGCCTCTTGAAGCGCAGTCCGAATGGCGCTGTGTCGCGCCGGTTCCTCGACCTTGCCACCGGCAACCAGATCGGTGACATGGAACGCATCGACGATCTGGTCTAGGTAGGTACTGATCTTGGCGGAACGAACCGAGAAGCCGTGCTCGAACAGGGTGCGGGCGAGGGCCAGCAGTAGGCCGTCGGAGTCCTCGGCGAACACCTCAATGATCGTCGCGTCAGCAGAACTGTCGTTGTCGATCTGCACCCGGGGGGGCAGGACAGTAGCCGCCTGCAACTGCGGCGCAAACGGATTCCAACGCCGGCCAATCTTCGGAGGATCACCCGTGAGACTCGCCCGCACCGCATTGGCAATTTCCGTGAGTCGCGCCGCTGGCGGTCGGCCGGAAAAGTCGCGGTCAATCACCCGGAAGTGATCGACCATGAAGTCCGCGTCGAGCGTGTGGATGTCGGCCGAAAGCACTTCCAGCCGCTGGCTGGCCAGCCCCGCAGCAATCCGGTGGAAGATGCCCGTCACCGTCGGCCGCCTGAGGCCGACGGTCAGACCAACCGTCGCCGACGCGTCCTGCCAGGTCGCCGTGACAAACTGCTCGCCATCAGCCAACGTGATCAGCCGGGTCAATTCCTCCAACACCTGCTCTGGCTCGTGAGCCCGAAGATAGGCCCGCGGCAGGCCCGCGGTAAGCCGGACCACCGGATCAGACTCCGGCCTTCCGGCGACCAGGTCAGCTATCGCTGCCTGCCTCCGGTCAGCTCCAAGCTCATCGGCGTTGGAATCAAGAAATCCGAGCGTCCGCTGGTAGAGATCGCTGAGCAGATCGGCCTTCCAACGATTCCAGACATCGGGCCCGACTGCAGCGATGTCTGCCATCGTCAAGAGTGTTAACAACCGCAAGACCTCGGGCGAGCCAACCTCCCGCGCAAAACCGAGCACCAGTGAGTCGTCGTTGACGTTCCGACGAAAGGCGAGTTCTGCCATCAAAAGATGACGGAGCACCAGAAACTCCAGCACTTCCGCCTCATCCTCGCCAAGGCCGAAGGTGGCTGCCACCTCGCGGGCGATCACAGCCCCAACTTCGCTGTGGTCTCCCTCATACCCCTTGCCGAGATCATGAATAAGCAACGCCAGCAAAAGCAGCCGGCGGCGGCGACGCACCTGTCGCCAGACGTCCCCAAGCCAACTCTCGTCCAGATCAAGTTCCGTCGCTTTCTCCACGGCCAACAAACAGTGCTCATCCACGGTGTACTTGTGGAAGTTATTGAACTGCAACAGCCCCCGAGCGTGCGCAAAGGCTGGCAGCAACTGTTCAAGCAGCCGCAGTTCGTGCAGCCGCCGCAGCGCAGGGCCGACCCGGCCCACTGCGGAAAACAGGCCAAGCAACCGCTGACGGGCAGGTTCGGTCGCAGGCGGAGGTTCCCGGCCAACCGCCTGCCGCAGAACATTCCAACTCGACGGCTCCACCGGCACGTCGTAGAGCATTGAGAGTTCGACGAGCCTCACAATTCGTTCGGCATCGCAGGCAACTGCCGGGAGTGCTGCCGGTAAAACTGCCACCGCCAGCGGCCCGACCACGAAGGTGTCATCAACGCGGTTCCCCAGCAGACCGGTCGTCCAACTCCGGAGCCGGCGGCCCCCTTCCACCTGCTGAAACAGCCCCCGGGTCAACTGGGCGACCTCACGGGTGTGGCCAAAATAATCCTGCATGAACCGCTCGACCGCAAGCATGCCATCAGCGGCAACGAAGCCGCGTTTCTCCGCCAGCCGCACCTGTTCATCCCGGGTCAGTTCGTCAACACCACGGCCAGCCGCCAGATGCAGTTCAACCCGCAGATCACGGAGAAACTGCAGTGACTGGCTAAGCACCGCAACATCCGCAGCCGACAGCCCCCGGTCAGCGATCCCGCTGACCGCTGTCGCAACCGCCACCAACTCCGCCCCCTCGGGCAATGGCAGAGGCCCCAGCGAGACCAGTCGATCCGATTCAAGGTACGACAACCATCGGGCCATCTGGACATCGCGAATGCCCCCCGTCGACCGCTTGACGTTAGGCTGAAGCAGGTAGACCGTGTCACCGTATTTCCGAGCTTCGTCCCGGCGGGCCGCAACCAGCATGCGGCCCAACCGCCGTCGGGATCGCTGTGCGAGCGTCTGGAGGCGATCGGCAAGGTGCCGACACCGCCCGACGTCGCCTGCCAGCACCCGCATCTCCAAGAGCGTGCTGAAAATCGTCGCATCGCTTCCTGCCAACTGAACGGCATCAGCAATGGTCCGGACGCTCTGGCCAACTTCGAGCCCCGCGTCGAACAGATCCTGCAACAGCCGCCGTGCCAGGTCCGCGAGCACGTCTTTGGGCGGAGCCGCATCGACTTCACTAGGGGCGGCTACTCCCCCTTGTGTGGTCGGGAGGTCATGAAGCAGCATCAAATCGACATCAGACCCTGGCGTCATTTCCCCGCGGGCATAGCCGCCGTGGGCAATCAATGTCACCCGTTGCTCGACCTGCTTTCGGTCAACTGCGGGCAGGTCTGCAAGAATTGCCTGCCAGACTTCGTCGATTGCCGCATCGACCGCCTCAGTCCGCAGCCGACAGAGATCGAGGCCGTTCCCGCCACTGGCATGGCACGTGCAAATCGCTTCCGTGGCCGCTCGTAATCGAGCAGTCGCCGCCACCACCGAGGGACGCATGGCAAGAGCCGCAGGCTGACTCATGAGGGATGCCAGGGATCGTCGGCAACCCCTGCCTGCTGATTGACGGTGCGAGCCAGCACGAAAAGCAGATCGCCGAGTCGATTGAGATACTCAATTGCATTGGCTGGCACGGTCGTTTCCAGCCGCCCCGCCAGCGTCACCACCCGCCGCTCCGCCCGCCGGCAGACAGTCCGGGCCACATGCAGCGCCGCCGCAAGCGGAGTACCTGTCGGGAGGATGAAGTTGGTCAACGGTTCGAGCAAAGAGTCGTGGTGATCGATCGAGGCTTCGAGCATTTCCACCTGTCCGAGGCTGATTCGCTCGGCATGATCGCCGGGAGTCGCCAGCTGGGCGCCAAGATCGAACAGGTCGCACTGGATACTGCGAAGCAGTTCGTCCAGGCCGTCAGCGTCGGGCAGCGTGCGGGCCATTCCCAGGTGGCTGTTCAATTCATCGACGGTGCCGAATGCTTCGATACGGGCATGGTCCTTGGTAACTCGAGGGCCGCCGAACAGGCCAGTCTGCCCGGCGTCGCCCGTCTTGGTGTAAATTTTCATCGGTGGATTGACTGCCTTTGAGAACGGTGTGGTGATAGTGCCACGCCACCTATACTGAAGAGACTGAGCGATTCCGACAACCTCGCTCCGGTTCCCGAGCCCCGCAGAGTTTCTCTCCATGCCTGCCCGCCGCTTCCGCACAAGCCTCTTTGTCAGCCTCCTGCTGGTGGCCGCCGCCAATTGTCTCCCGTCGCGGGCTTCGGAGCGGGAGGCTGCCTTTCTCTCGCCGCCCGTCCGCCTGACCGACGGGCTGACGAAAGCAGGGGAGGGCTACTTCTCTCCCGACATGACCCAGATCTGCTATCAGGGCATTCCGACGGCCTATCCCTTCTACCAGATCTACGTTCAGCCCTTTGACCCCGCCGCCCCGCGAATCACCACGCCGACCCGCATCAGCCCGGGCCGGGGACGGACCACCTGCAGCTGGTTCACCACCGACGGACGGCGGTTGCTCTTTGCGTCCAGCCACCTCGACCCTGCTCTCGAGCAGACGGAGGCTGCTGCGATCGCACAGGCAGAAGCAGATGCCCGCAGTGGACGCCGCCGTCGCTATCAATGGGATTTCGATCCGCAGATGGACCTGTTCGTCGCCGATCTCGACACACCCGGCCCGCTCCGGCAACTGACCAGCACTCCCGGCTACGACGCCGAGTGCTCCTTCTCGCCAGACGGGGACCGCCTGCTGTTTGTCAGTGACCGAGACGGCGACCCAGACATCTATGTCGCGGGCGCTGACGGAAGCGACGTGCAGCAACTCACTGATCGACCGGGCTACGACGGTGGCCCCTTTTTTTCCCCGGATGGTAACTGGATCGCCTACCGCACCGACCGACTCGAACCAGACCTGCTCCAGATTCATGTGATGCGGGCAACTGGGGAGGACGACATCGCCATTACTGGTGGCCGCGGGGTCCACTGGGCGCCTTACTGGCATCCGACTAAGCCCTGGCTGATCTGGACCGGCGCCGACCACTCTGATCCCACCCAGCGACCGAACTATGATCTCTGGCTGGTTCGCTACGCGGTCACCGCAGCAGGCTTCCAGACCGGGGAACCGCTCCGGCTCACCGATCACCCCGGGGCCGATGTCCTGCCGGTCTTCTCACCCGACGGCCAGTTGCTGCTCTGGACCGCGAGCCGGGATGCGGCTGCTGGCCGACGGCCAGCAAGCCAACTCTATGTCAGTCGCCTCAACCTCGACGCCATCGACGCGGCAGTGCCGCCGGTTCGGCCCCTCTCATCTCAGCCTTCGGAGACCTCTCCATGACGTCGGTTCCCTTTGCCGATTCAATTGTGCTCATCGGCGCGGGACAGATGGGCCGAGCCTTGGCAGTCGGTTTCTGCCGCGCTGGTGAGGCCCAGCCCGCTGACCTGCTGGTGGTCGATCCCTTTGAGGCCTCCCGGGCCGCCTTGGCTGAAGCCTTGCCAGGCGTCCGCGCCGCCGCAAGCATCGCTGCGGGTGTCGCCGCAGCACGACTGATCATTCTCGCGGTGAAGCCACAGCAGGCTGCCGAGGTCTGCCAGGAGATCAAGCAGGCGGTCACCGATGCCAGCGTGGTGGTCTCGATTGTCGCAGGCCTTTCATCCGCCGCGATCGCCACAGCCACCGGCACCGACCGGGTCATCCGTGTGATGCCAAACACGCCCTGTCTGGTCGGTAGGGGCGTGTCGGTTCTGGCCAGTTCACCCACCGTCGCCCAGGCCGACCGCGAGCGGGTCCTCCGCATGTTCGCAGCGGTCGGCACCGCGCATGAGGTGGCCGAGCACCTGCTTGATGCCGTGACGGCGGTGTCGGGGTCAGGCCCAGGATATGTCGCCCTGTTGATTGAGGCCTTGGCGGACGGGGGAGTGAAGGCCGGCCTCCCCCGGCCGTTGGCGCTCGCCTTGGCCGTCGAAACCTTCGGGGGCACCGCGGCTCTCATCAGCGAAACCGGTGATCACCCTGTGGTCGTGAAAGACCGCGTGAGCAGTCCCGGCGGGACAACCATCGCCGGGCTGGCCGTCCTGGAACGGGAAGGGGTTCGTGGTGCCCTCGTCGATGCGGTTGCTGCCGCCACGGCCCGCGCCGCCGACCTCGGCCACCCAACACCTCCGGGCGACTGAGCCTGCCGGCGTTCAGCCCCGCCCGCGACGGGCCTTCTTCACTGTTTTTTTGTGAGCCTTCGAGGCCAGTTTCTTCCCCGGCTTCGCCGTCGCTTTCTTTGCAGGCTTCTTGCTCGACTTTTTGGCAACCTTCTTCGTCGCCCGCTTGGCAGCCTTCTTCTTCGCCACCCTCTTCCCCGGCTTCGCGGTTGCCTGCTTGCCTCGTTTGGTTGCGGCTGCTTTTCCGGCGCCGCCACCAAAAATGGCATCCCAACCTGCCGCGTATTCTCGACTCGATCCAACCCGAATCACCGACATCGATTGTCCTCTCCGTAAGGGGTGCCAGGCGACGTCTCCCATCGCCCTCATCACGAGGTTTCTATCGGTTCGTGACGGCCTCAGAATCTACCACGTCCTCAGTAATCACCAGAGCGATCAGGCCCCAGGCTGAGGGCAGTGACGCTCGGGTCGTCGCAAGGCTGCCTGCTTGCAGGGCTTCTGCCCACGCTCCGGTCTCGGCGGCTTCTGTGTCAGGCGGAGGCAACACCAGCAGATTTCGAGGACAGAGCCGCGCTGTCACCACTACGCCAGTCGCCCCAGGGGCGGCCTCAACCAGCGGCTTTCCATTGAGCCACAGCTGCGTCTGCACCTGCGGCTCAGCGACCAGCCAGACCTGCTCCGGCGTCGTCACGTTCGTCGGGCAGCCGAACCAACGGGTCCAGCCTTCCCGACCATCAGCCGTTCGGAAGCGACTCCAGGCTGCGGTGAGATTGATTCTGTGCATTATTCGGTGGGCCTTTCCAGGGCAGGCACGACCACTCCGCGACCAGCAGTCTGACCGGCCAGCATCTGCCGGGCCCAGTCCCCCACGTCAGCCAGCGGCACCCGCTGGATCGGCAGGTGATCGCGCACGAGTGACCAGAGACCCGCCAGTCGCGGCCAGAGCAGGCGGCGATCGTCGTTGCTAGCCAGCCCAGCGGCATCGATCCCGGTCAGTGTCACTCCCCGAAGGATAAAGGGCAGGACGGTCGTGACCAGATCATTCCCTCCAGCATTTCCGATACTCGCGACGGCACCCCCCGGTTGCACGACCCGCAGCAGGTTGGCCAGCAGACTGCCGCCAACCGTATCGATCACGGAGTGATACCGTCCGCTGGCCAGAGGCTTGGTCCCAACAGCCACTGCGTCGCCAGGCGTGATGACAGCTGCCGCCCCGAGGGCCCGCAACTTCTCGGCCACGGCTGGCTTGCGAGTACAGGCAACCACCCGGTGGCCCGCCGCAGCACTGGCGGCAACGGCCAACATCCCAACCCCGCCGCTGGCCCCAGTCACCAACCAGTCTGCATCCTCAGGTGCAGGGGCTGTCACTGGCCCGTGCAGCACCGCAGCCAGACGGTCGACCGCTAACACAGCAGTCAGCCCCGCTGTCCCCATCGCCATGGCAGCCTCTGCCGACAGGGACGCTGGCCGCCTGATCACGGCGGCAGCATCAGCCCTGAGGTGCGTCGCAAACCCACCCGGTCGGGTCTCACCCAAGCCATTCCCAGTGACAACCACCGGCGTTCCAGCCGGGATGTCTGCTGTCGCGGTCCGCAGCACCCCAGCAGCATCGATGCCGGGAACCAACGGCAGCCGGCGGACCACGCCGGGGTGCCCGGCACAGGCCAGGGCATCCTTGTAGTTGAAACCGGCTGCCTCGACCTCCAGGCAGACCTCGGCCGGACCATCAGCGGGCTTATCGGCGGGAAAACAATTGGTC
>WTHB01000117.1 GCA_011523305.1 Planctomycetaceae bacterium | reverse complement strand
ATGCGGGGTCTGGTGCCGCTGGACCGGCTCGGTGGAATCGTGCCGAAGACCATTACGCTGGCACCGCGAATTGGTAATCGTCCCTGGCGAACCATTGAGACGGCTGCCGGCCTGCTCAACTCGATTGGGCTCGATAATGACGGCATCGATCAGTTTCTCGTCGATAAGCTCCCCTTCCTCCGGGAGACCGGGGCACCGCTGATCGTCAGTATTGCTGGCGGTTCGGTGGCTGAATTTGTCGAACTGGCCAGTCGGCTTGCCGATGAGCCGGGGATCGCGGCGCTTGAGCTCAATATTTCCTGTCCGAATGTCAGTCATGGCGTTGACCTAGCGACCGATCCGGAACTCTGCCGAGCGGTCGTGGCTGGAGTGCGAGGAGCGACTGCCTGCCCGGTGATTGCCAAACTCACGCCCAATGTGAGTGACATCACGGTCATTGCCCGGGCCGCGGCGGACGGTGGGGCAGACGCGGTCACCTTGATCAACACCTGTCAGGGCATGGCCGTTGACTGGCGGCGGCGGCGGCCTCTCCTCGGCAACGTGATCGGTGGCCTGAGTGGGCCAGCCATCAAGCCGATTGCCCTCCGCTGTGTGCACCAAGTGCGGCAGGCTGTTGCCATTCCAATCATCGGTGTGGGCGGCATCATGTCGATCGATGACGTGATGGAGTTCCTCGTGACCGGGGCCTCTGCCGTCCAGATTGGCACGGCAAGTTTTGCCGAGCCGGTGGTGACAACCCGGATTCTTGATGCGTTGCCTGAGGCCTTGGCGGCCTTGCAGGCAACCAGCGTGACCGAGGTGGTCGGCAGCCTCGATGCGACACGCCGGTCCTGATTGTGGCCGATGGCCTTTTGGGGCAGAGCCCCGCAGCACAGCAAACCACTGTTCCTGAACCGATTGAGTCTGAACGAATCGAAATGGAGAACATGCCAACCATGGACCAGCCCCCTGCCTCCGCTGCCCGCCTGCGGGTTCTTTCCGGCATCCAGCCGACCGGACGGTTCCATTGGGGGAACTACTTTGGAGCGATTCGGCAGTACATCGAATTGCAGGATGCCGGCGATGCGTTCTATTTCATTGCTGACCTGCACGCTCTAACGACCGTCCGTGACCCGGAACGCCTCCGAGGCTTTGTCCGTGACGCCGCACTCGATCTGCTGGCCTTGGGGCTCGACCCGGAGCGGGCGACCTTGTTCGTGCAGTCCGATGTGCCGGAGGTGACCGAGTTGACCTGGCTGTTGATGACCGTCGCTCCGATGGGATTGCTGGAGCGCTGCCACGCCTACAAAGACAAGAAGGCCCGCGGGCTGCCTGCGGATACTGGCCTGTTCACCTACCCGGTGCTGATGGCTGCCGACATCCTGGCCTACGACGCCGACGTTGTCCCCGTTGGGGAAGATCAGGTCCAGCACATTGAGGTCTGCCGTGATCTGGCCGGCACGTTCAATCATCTCTACGGCGAGGTCTTCCGGCTGCCGAAGCCGCGGCTGGTTGAGGGCGGAGCCAAGGTGCCTGGGACCGATGGCCAGAAGATGTCAAAGAGTTACGAAAACACGATTGAAGTCTTTGAAGACTTGGCCGCTCAGAAAAAGAAGATCATGCGGATCACCACGGACTCACGGCCGATGGAAGACCCCAAAGATCCGGAGAGTGATCACCTCTATCAGCTCTATGCACTCCTGGCGGCGGAGCCTGACGTGGCAGCGATGGCAGCTCTCTATCGCCAGGGTGGGTTTGGCTACGGTCAAGTCAAGAAGGCCTTGGTTGAGGCTACCGCCACCTATTTTGCCCAGGCGCGTCAGCGACGGGCGGAACTGGCTGCCGACCCGCAGGTGATCGACACGGTACTTGCTGCAGGAGCAGAGCGGGCCCGGGCAGCTGCCGGAGCCGTGCTTGACCGGGCACGGCAGGCCTGCGGCCTAGGGAGACGGGCGGTGGGGGCACGGGCATGAATGTCCTGGGCGTTGGGACCGACATCACCGAGTGTGTGCGGATCGGAAAGATGATCGAGCGGCACGGAGAACTCTTCGTGCAGCGGGTCTACACGCCGCGGGAGATCGACTACTGCCGGAGTCGGCGGATGGCGATGCAGCACTTCACTGGACGTTGGGCTGCTAAGGAAGCCATTCTCAAGGCGCTGGGGACGGGCTGGCGGCAGGGCATTAGCTGGCGTGACATTGAGGTGCTCAATGGTGCCAGCGGCAGGCCAGTGGCCACGTTGCAGGGAGGCACCCAGGACCTGGCGGAGAAAATGGGCATCGCCGGTGTGCTGGTCAGCATTTCCCACTGCCGCACGCATGCGACCGCTCAGGCCGTGGCCGTCGATGAGATGCCGGCCACCTACGACCGGGATATGCCCTGGGGCTGACCGCGGCACGGCCCGAGTCAGGTGCCACCGGCTTCGAACAGCGGCAGTTCGGCCACGCCCCCTTCGATTGTCAATTCAGAGACCGGGGTGCCGTCATCAACGCGGGTGGTGCCGTCACGCCGGGTGAGCACCAGTTGCTGCTGGCCCTGAAGGTGTTCGGCAAGCTGCCGCTTCAGATCCTGCTGCTCGTCTTCGGGAAGTTTGGTGAAGGCGGCCCGGCCGCGGCACTTCGGGAACGCTCGGCAGCCGAGCCAGGGGCCCCGCTTGCCATCCCGGAGGTTCATAACATCCCCACACTTCGGGCAGGGAATGTCGGTTACGATCGGTGGGGGCGCGGGAAACTTGATATTCCCCTTGTTGTCGATGTTGAGAATGAAGGGTGCCGGTTCATCGTCCCCGGTCTTCTTGCCCGCCTTTTTGGTTGGCCGCGGGCGATCCTCGACGAGAAAGTCGCCGTACCGGCCCGTCCGCTTGACCATGTCGACACCGGCTGGTGAGAGCAGATCGATCTGCTCCGGTAGCAGGGGGCGGCCATCCCGGTCGACCGGCATGGCATAGGTGCAGGCCGGCACTTCCTTGGGCTTGCGGGCGCGGGGCTTCTTGCCTTTTGCTGTCGGCTTGGGAGGAGGCGGTTCCTCCAGCACCTTCTCGTTGTAGCCGCTGCAGGACAGGAAGCGGCCTGTCTTGCCGAGCCGATACTCCAACTGCCGACCACATTCAGGGCAGGCATACGGTGACGGCGTTGACTCGGCCTTCTTGTGGGGAAGGTCCGCGGCCGACTCAAGTTTCGGGACGAGTTCGTCGTAGAACTCGTGGAGCATGTCTGTCCAGGGTTTGCTGCCCTGGGCCACCTGGTCGAGTTCCTGCTCAATGTCGCGGGTGTAGCCCACTTCAATGAACTGGTCGTGGAAGCCTTCCTCGAGAAACTCGGTGACGGCCTCGCCGAGCGCCGTGGCGTAGAACCGCCGGTCCCGCTGTTCCACGTACCCACGGTTTTCAATGACGTTGATGATGCTGGCATAGGTCGACGGACGACCGATGCCCTCTTCTTCAAGTTTCTTGACCAGCGTTGCTTCGCTGTAGCGGGGGGGCGGAGCCTGGAACTTCTGGCGGGGGTCGATGCTGAAGGGTGCAAGTTCGGCCCCCTTCTCGAAGTCGGGCAGTACCTGATCACCATCGCCCTTCGGGATTCCCGTGATCCGCAGGCAGCCATCAAAGCGGAGGACACGACCGTTGGCTTTGAAGATGGCACCGGTATCGCGATCGGCCCGCCGCATTTTGACGCTGGTGGAGTCCCACTCGGCGTCGGTCGCCTGGCAGCCCACAAACGACTGCCAGATCAGCCGGTAGAGCCGGAGCTGTTCGTCAGTCAGGGCCGCCGCGATGGCGTCGGGCTCGCGGAATGGGTCGGTGGGCCGAATGGCTTCGTGGGCTTCTTGGGCACTCTGGTTCGTGCTGGAGTACGAGCGGGGTTTGTCGGGGAGGTACTCCTCGCCGATTTTTTCTTCGAGGTACCGCCGGGCCATGCCTATCGCTTCGCCCGACAGATTGGTCGAATCGGTTCGCATGTAAGTGATCAGGCCCACCCGGCCCTCACCCGGCAGATCGATCCCCTCGTAAAGCTGTTGGGCCACCCGCATGGTGCGGTCGGTCGACATGCCGAGCCGATGGCTAGCGGCCTGCTGCAGGGTGCTGGTGATGAACGGCGGGTAGGGCTTCGACTTCGTGCGAGTGACGTCGATCGTGTCGACGACATAGCGGGCCGCCGGATCGGGGCGGCCACTGATTCGAATGGTCTGTTGGCCGCGCCCCTTGCCGTCGGGGTCGGTCTGCCGGTCGATCGCAACGTCGATGAGGCCGGCAGCCTCGGCGGCGGCGGCAGCGGCATCGGTCAGGTCTTCCGCCGAATCTTTTGCGGCGTGAATTTTGAGGGGCTTGCCGCCGACCTCAATCAATTCAGCCGACAGGCTGCGGTGGTCGGCAAGCCAGGCCATCCGCTGTCGCACCAGCGGGGGGCGGTTACGGTCGTCCCGCTGGGCCATGAAACTCGTCCAGTCGGCATGCATTCCTGCCGAGGCCACCGCATCAAACGTGAGACAGCCGGAGATCTCCCACGATTCATCCGGGGTGAAGGCCCGAATCTGTTTTTCCCGCTCGACGACGAGCCGGGCGGCCACACTCTGAACCCGGCCAGCGCTCAGGCCCGACGCGACCTTCTTCCAGAGAATTGGCGAGACCCGATAGCCGACGATCCGGTCGACAATCCGGCGAGCCTGTTGGGCTTCCACCCGCGGCATGTCGATGCCACGGGGATGTTCGAAGGCTCGCTGCACATCCGATTTGGTGATGGCGTCAAACGTCACCCGTTTGGCGGAGGCGGGGTTGACTTTGAGTTCCTCAGCCAGATGCCAGGCGATCGCCTCCCCTTCCCGGTCGAGGTCGGTGGCGAACCAGATGTCACGGGCACCTTTGGCCAATTTGCGGAGTTCCGTGACGGTCTTCTTCTTCGCCGAATCAACCTCGTAGGTGGGGGCGAAGTCATGCTCGAGGTCGACCCCCGGGACCAACTGCTTGGTGCCTTTGGGGGCCCGGCTGGGCAGGTCTCGGATGTGGCCGACCGAGGCCTTCACCACGAAGCCCGGTCCGAGGTATTTTTCGATGGTCTTGGCCTTGGCCGGACTTTCGACGATGACCAGTTCATAGTCCCCCGCGGGCGTCGACCGGGGGGTCGATCGGCTGCTGCTACGGGCTCGCTTGGCGGATTTCTTGGCCATCTTCGCTCGGCGTTGGGACACAGGGATTCGGGAGGCATTCAGATCGGGATTGGCGCACAGACGCCTGGCGCTACAATCTCCGACCTGCCCTTGCTGGGGCCTCCAGCGTTACCCTCCCCTCTCTCTCCTTGTCAAGTCTCGGTGGTTTCTGTCGCCGGGGCACACGTGAATAGGCGGTTTCATGGCCGGATCCTTCGAATTCTTTCGGAAAAACCAGAAATCGATGCTCGTGGCCGTGGCGGTGCTGGCCATGCTGGCCTTCTTCGTGCTGCCGCCGTTCCTGCAGATGGGGGGTGGGGCCGCCTCGGCCGACCCCGTGGTCGCCTCCTGGACCGGCGGGCAGGTCCGCGAGGGAGAACTGGAGCGGGCTGTCGCCCTGCGAACACTTACCAACCGTTTTCTGCTCCAGGCGGCAGCGGCAGCCGGTCGCGATCCGTCGCGATTGCCCACCTTTCCCGAGGGCGAAGAGTTGCTGGTGCGGGAGATGGTGCTGGCCCGCGAGGCCGGGCAACTCGGGATGGTGGTCAGCAACACGGCGATCAACGAGTTTCTTGCTGGCTGGACCAATAATATGGTTCGGCAGGACCAGTTCGATGCGATCATTGGCAGCCTGCGGTATGGCCGCACACCGGTGCTGGCAGCCGATCTCTTTGAGTCGCTGCGGACCGCACTGACCGCCCGGAACATGCTGCTGCTGTTTCAGACTGGGTTTTCCGGCGATCCTCCCGGCTGGCGGTGGGATTTCTACAAGCGACTTGAGCAGACGGCCACGGTGGAAGCTTTTCCGGTCGCTGTTGAGGACCTTGCGGTGTCGGTGCCGGAGCCGGCGGACGCCGACCTGCGGGCATTTTTTGAGACGTACAAAAACGACCTGCCGGTGGCTCGCAGCCCGGACCCTGGCTTCAAGGAGCCACACCAGATTCGGTATGCCTCGTTGACGGCCCAGCGGAAGCAGTTTGAGGACGAGGCCGCCAAGACGATTACCGACGACGACGTGAAGGCCTATTACGAAGCCAACAAAGAGACTCGCTACCGAGCGAGTCCGAAGACGGACGCCGCGGCCAAGCCCGCCAGCCCAGCGGCGGCTGCGGCGGACGCAGAGGGTCCGGCCGACGAGCAGCCCGCCTCGGCGACGACTGACGCGGCTGAGGCCGTTACCAGCCCGGCCGAGCCAGCGGATGCTGAGGCTGCTGGCGAGGCTCCTGCTGTCGAGCCAGACCAGGCGGAAACGCCGGCAGCCGACGCTGGCGCTGCCCGGCGGCGGCAGATCAGCGTCCGGCCGGTGTCGATGCGGCTCAATGATGCTGAGGACGACGAGGCTGGTGAGCCAGTCACCGCAGTGTCGGGAGACGAAGAGCCCGCTGCTGCTGAGGATGCCGAGTCCACGCCAGCTGACAAGCCTGCTGCCGACGTGACCCCGCCGGGACGGGACGGCGACGCGGAGCCAGGCTCGGCTGCTACAGAGGACGAGAAGCCAGTCGTCGAAATGAGTTTTCAGTCGCTGGACGAGGTGGCGGACCAGATTCGGCAGCAGCTCACCAGCGAACGGGCGACGGCGCGGATCGACGCGATCTTTTCGGCCCTTGCTGCGGATCTGACGGGCTATGCCGAGGACCGTGCGGTCTGGCTTGCTCGGGGGCAGGACGGTGAAGCCGAGCCAGTCGCACCCGATGTTGAGAAGATTGCGGCCAAGCAGGGGCTCGTCGCAGTCCAGTCCGACTGGGTGGCTGCACCGGCTGCTGTCGCTGCGGGTGGAATTGGCACCAGTTTTGAATTCGTGCCTGATCCAGGCAGCCGCTTTGGAATTCGGCAGCAACGCTGGGTCGAGATGATTTTTGGCGAGGGTGCCATCGCCCTCCGGCCACTGACATCCCGGGATGCCGAGGGCAATCGGTACTTCTCGTGGAAGCAGGAGGATCGTGAGGAGCGGGTGCCGACCTTTGCAGAGGCCCGGGAAACCGTGCTGAAGGCCTGGCGGATCGTTCAGGCGCGGCCGCTGGCGAAGCAGCGGGCTGATGAAATTGCGGCGGCGGCGAGTGAGCGGGGGCTGGCTGAGATTGTCGGCAAGGAAGCGGCCGAGCAAGTTCGCACCGTAGGGCCGTTTGCCTGGCTCACGGAAGGGGCCGCCGGATTTGGGGCACCGCCGACCTTGTCCACGCCGCAAGACCTGGTGATGCCGGGTGAAGACCTGATGCGGGCAGTCTTCTCGACAGAGGCTGGGCAGGGGGCCACAGCGTTCAACCAGCCCCAGACATTCTGTTACGCCCTGCGGGTGATCACCTTTGAGCCAGCCGAGGCTGACCTGAGAACTCGCTTCACCGAGGCCCAGGGGGACCAGCGACGACTGGCGATGGTCGCCCAGGAATCATTCGCTGAGGTCTTCACAACCTGGATGACCGGGCTCGAGGAGTCGGCAGGGCTCACCTGGAACCGCGACCCTCGGCCGGTGCGCTGAGGGCTGGCTGGGCCAGAGACAGTCAGCCGTGAACCGGCTGCGGTCGGAGGATCACTGCCGCCAGTGGTGGGACGGTCAGCACGATGGACTGCTCCCGCCCGTGGTGCGGCACGGGTTGACCGGCCAGGGGTGCCGGGTTCACCACGCCACTGCCGCCGTATGGTCTGGCATCGCTGTTGAACACCTCACGGTACGCACCTGCCTGTGGGACTCCGAGGCGGTAGCCCGGACGAGGCACTGGGGTGAAGTTGCAGACCACCATCACATGGTCGCCGGGGTGGGCTGCGTGGCGAATGAAGGCCAGCACACTGTCCTGCCAGTTGTTGCAGTCAATCCACTCAAAACCGCGGCCATCAAAGTCGACCTGGTGGAGGGCCGGTTCGGACCGAAGCAACGCGTTGAGATCGGCCACGGTCTGGGAAACTCCGCGGTGGTGCTCCTCGGCAAGCAGGTGCCACTGCAGGCTCTCGTCAAAGTTCCATTCCGGCCACTGGCCAAACTCCCCCCCCATGAACAGCAGTTTCTTGCCGGGGTGACACCACATCATCGCAAAGAGTAGGCGGAGGTTCGCGAACTTCTGCCAGCGGTCACCCGGCATTTGGTCGATCAACGACCCCTTGCCGTGCACCACTTCATCATGCGACAGCGGCAGGACGAAGTTTTCGTGGAAGGCGTAGATCAGGCTGAAGGTGAGTTCGTCGTGATGGTACTTGCGGTGAATCGGATCGTGCCGCATGTAGCGCAGCGTGTCGTTCATCCAGCCCATGTTCCATTTTAGGCTGAAGCCGAGGCCGCCGGTGTAGGTCGGTCGGGAAACACCTGGCCAGGCGGTTGATTCCTCGGCAATGGTCAGCACCCCGGGGAAGTGGTGGTGCACCTGAATGTTGAACTGCTTCAGGAACTCAATGGCCTCAAGGTTTTCTCGACCACCGAAGCAGTTGGGCAGCCACTCGCCCTCGTTGCGGCTGTAGTCGAGATAGAGCATTGAAGCGACCGCATCGACGCGGAGGCCATCGACGTGGTAGTGATCAAGCCAGAAGAGGGCTGACGAGATCAGGTAGTTGGCCACTTCGTTGCGGCCGTAGTTGAAGATCAGGGTGCCCCAGTCGGGGTGTTCCCCTTGTCGCGGGTCTTCGTGTTCATAGAGCGCGGTGCCATCGAACCGTCGCAGGCCGTGCTGGTCTTTCGGGAAGTGGGCCGGCACCCAGTCGATGATGACGCCGATCCCGGCGCGGTGCAGGCTGTCGATCAGGGCCATCAGGTCCTGCGGGTTCCCGAACCGGCTGGTGGCGGCAAACATGCCGATCGTCTGGTACCCCCAGCTCGCCGACAGGGGGTGTTCGGTGGGAGGCAGAAATTCGACATGCGTGAAGCCCATTTCAACGCAGTAGGGCACGAGTTCCCGCTCAAGATCGGCATAGGTCAGCCAGCGGGTCGGGTCATCCCCTGGCCGCCGCCAGCTGCCCAGGTGAACCTCATAGATCGAGATCGGCTCAGCGAGCCAGTCACGCTGGCTGCGTTGCTCCATCCAGCCGGTGTCCTGCCAAGAGTACTGGGTCAGGTCGGCGACCCGCGAGGCGTTATGAGGGGGAATCTCGGCGGCAAAGCCGTAGGGATCGGCTCGATCAGCCACGCCCTCAGCAGTTGTGACGCGGTACTTGTAGGCCATGCCGGGCGTGACGTCGGGAATGAACAGTTCCCAGATGCCCGAGGGAAGCAGCTTTCGCATGGGGTGGCTGCGGTCGTTCCAGCCATTGAAGTCGCCAATCACACTGACTGTGGTGGCATTGGGGGCCCAGACAGCAAAACTTGCTCCAGACACGCCATCTACACAGTCGAGGTGGGCCCCGAGCTTTTCGTAACTCTTCCAGTGTCGGCCTTCACCGAGCAGATGGAGATCGTAGTCAGTCAGCATTGGTGAGACTGCCTGAAGGGCGTGGCGATCCGGGGGAGGTCGCAGCGATCAGTGGGTGGGCGGATTCACGTCGAGGCGGCGCGAGGAGCAGTTCGGACGGCCGCTGGCGCCGGCGACAGGACCGAAAGGTCTTGTCTAAGCGTACCGCCGAATTGGGGGCTATGCTGCCTGCATCTCGTATCACCGCCCGAAGAGCGACGAGGCTGTTCCGGTTGCAACGAAGATGCCGCGTAGACGTCGTGCGGCCCCAAGGAGCTGGCTGTAATGCACAAGGCCCGCCGGCCACCCCAAGGGCAGCCGACGGGCCCGGAATGCGAGTCTCACGCTCCCGCTTAGGCGACCAGTCGCATAGCGGGGACTTCGCCGGTGATCCCGACGATGAACTCTTCAAAAATCTTGGCATCGAGGGCCGAGGCAGACTCCGCTTCAGGATGGAACTGGGTGCCAACAGCAAACCAGCCGTCAATGTTGCTTTCAATTGCCTCAATGACGCCGTCAGGGGAGCGGGCAGTCACCCGGAACCCGTTGGCGAGATCATCGATGGCCATGTGATGCATGCTGTTGACGCGAATTTCGCCGTCACCATAGACCCGCTCCATGACCGAATCGGGTTCGACCAGCAGGCCATGACGATGGGCCGGGTCGAGCAGGTCCTTGTGTGGGAACGTCTGGGGCTGATCTTCGGGCAGATGCAGGAAGAGGGTGCCGCCCTCAGTGATGTTCAGGAGTTGCATGCCGCACCCAATCGCCAGGACTGGCAGGTGTCGGGCGCAGACCTGCTTGGCAAGCATGCGATCGAAGTCTTCCCGGCGTTCCTCGAGTGGGCGGACGGCCGGATGGGGCATGTAGCCATCTCGCCGGGGGTCGAGGTCGGCACCACCAATCAGGACGACACCATCAAGGGTGTCGAGCAGACGCATCAGGTCGTCCTCGTCCTCCAGCGGAGGCAAAATGACGGGAATGCCACCCGACTGGATGATGTTGTCGTAGTAGCCCGCCGCCACGAACGAGAGCGCCGCATGCTCTTTGCGGCTGGGGCGGTAGTCCATATTGATGCCGATCACCGGTTTGGCTGCCATGAAAGTCCCTTTGTCAAGCAACGCGTGTGTGCGTTCGTGTCACCCATCCTTGAGTGACAGTCTCGAACGCAACGGCGGTGAAGATAGCGCTCTCGGAAATCAAGACAAGGATTTTTACGATTTTGTGGTTGAACATGACAGCAACCACAAGATGAAGTGCTAGCACTCAATCCGCTAGCACACGAAAGCGTTTGGTACGGGATTTGCGCAATCGCGTGCGATCAAGGCAGTCATGCGGATGAGGTTGGGAACGCGTGCCGCTGAGATCAGCCCGTGACCCAGATAGCATCAGCAAAACTTCGCAGCCAGGTTCGTTGGCGTTTTGCCAACTGCCGTGTTCGTTGCTGGGTTCGGGCGATGGCGGCCTCGAGCGAGAGACTGCCTCGCAGGTGGTTACGGGCCTCGGCATAGCCGGCAGCCTGTGCAGCGATGGGGCCAATGCCTCCGGCGGCCTCGGCGGCAGCGGTTTCTTCCAGGATCCCACCCCCAAACATGGCTTCCACGCGGCGGTCAATTCGTTCGTTCAGGATGCGGCGGGGCAGGTCAAGCACCATGATGGGGCACGGGAAGACAGACGCGGTGTGATCCGGCCAAGACGATGGCTCAGCGGTGCCACTGGACTCGACAATCTCGAGGGCGCGGATGATGCGTTTGGTGTCATTGGGGTGGATGGCAGCCGCCCGGGCCGGCGCGGCCGCGGCCAATCGTGTGTGCAGGTGGTGGCTGCCATGGGCGGCTGCTTCAGACGTGAGTCTGGCTCGGACCGCCTCGTCCCCGGCCGGCAGGTCATCAAGCCCGTCACGCAGACAGCGGAGATAGAGCGGGGTGCCGCCAACCAGGAGGATGCGGCGACCGCGGCTGCGGCAGTTGGCCACGGCTGCCGCAGCCGCTGCCAGCCAGTCGGCGACTGAAAAGGGCGTGGATGGTGAGACGAGATCAAGCAGGTGGTGGCGGACGGCGGCCTGCTCAGCCGCCGTTGGCTTGGCGGCGCCGATATCGAGCCCCTGGTAGACCGCGATGGAGTCAACGCTGAGGATTTCAGCCCCCAGACGCTGGGCCATGCGGATCGCCACCGCTGTCTTTCCCGAAGCGGTTGGCCCCGTGAGAATCAGGCAGTCATCAGCGAGTTCTGGGGCTGGTGCGGGCATTGGGAGGGGCGGTGTCGGGAACACGCTGGCCGCGTGGTAGAGTTACATCGGCTGGGACCGATTGGTTCGTGGCCTGAAACGGACAGAAAAACAACGCGGGAGTGCGGTTGGCTATGGAGCGACGAGTTGGTGAAGTCCTTGAGCAACTCGAGGGTGTGATCGGGGCCCGCAAGGCTGCTGGCTCGGAACGATCCTACACGAGCCGGTTGCTGGCCGGTGGGGTTCCTGCCATCGGCGAGAAGGTGATCGAGGAAGCCGGCGAGTTGGTGCAGGCGGCTGCGGCCGAGACCGATGAGCGGGTTGTCTCCGAGGCGGCTGATTTGCTCTACCACACCCTGGTCCTGCTGGCCTGTCGCGGGCTGACGCTGGCTGACGTGGAACAGACCCTGGCAGGACGATTTGGCATGTCGGGGCTCGAGGAGAAAGCGTCTCGATCCCCGAATTAGACACCCTGAATCGCGCCGGGGCGGTGGCCGCCCCGGCATCATCACGAAAAGAGGCGAAAGAGACTGACGATGAGTGACTCCAACCCCGCCGCTTCGGAGCGGCTGCTTCGCATCGGAATTCCCAGTAAGGGGCGGCTGTCGGAGGTTGTGGCTGATCTCCTCCACGATGCGGGGCTGTCCTTTCGGAGGATTCAGCGGTCGCTGTTCGCCCGGTGCCGGGACATTCCGGTTGAGATTGTCTTCCTCCGAACGGACGACATTCCCGTGCTCACGGCCGAAGGGGCGATTGACCTGGGGATTACCGGGGCTGACCTGGTGGCGGAGGCCGGAGTCGAACTCGTCGAACGGCTCGCACTCGGCGTCGGCTCCTGTCGTCTGGCACTCTGCGTGCCTGATTCGGCTGACATTGCGTCGCCAAAAAGCCTGCAAGGGAGGCGGGTGGCAACCAGCTTTCCGCACATCACCCGGGACTGGCTCGCCCAGCACGGGGTGGAAGTTCACCTCGTGGAACTTTCAGGCAGTGTCGAGATCATGGTGTCGCTTGGTGTCGCTGATGCGGTCGTCGATCTGGTGGAAACTGGCAGCACCCTGGCTGCCAACCGGTTGCGGGTGTTGGAAGAGATCGGGCGGTATGAAACCGTGCTGGTCCAGAATGGCAACGTCGTCGATCCGGCGATGGCTGACCGGATTGTCCGCCGGCTTGAGGGCGTGGTGATAGCCCGGGCCTGGTCGCTGCTGGAATACAACGTCCCCCGCAGCCGACTTGCCGAGGCTGAAGCAATCACCCCGGGGTTCAATTCCCCAACCGTGAGTGCACTCGAAGATTCCGACTGGTGCTCTGTGCGGGCCATGGTTCGCCGCAAAGAGTCACACGGCATCATGGAGCGGCTGGAGGCGATTGGTGCCTCCGCGATCATCGAAACCCAAATCGCCAACTGCCGGCTCTAGGCACCGGAGAAATCGAGTTGGCCGGCAATCAGTCGGCCGCCGCGGAGGGTGGCCAGCACCGTGGTGTCGGGGGCAAAGACCGCAACTGTGGCCGCGGCAGCATCCCGTGTTGTGACTGCTGGCCTCAGGACCACCAGGTCGGCGGGTCGCCCGGCGGCGACGTGGCCGGTGCAGTGCTCAAAGCCGAGGGCCCAGGCGGCGTTGATGGTGATCATCCTGAGGGCGTCAGTCGGTGTGACGAGGCCGGCAGCGATCAGCGTGCCAGCCTCGTGGCGGATGGAGAGATCAGGATTCGATCCGCGGCCATCGGTCCCCAGGCAAATCCGGATACCAGCCCGCTGGAAGGCATCGACCGGAGGCAGTCGACCGGCCAAGGCCAGGGTTGTCCGCGGGCAGAACGCCACAGCCAGGCGGCTGCGGTGTCGTCGCAGGCGGGCAAAGGCCTGAGCGTCTGCCGGCAGATGGGTGCCATGGACGATCAGGCCCCGGTCTGCCCGGGCGAGCAGCGAGACCCAGTCAGCCGTCGAGGTGAGGCGAGGCGGTCTGGCGGGCCAGACACCAAGGGACTCAAACAGTGTGCGGAAGGGGCCTGTCTGCGAGTGGAGGAACTGGTCTTCGTCGGCTGACTCAGCCAGGTGCATTGCCAGAGGAATGCAAGGGCGGGGTCGTCTGGTTGCTGGGCGTTGGCGGTGCAGACGCCGGGCGGCAGCGACAGCCCAGCGGCCGAGCGGCCACTGGGTTGAGTAGGGGGCATGCGGAGACAATCCGACCGCTATGCCTGCCCGGCTGAGCCGCTGGGCATCGCGAAAGACCGTGGGGGCCGCCGGTGATGCTGTGCCGGGTGGCAGCGGTACCAAGCCGAGCAGTTCCCGGAAGATCCGTAGTCGCGGGCCGTGCAACAGCAGGGGGAGGTCAACAGCAGGAGGGACGGCGGTGGCGATGTCACCCACTGCCACCACGCCGGCTGCCGCCGACTCGTGCAGCCCTGCCAGCAGGGGAGTGAGGCTCGACGAGGCTGCCGCCGCGGTGGCGGCCTCGCGTCGCCAGCGAACCACCCGGTCAATCCACTGTGGGAGCCCTCCTGAGGCATCGAAGGGCTGCTGGCACGCAGAGAACTCAAGATGGGTGTGGGCGTTGATGAACCCGCTGGTGACGATCGCGTCACCGAGATCAAGCGTCGGCCCGAGACCGTGGGGGTGTTTTCTGCGTCCAAACCCGCAGATCTTCCCGTGCCTGATCTGGATCCAGGCATCCTCAATGGGTGCTCCGCTGACCGGCAACAGCCAGCGGGCCCGCAGGAGAACGTTGCGAGGGAACTGTTCTGCACGCGGCGCGGCTGGCCGCCCCAACGTGCTCACGTGGTTGCCGACAGAATCGGCAGGGCGGAATGGCTGGGGGTCGGCGGCACCGGCATGGCTGCCTGCGGAGCATCGTCGAGCAGTTCGTAGAACACATTGCGTCGGCGGGGAATCCAGCCGAGTTCTGAGATCGCAGACCGCATTTCTTCGAGGGTGAGATGATGCACGGTGCCGGCGGCGCTGACCACATTCTCTTCGAGCATCAGGCTCCCCATGTCATTGGCTCCGAAGAGCAAGGCCAGTTGGCCAATCTCACGGCCCTGGGTCACCCAGCTCGATTGGATGTTCGGGAAGTTGTCGAGGTAGAGACGGGCAACCGCCTGGGTTTTCAGGTATTCAAACGAGCCTGCTGGAGGGATGTCGTCCATCTCGGTGTTGTCCGGCTGGAATGACCAGCAGATGAAGGCGGTGAACCCACTGGTTTCATCCTGCAGTTGTCGCAGGCGTTCCAGATGCTCCACCCGTTCGGCAAGGGTTTCGATGTGTCCAAACATCATGGTGGCTGTGCTCTTGCCACCAAGCTGATGCCACTGCCGGTTGACCTCCAGCCAATCTTCAGTGAGAGCCTTCCCGCGGGTCATTGCCTTGCGAACGCGGTCCACCAGGATTTCACCACCGCCACCGGGGAGCGAGCCGAGGCCCGCCGTTGCGAGTCGTTCAAGAATTTCAGGGAGAGGCCGTTTGGCGACCTTGGTGAGGTGGTGCAGTTCTGGTGGGGAAAACCCGTGGACGTTCACCTCAGGGAAACGCGTTTTGATGTCCCGGAGCAGATCTTCGTACCACTCCAGGGTCAGGGTCGGGTGCATGCCGCCCTGCAGCAAAATCTGGTCCCCGCCGATTGCCACGGTCTCTTCAATCTTGCGAAAGAGAACGTCACGATCAAGGACATACCCTTCGGGATGTTTGGGACCCCGGTAGAAGGCGCAGAAGTCGCAGACGGCCGTGCAGACATTGGTGTAGTTGATGTTCCGGTCAATGTTGTAGGTCCGGTATGGCTCCGGGTGCAGCCGCATCGTGACGGCATGGGCCGCTCGGCCGATGCCCGCCAGATCATGCGACTCAAGCAGTTTCACGGCATCAACTGGAGTCAGTCGCTCCGTGCCAGCCGCGACAGCATCGAGAACTTCGTTGAGGTGATCGTCCATCAGTAGATACCGGAAGAAGACGTGGAGAATGCCGGGAAAGCCTGATCCAGGGGGCAGGCATCAGGAACCAGATTGAGTTGGGCTGCCTTTTCGTGGAACAACACCAAGCCGCGACGTTCAGTCGGGCCGAGGTCGTAGTAAAGATTTTCCCGCAGGTAGTCGTGACATTGCGGAACCGTCAGACCGTGAGGGGCTGCCTCAGCCGCAGCGATCGCGGCAAGATTGGCGAGGCCGTGGTCGCGGGCCTGGTCAAGTTGCCGAGCCAGCCCAGGTTGCTGGAAGCCGCCACGGGCAGCCCAGACGGCGAAGACGAAGGGCAGGCCCGTCCAGCGGTACCACTCATCCCCTAGATCCCAGACAGCCTGAAAACCACCACCTGTTGGGGCGATCGCCCGGTCGCCAATCAGCAGCACCGCGTCAGCATTCGTCGATTCGGCATTAGCACCGATGGGAAGCGGCTCCAGGGTCGGGGTGAGCCCGAAGCGTTCGTGCAGCAGGATGCGGCTCAGGGCGACGCTGGTTCGTGATCCTTCATCCACCGCCAGCCGTTGGGTTCGCTCCGGACGGGTGCGAAAGAAGAGGCGGACGCTCATTACGGGCCCACGGCAGGCGATGCATGAGCGGGAGACAATCTGGTAGCCGCCGTCACTGCCGCTGGGGGTGAGGCCGCGGAAGAGTTCCACGGATGGAATGAGGGCGACATCGAGTTCGCTGGCGGCCAGTCGGTCAGCGAGACGGCTGGGCAGGTCAAAACTGATCGGGGCCGACAATCCGTAGATGAGCGGTCGGGTGTTGAGGTACTGCACCGCCCCCAGTCGCACGGGTCGTTCGCGTCCTACCGTCGCAGAGGCGAGCGGGGCGGGGGGGGCAGTCTGTTCGTGGGAACGGATCATGGTGGGTGTTGGGGCGAAAGCGGAGGCCGGCGGCGCTACTACCGCCTTTTCAAGGATAGACATCCTCAGGGATGGGGCCAGCACGAGTTCTGAGGGGCGGCTGTGGGCACACGGAGGCCGCCTGGTGGGGCGACAATCTCGGAGAGGCCGTTGGTTACGGCTCAAAGCGACGAAAGGCCCGAACCCCGAGAAACATTGGCACAAACGTGGCCGCGAGCCCGAGCACGACAACCATCGCCAGGCTGCTGAAGATGCCTGCTTGGCTGCTGATAAAGCCGTAAAGGTCGCGTTCCGGCATCACGCCGAGGGCCCGTCGCATCAGATTGAGATGACTCGGCAGGGCGACCAGCAGGACCACAGCAATGATGAACAGGGCGCTGACGACTAGGCTCAGGGTGCCACCGAAGCCGGAGGCAATTCTGGCAGGCGAGGACTCCCGAAGATCGGGCATTCGGGCGCCGAGGCCAACGGCGATTCCGGAGAGCCCGCTGCAGAGCATGGTGCAACAAATCAGGTGAATCACCAACGACGTTCCTGACATGCCAAGCATGAGGTCGCTGAGCACCACTAGACCGAGGCACGGAGGGAGGCCGCCCCAGAACGCGAACAGAAACTTTGACCAGACGATGTGGTCGCGGTCGACCGGGAGTAGGCCAAGAATCCAGAACCGCCGTCCCTCGAGGCTGATCGACGGAAAGACAAATCGTGTCGTGAATGTCGAGAGGATCAGGCCAATCACGGCGAGATTGAGGTAGCTGATGATTGAGGCGTAGGTGTGGGTGTAGGTGAACGACTGCAGGTTGACGAAATAGAGGGCGAGGAGGCCGAAGAAAATCAGGAACTGCGACCACTGTGTCGCATCCCGGCGGAAGATTTGCAGATCTTTGACCAGCAGCAGTCGCAGCGGGCTGCCCCAACGGGATCCACTGTGGGCCAGGAGTTCATCGAACCAGTGCAGGGCTCGCTGTTTTCGTTCAGGTACTTCTGATTGCAGGTGACTGTAGCCGACGCGGTAGGTCAGCCGGGCGACCCAGGTGGCGATGAGGTTGACCAGCAGTGCGTTGGCGGTGAGCAGCCCGAGGAACTTGAGGGCCTCGAGCGTGCTGGCCCGGGTCTGCGCTGCCGTCTCGCCACGCAAGGCGGCATCGAGGATGCCGGATGAGAGCCACCAGCTAGGCAGAAATGCCTGTTCGGTCAGAGTAAGACGGGAGAGTGTCTCTTCAAACCAGGCCACCGTCAGAGTTTCTGCCTGAGTCGATTGGAGCGCCGACCACCCCAGCCAGAGGGCTCCCAGCAGAACGATGGAGAGCGAGATGGTGATCGCGTGCACCCGCAGACGGGGGAGCCCGGCAACCGTGAGCATGCAGAGCATACTCCCCACGGCAGCCGGAATAACCACAAAACTCAGCATGAAGGGCAGTAGCATGGCGTAGAAACTCCAGGGAGCATCACGCACTATGCCGTAGGCAATGAGCATTGGGCTGCCCAGCAGGATGAACCCCCAGCTGGAAAACCAAAGGGCTTCCTGAAATTTATGGCTGTAGATGGCCTCGTCCCGGACCGGGCAGGTCAGGAGCAGTTTTGCTTCCTCCGAGGTGTAGAGCCCTCCGTACATCAAGATGCCGGTTGAGAAGACCATCATCACCATCAACGCCGAGAAGAAGGTGTTGAACAGGAGCGAGATCACCTCGGAATGAAACGAGTTGATAAAACCGAAGGCCTCAAAGAACAGGCCGAAGAGTGCAAGCCAAAAAATACCGCTGAGCAGAGCCACCAGAGCGAGCCGAAGTCGGGCTTGGCGAAACATCGTGCCGATCACATGACCAGCCGTTGTCGCCCGCAGGCGGAACAGCAGTCGGCCTTCTTGTTCTGGGCTGATGGCGCAAATTGAGCCGGTGAGAGGGCGTTCTGTAGTCATTGGTCGGTGTGAGTGGCGGCGTCTTCCCGCAGTGCTCCGCGAGGAGAGGTGAGTTCGAGGTAAAGGTGCTCAAGGCCGCTGGCTTCAATGGCCATTTGTTCCCGCAGTTCAGCAACCGTGCCGAGGAACCGGAGGTTGCCTCGCACCATAATGCCGATGCGGTCGGCCATTTCTTCCGCCATTGCCAGCGTATGAGTCGACATGAAGACCGTCATGCCCTCAGACGTTTTCACCTTCAGTAGATCTTTGACAATCCGTACGCTGTGTGGATCAAGGCCGACCATCGGCTCATCGAGCACAATGACATCGGGGTCATGGATAAACGCAGCGGCAAAGACGAGCCGCTGTTTCATGCCAAGTGAGTAGTTTTCGGCCAGGTCATCAGCAAATTCTTGGAGTTCGAAGCACTCAATCTCCCGCTCAATTCGCTGCTTCGAAAGGTGGCGGGGAATCCCGTACATGTCAGCGATGAATCGGAGGAACTCCCGCGCGGTGAGTTTGTCATAGAGGCAGGGTTCATCAGGCACATACCCAAGATGCAGATGCGCGGCCCGAGGCTCCGTGACGAGGTCGTGGCCGCAGACCCGGACCTGGCCGTGGGTGGGTCGAAGCAGCCCGACGAGCATCTTGATCGTCGTCGTCTTGCCGGCTCCGTTGGGGCCGAGCAGGGCGAACAGTTCACCGCGTGGGATTGCCAGGCTGAGATTAGCAACGGCAACTTTGCTGCCGTAGTGTCGGGTGACGTGGTCAAATTCGATCATGGCGTTCCTCCACGCGGTCCGCAGGGGTGTGGATGGTCAAAGCCGGGGTTTCAGTCGGTGTTGCCGTAGTGTTGTCGGTCGCTTCGGCTGCCGGCGGCCGCACGCCCTGCAGCGGCGGAAATCCACTGAAATGGTCGTCGTGGTTGGCCAGTTTACCCACCAGGCCGGCCGCCTCTTCGTCGGTGGTGCGGAGAAATTGCAGCCGTGACCCCAAGATGACGGACTCATGCCGCAGGACGCGGCCGCGGGGGTCGACCCACATTCGGCTGCGCGGTGGGTGATGGCCGCCGGGAGCATCGCGGTAGCAGACGATGTCAGCATTGATCAACTGGCCATCAAAGTGCACGGGCTCCTGGCCGTCGACCATGGCAAACATGGTCACCAAGGGCTTGGTGCTTGGGCGGAGGGGGCTGAAGACCGGGACAACCCAGCGGCGCCCCGGATAAAGTCCGGGCATGGTTGCCTGGGGAGAGAGTTCGTCGCCGAGCGCGACTTCATCGGGGAGAAAGCGACTCGCTTCATACACGACGCTACCTGCCCGTAGCGACACGGAGACCTCGTTCCCTTCAGAGATGGTGCCTTCAAGCCGGGCCTTCTCATTGGATTCCGGGATTTGGACCACCGACTGAAAGTGCCGCAGGTGGCCCGCCTCGTCGATCTTCATGCGGCCAGCTGCCTGCAGCGAGATGGTGGGGTACGCGTTGAGCACATTGCCGATGACAAGTTTGGCCCAGGCCGGCACGAGTTCTTCAATAGGCAGTTGATCCAGCCGCAGTATCGACCGCACGACCATGCCGGCGTCATCGGTCGATTCGGCCAGGCTCACCGCCGTGCCGATGACCGTGTCGTTGAGCATGATCGTCCACGCGACAGGCCGCGGGGCGGCGCCGTCAGAGTAGAGGGCTTTGTAACCAGGCGGTTGGCCTGGCGTGAGCGTCGGCAGAATCTTGGCCATGAATAGCCAACCGTTGGCCAGTGCTGCGCAGCCCAGAATCAGGATGGTGGCCAGTGGCCGTTGCATTGGAAAGACCCTCAGTGAACGAGCGTCGGGAACGTGTCACCCGCACCTATTTGAGAAACGCAATCCTACCTGTTCGTGGGCTGCCCTTCCTCAGATGGGCTTGCTGTGACGGCGCGGAGCTTTTTCGGGCCCGGTGGAAGTCGTGGGATCGGTTGGTACCCGCATGGTGCCAGCGGGAACCCCGGGGGTAGCCAGGGCAGCCAGCCAGCCCGGAAAACCGGCGTGTTTTCAGTATCTCATACCCGTTGGGGGCCGCGGAAGCGAGCCGCAGTTGCTCACCTTCGGGCCGATCACCTAAACTCTTTTACGGTCTGGGGTTTTTGTTTTCGCGGCAATTGAGATGGTGATTCGTTGAGAACAAACGTTCTGGCCTTGCCCGAACGCGAGGCATCGAGCAGTAGGAACACGTTTTCAGCCCCAAGAGCGTTCGTGATCAACAGAATGGTGAGACAGTATTTGGAGGATGGGCGAAGCAGCCGTCAGACCACGTGGAGAATGATCGATCGACTGGAGGAACACCGGGAGGACAAGCGATGAGCGGCTCGGTTTATTACCACCAGGGATGCCCTGTCTGCGGGCGGATGTTGCGGATTGGTGTGAAACTTTTGGGTGAGCAGGTGTTTTGCCAGCACTGTGGCGGTGGCTTTCGGGCCAGCGATGCAACGCTGGAGGCAGATGGCGTGGCCGCTGTTGAGCTGTCACAGGCTGATCGGATTGAGTTGTTGCTTGAGCAGGCTGCCGCATCCCTCGGGGAGGCCTGTGGCCGTTCCTCCACGGCGTGTTGTGAGTCTGAGGGGTTGCTTCGGCTGGCTGGAGATTAGCCAGTCCGGTCCACCCGGCTTGAGGCGGTGAGACGTTCGAGGACTGTCCAGTACTCGGGAAAGGTCTTGCCGACACAGCCTGGGTCAAGAATGGCGACCCCCGGCGTCCGTAGGCCTGCCAGGGCCAGGCTCATGGCCATGCGGTGATCGTCATAAGTTTTGATTTCGGCCGAATGGAGCGGTGCTGGGGTGATTGTCAGCCCGTCGTCGCGTTCGGTGACCAGCCCGCCAAGCCGCCGCAGTTCAGCGGTGAGGTCGGTGATCCGGTCGGTCTCTTTGTCACGGATATGGGCCACGTTTGTGATCGTGGTGGGGCCAGCGGCGAAGAGGGCCACAACGGCCAGCGTCATGACGGTGTCACTGATAGCATTCATGTCGATCTCAATGCCCCGCAATGGTCCCCCATGAACGGTGATTGCCTTCTCGGCCCATTCAACTCGGCAGCCCATCTGCTCAAGGGCATCGCAGAATGCCACATCACCCTGCAGGCTGTTGCGGTGAAGGCCTTCAATAGTGACGCTTCCCCCGGTGATCGCTGCCGCTGCTGCAAAGTAACTGGCGGCTGAGGCATCGGGTTCAATCGTGTAGTCACGTGCCGAGTAGCCGGTCGCCTCAATCTGCCAGTGGCGTTCATCACGAACATGGCACCGGCCACCGAAGGCTTCGAGCACCCGGCGTGTCAGATCGAGGTAAGGGGTCGACACCAGGGTGCCCGCGAGTTCAAGGGTGAGTCCCTGGGGCATGCAGGGAGCAGCAAGCGCTAAGCCACTGGCGAACTGGCTGCTCGTTCCGCCGGCAATGGTGGTGGCAGACGCCGTGATGCCGCCAGTTTCGATCGTGACCGGGGGGCAGTCGTTGGGGCTGCCTGCTGTGGCCGTGATGCCAAGGTTCTGCAGGGCCTGAAGCAAATCACCGATCGGCCGCTGCCGCATCCGGGCGGTGCCATCGAGCAGATAGCGGCCATTGCCGAGGCTGACCAATGCGGCGAGGAACCGCATGGTTGTGCCGCTGGCACGGCAGTCGATGGTGGCGGAGGCAGCCGGAATGCGGCCGTCCGTGCCCTGC
>WTHB01000086.1 GCA_011523305.1 Planctomycetaceae bacterium | reverse complement strand
CCTTCTTCTTAGCCACCTTCTTCTTGGCGACCTTCTTCTTGGCGACCTTCTTCTTCTTGGCCACCTTCTTCTTGGCGACCTTCTTCTTCTTGGCCATTGAATGGCTCCTTGCCAACAGCACCCCGCGTATTGACCGATTGCTTCCTGGGGGTGCTGAACGTTGGAAGCAAGCGACGTTTGGCATGCTGCGATGTCGTGCAAGCACAAGCATTACAGCATGCCAGCAAGAGTTTTCAGGAATTGTTTAGAAGACTGTCAAGAGAAATCAGAAAATTTTTTTCAAAAAAGTTCTGAAATATCCTCGGCGGTCTTGTTCCAGAGCGGTGGTTTGGCGCAGCCTGACAGGTTGTTCATCGACCGGCGCGAGCCACGCAAGCGATCGTTGCCACATGGCTGATGGTCTCGCCGCGATTGAGGCACGCAGCCTAAAAAAGCCGTAAAATCCGGCTATCGGCTTATTGTCTGGGTGGCAATCCAGGTCTGCAGCAGGCCAACTTGGGCAGCGAATGCCTGTTCGGTACAGCCCAGCGGACTCTTGAAGAAACTGGCCAGCCAGGGTAGCTGACCACATTCACCAGCCTGGCGGGCTCGGTCGACCAGCCGAACCAGATCGATCACCAGCGGGGCGGCCAGGATCGAGTCGCAGCCCTGCCAGGTGAACTGCATCGTCATCGGCGTTCCGAGGAAGCCCCGGAAGTGGATGTGGTCCCAGGCAGTCTTCCAATCGCCGAGGCTCTCGATGTACTCAATCGACACAAGCGTCTGCGGAGGAGTCGGCAGGAGCGCGGCCAGCAGATGATCCTTGCTCTGGACCTTAGCCGCCTTGTTGGCTGGGTCGTCAAGAATGCGACCATCGAGATTGCCGAAAATGTTGTGGCCAACCCAGCTCATCACGTCGAGGTTGCGGGCAGCGAACATGGGGGCAAGGACGCTCTTGAGCAGGGTCTCACCGGTCTTGCCGTCACAGCCGGCATGGGGCAGTCCCCGCTCGCGGGCCAGGGCATCGAGGGCGGGGGGCGTTGCCCCAGTCGAGGGCGTGAAATTGATGTAGGCGGCATCCGCTTCAAAGGCCGCGATGGCATAGAGGCTGCTCGTCGGCAGCGGGCTGGCGGCAGCGGGCTGATACAACTGCGCAGCGACAGTGGCATAGTCAGCCGGAATCGGCGCCGTCCAGGGAGGCTCAGTCGAGGCGAGGTTAACTACCACCACCCTCTTGAGATCATTGTCACTGGCAAACCGGCAGATGTCGTCGCGAATGCGTTCGATCATCTGGCGCGGTGTTTCCCTGCGGGCCAGGATGCTCGCATCCGCCAGTGCACCGATCGCGTCACCCGCCGCCAACACAGAGCCGGGACGCAACCGGGCGTCAATCGCCTCGAGGTCAGCGGTCACGGCGGTGAGCAGCTCGGGTGGAATGGCCCGGCTCTCGGTCCACATCCGCTGGGCGGCCTCGACGACACTGCCGGGGCGGATGTCGTGGCCACCAACAACAATCGCATCGCAGCCGATCAGGTCGAGCGGACGCAGGGCCTCGGTTTCGGTCACCAGGCCGATCGGTGGCGCAAGCCCCCGGGCCATGGCGGCCAGGCCGGTCATAACGGTCGTCGCGACGCCTCCCTTGGCACCAATCAGCCAGAGTCCGATCTGTCCGCTCGACATCCTCAAGTTCCTCATCAGCTCCGTGCTATCATTGGACGGACAGCGGTGGTGTCCACGCGGCAGGCTGGTGGTTGTTGTGAGAGCCTGCTCTCACGACACGTCCGTCGTGTCGCTCCATCAGCAGTATGCCATGCCCCCTTTGCGTGGATGTGCGGTTTTCAGCAGAAAAGGATGACAGGATCGATGGATCAGGCAGCATGTCTCCGGTTGGCCAACCGAATGGCCTCGCTCGAACCATCAGCAACCCTTGCCATGGCAGCCCGTGCCGGGGCCATGAAGGCGGCTGGGGTTGATGTCATTGACCTGTCGGTCGGTGAGCCTGACTTTCCCACGCCAGAGCACATCTGCCGCGCCGGTGAGGCGGCCATTGCCGCCGGAAAGACCAAGTACACCCCAGCTGCCGGAATCCCCGCCCTCCGCGAGGCGGTTGCCGCCGACTATGCCCGCCGTTCCGGGCTTGAGGTGACCCCGGCTCAGGTGATTGTGTCCAACGGGGCCAAGCACAGCCTCCATAACCTGTTCACCGCTCTGCTGAACGACGGGGATGAGGTGATCGTTCCAACGCCCTACTGGGTCAGCTATGCCGAACTGATCAAGCTGGCCGGGGCCCGTCCGGTGCTTGTTGAGACGACGATCGAGGATGACTTCAAGCTGCAACCGGCAGCCTTCGAGGCCGCGGTCACGCCGCAGACCCGGATGCTGCTGCTCTGTTCACCAAGCAATCCCACCGGAGTTGTCTACACCAGGGCGGAACTGGAAGCGCTCGCCGACATTGCTATCGCCGCTGATCTGGCGGTGGTTTCGGATGAAATCTACGACCAACTGGTGTTCGACGGTCGTGAGTCGGTTTCCTTTCCAACGCTGCGGCCCGGCCTGGCAGCCCGAAGCATTGTCGTGGCGGGGGTGAGCAAGACCTATTCAATGACCGGCTGGCGGATTGGCTGGACGATCAGTCCTGCACCGTTGGCCAAGGCAATGGGCAGCCTGCAGAGCCAGGAGACCAGCAATCCCTGCAGCGTCAGCCAGCATGCAGCGGTTGCGGCCTTGACCGGCCCGCAGGACTGTGTGACTGCCATGCGGGATGCTTTCCAGGTGCGGCGGGATCTCGTCATCGATCGTCTCCGCCAGATTCCGGGTGTGAAGATTCCTGAGATCGGCGGCGCCTTCTATGCCTTCTTCGACATTCGATCGTCGTTGCGTAAGCCGGTTGGGCCAGCCACCAGCGTGGCCTGGTGCGAGCAGTTGCTCGAACAGGAACAGGTGGCAACAGTTGCCGGCAGTGCCTTTGGGGCCGAGGGTTATGTGCGGATGTCCTTCGCTGCCTCTGAGGAAAAACTTGCTGCCGGACTTGACCGCATTGCCCGGTTCGTCGGGTAAGCCGGGATGGCGGGAGACGCGGGTGGCTGCCCGCCTGCTGGACCGCCTGCGGCGATTATCCTCACCGGTGGTGCAGGACGGCGGCTGGCGGCGGTGACGCACCCGCAGGGCGGCAAGGCTGCCTGTCGGTTTCGGGGTGAACCATTGTGTCATTGGGTGGCGGCAGCGGTTGCTCCGGTGGTCCGTGACCTGTTCTTGGTCGGTGGCCAGTCGCCTTCGCCGGGATGGTTGCAGCAGTTTCCCGGGACTGTTCATGTGCCGGACCGTGTGCCGGGGGCTGGCCCGCTGGCCGGACTCCATGATGGCCTGGTGGCAGTCACCCAGCACCGGCAGCAGCGGGGTGAACCGTTGCCTTGGGGTGTGGCCCTGCTTGCCTGTGATCTGCCGCTGCTCACGCCAGCGCTTTTGACCAGCCTGTTTGCCCAGGTGCCCCGCGGTGCGGCCTTGCCGCAGTGGGTGATTCCGGTTGTCGATTCGCAGCCGCAGTATCTCTGTTCGATCATTCGGCTCGGGGTGCGCGACCGTTTGGAAACCTTCCTGCAGTCTGGCCGCCGAGACCTGCGCGGCTTTGCCGAAGCGCTGGCTGCAGAGCAGGTTGCGGCTGTCAGGCTGCTTGCCGCGGATTGCTGGCAGCAGATCGACCCCGCTGGCCTGGTGGCCGAAGATGTCGATACGCCTGCCGATCTGGTGCGGATGAGTCGATTCGGCTTCGCAGCAGGGTCATCCACTCCGTATACTCCCCCCAGCAGTTGATGGCCGCTGGCTCTCAAAGCGGGCCGCAGGGATGCTGCCGTCGCTGCGTGCAGGAACCATCATGGACGATGCGTGGGACGATGACGACGAACTGGTGGTCCCGTCACCACGGCGGCGACGCAGGCGGCGGTGGATGCTGTTGCTGGTCGTCGGCCTGGCGGTCTGGCAGGCCCCTCGGCTGACCATCGTCGGCAGCATTCGTGACTGGCCCTTGCGGCAGGTCTTCGTGGGTCTCGCTGGGCAGTGTGCCAGCGGGTCGGCTGAGTGGCAGTGGCTCGGGCCAATCGTTTATCACGACCTCGTCCTCACGACCACCGCGGGTGAGCCAGTGCTCGCCATTGACCGGTTGGAAATTCCGCAGAGTCCCCTGGCCCTTGCCTTCCGGCCGACAGTCTTGGGTCGGGTTCGTGTCAGTGGTCTGCGACTCACCACCGCAGTCTGGCAGGGCGGCAGCACGATTGAGACTGTCCTCAGCCCATGGGTGGAGCAACTGCAGCAGACACCGCCTTCACCGGCTGCTCCAGCAGCGGGTCGTTGGGGTGGCAGCAAAGCAGTGGCAGGTGCGCCCGCAGCAGTCCAAGGCACGATTGAACTGCGGGATGCGACGCTTGAACTGGTCGATCTGCGGCATGAGGCCACCTGGTGGTTGACCGATGTTGCCGCCGAGATTCCCCTGACGAGCACGGGACAGGCCCTCGATCTGCTCCCGGCAGACCTGGTGGTGAGCGGTCGGGTGCACCATGTTGCCAGCCCTCAGTTGCCAGTGGTGCGGCCGGCCGAAGCAGCCGCAGCCGACCGACCGTTGACAGCGATTGCCAGCCATACGGCGGCGGTGTTGGCTCGGGCTGGTGGCTGGTCTGTCACGGTGGCCGCGGGAGGTGAGCCCA
This sequence comes from Planctomycetaceae bacterium, assembly GCA_011523305.1. Taxonomy (GTDB): domain Bacteria; phylum Planctomycetota; class Planctomycetia; order Pirellulales; family UBA1268; genus UBA1268. Next base: position 17,541 of record WTHB01000086.1, on the reverse strand, counting down.
GCGCACAGCGGTCGGTCACGATCAACACCACACAGCTCCCGGCGGGTATTTCCTTGCTGGCTGCGAGTCGTTGGGATTGGCCGTTGCTGGTGGATGGGCTGTTTGATGTCCGAGCGGACATTGGTGTTCCGCTGTCGCCACGTGGCGGCCCGGCTGCCAGTCCAGCGGTGACGCTCACGGGCAGTCTCACGGGTCGGCAGGTGGCCATCTGCGAGCAGACGACGCTGGCGGAACGGTTTGCCGTCGATCGGCTGGAGGCTCCGTTTGCCTGCACCGTCACAGAGCGCGGACTCACAATCAGCCAACTGGCTGCGGAGACGACCCTGGGGTCGCTGACGGTCACCGGACAACTGATTGCTCTTGGTACCGGTGCCAACTCTTCTGACTGGCTGGCTCCACAGGCCTGGAAATTCCTCGAGCAGTGTGTTGGCGAGGACCTCCGGGCCGAGGCCCGGCTTGACCTGGCCGCCCTCGGCCAAGCTGGTCCCGGAATTCTGTCCTTACGACCTGATGTGCGGGTGACGGGAGGGACCCTCGACCTTTTGCTTGCCAGTCAGCCAGCGGGAGAGGGCGGCGGTCTTGATCTGCGGCTGACGCTTGCTGATCTCGCCGCCGACCAAGGAGCGAATCAGTTAACGTGGGATGACCCCTGTTCGGCATGGCTGCGGGCCGAACGATTGCCGAATGGGCGACTGCGGCTGTCTGAGGCAGGGCTGGCATCAGCCGCAGCAGAGCTCACGGCCATGACGACGGCCGGTGCGGTTGAGGCCACCTGGCGAGCCGATCTTGCGGCACTGTTTGCCACAGCGGACGCCCTCTTTGATCTGCAGCCGGTCGATTGTCAGGTTGCCCTGACTGGAACGGCGCGGGGGCGGTTGGCGGTTGGCCCGGCTGCTGCTGCCGCCAGCACGCTGTCGGCTTCAGCGAGCCTTGAAGATTGTTCCTGGACCCTTGATGGTCGCCCGCTCTGGCAGGATGAGCAGGTCGCGATCGACCTTGACCTTGTCGGCGGTGGCTCATCGGCTGCCGCATTTCTTGATCAGGCAAGCCTGCGGATTGAGGCGGGAAGCGATTTGGCCGCTGCGGCGCTTGCCGGCAGTTGTGTGATCTCCCGCAATCCCGCTGGCCAGGGCTGGCCTGCGTTTCGTTCGCGTGATGGGGCGGGGCAGGTGACCATCGACTGTCGGCTGTCTGGAGCCCTGGACCGCTGGGAGTCGCGGGTTCGCGGCGTGCTTGGTCTGGCTGAAATCAGGCTTCCCCCGGCCGGCTGGCTGCAGGGCGTGATCGAGAGCACCGCGACGATCACCGCGGCTGATCGCCAGTGGCAAGTCACCAATGCAACCGGCCAGATCGAACAGTTTTCCCTGCGGGCGGGTGGTTGCCAGATCGAGGAACCGCGGCTGTTGCTCTCCGCAGCCGGATCGGTCACCCCCGACCAGGGCCGTGTCGAACTGTCCACGGCAGAACTTCTCTCCGCCACCCTCTCGGTCCGCACCAAGGGGCTGGAGGTTCTGACCACAGCCAACGCTTCGCAGCCCCCGCTCGCCTGGCTGCTTGCCAGCGTTCGCGGCCAACTGCAGTGGCAGGCCGAGGTGAGTCGGCTCCAGCAGTGGTGGCCTGCTCCGGTCCCGGGCTGGGAAGCAGCCGGTCGGCTCTGGGGCACGGCAGCGCTGCGTGACACCCCAGCCGGTGTCAATCTGTTGGTTGAGACGACCGGCAGCCAGTTGGCACTCACTGCCGATGCTCGCGGCGGGCAGGATCGCGTGCGTTCCCAGCCGCGTTGGGCTGAGCCGCAGGTGAGCGGCAGTCTTGAACTGACCAGGCCAGCCGCTGTGGCCGGAGCCACCGACCGGTTGATAATCGACCGGCTGGCTGTGGAGTCATCGACACTCGGGCTGCTGGCCCGCGGGAGCCTGACCGATCCAGCCGGTCAGCGGCAGCTTGAACTGGGAGGCACGCTGGCAGCAAACTGGAATCAGCTGACGCGGCTTCTTACGCCGGCAGCAGGGGGAATGGTACAGCTTGTTGGGAGTGAGTCACGGCCTTTCTCGGTCCAGGGTAGCCTCGGGTCCAATCCGAACCTGGCGGCAACGCTCGATGATTCGGTTGAACTCCCCCTTCCCAAGGCATGGCAGCCAGGGGGGCGGGGCGGTGCGTCAGCCAATGGTCAACGGCTCATTGCCCTGCCACTATCACGTTCCCCGACCGCTGGTGATCCGCTAGCCGATTGGCTGCGGACACTCACGGCTGAGACGACCCTTGCCTGGCGAGGGGGGCGTGTGGCTGAGTTTCCGCTTGGGCCGGGCGAACTGCCCTTGCGGATGTTCGAGGGGCAGGTGGCGGTGGGCCCGTTCGACATTCCGGTCTCGGGGGGCAGAATTCGTGGGGCACCCTGGGTGCAGCTGCTGCCACTGCCCGGGGAACTCGTTCTGCCGCCCGGACAGCTTGTCGAACGGGTGACCCTGACGCCGGCGCTGTGTGATCAGTGGTTGGGCGGACTCTCGCCGCTTCTTCGCCGGGCCACGCAAGCGAGCGGCCGGCTTTCGTTTGAGACATCGGGTGGCCGACTGCCACTGGCCCATCCGTATCGGGGACAGGTGTCGGGGCGGCTGTTGCTGGAAGACTTTACGGTCACCCCGGGTGACATGGCCGGCCCGTTGGTCAATTTGCTGGCTCAATTACAGAGTGTCGTCGATCCTCGCTTTGCCTTTGGCAACCGGGTGGTGCTGCTTCGAGCCCGGCCCCAGCCGGTCGACGTGCACCTGGCAGACGGGCAGCTGCATCACGACAACCTTGTGCTCGACATGGGTCAGTTGACCGTTCGCAGCCGGGGGCGGGTTGGTGAGGATGGCAGCCTGGCGATGCAGCTTGAGGTTGCCTTTCGCGGTGATCTTGCCGGGGCCACACCTGTGGTCGCCCAGTTGTTACGGACACCACTGGTCATTCCGCTGCGGGGAACGGTGCAGCGGCCGCAGTTCGACGCCGGTGCCATCGATACAATTCTCGGACGCATCATGGAACATACGGCTGATGCGGTGCTGCGAGACGGCATTGGCCGCGGGCTGGAGGCGCTCTTTGGCAACCCGCAGCCTCCCCGACAGCAGCAGCCGACCCCGGCCCAGCCGCCACTTGTCTTTCCTCCGTCCCGCTGAGCCTGCCCCAGGCTGTCCGGCACGTGCACTTGACAAGCCATAGCGGCTTGGGCATGAGACAGTATCGAGAGACGCTGGCGTGGTCCGTGTGCAGGGTCAGCCTTGTGCCTGCCGGAGGCGGCGATCGAGGCCCCTGATCAGCCGCCGGAGATGCTGGGCGTACCGGAAGTGTTCCACCTCGAGGGCATGGCGGGGTGAATCGAGATAGCGAATCGGCGAGAGCACCGGCTGCCGCCGGCGTTGGCGGCCCAGCCAGGCCCGGGCCCGCGGCGCCGATCGCTCCGCCAGAATCATGCGGGCCACCACGTGGGCCTGCAGATCGGTCAGGCCCCACTGGCCGCTGTCGGGCTGGATCATTCCGACAACAGCTAGGTCACTCGCTGTCGGATGCAGCAGGTGGAGGAAGAGCCGGGGCAGGCCGGCGTGGCTGTTGAGCAGCGTTGGGTCAATCCCTGGAAAGGCCAGGTGATATCCCGTGGCTGCAATCACTACATCGACGGGCTCTCGCCGTCCGTCCGAGAACTTGACCACGTTTCCGTCGAATTGACGGACATCACGGACGGGTGTAAGGGCACCGGCATCGATCTGGGCATAGAGTGAATCGTTGATCACCGGATGGGTTTCCCAGAGCCGATGGTCAGGGGCTGGCAGGCCATGACGCGCGGGCAGACCGATGGTCCGGGCAATCGCTCGCTGGCTGATGAGACGGCGAAGCCACAGCGGTGTGCCCATCTTCAACAGCCGCTCACCTCGCAGGTCGGCCGGCCGGCCGAAGACCATCCGGGGGACGACATGGTAGGACCGGCGAGTGGAGTGGAAGGTGGCGGCCGCCTGCCGGGACACCTCGACGGCGATGTCAGAGCCGGAGTTGCCCCCACCGATCACCAGCACCCGCTTGGTGGCAAGCGGCAGCGGCACCGTGGGTGACTTGTAGTCAGCGGCATGGATGTACGGCCCGGAAAATGATCCAGGAATCGCTGGCCAGCGGGGGACATGGTTGTGGCCGGAGGCGAGGACAAGGCCGGCGTAGTGCCGGGTCGAGCCATCGATGAGCTGCACGGCCCAGCCCCGGCGGCGGCCGTCGTGATCAAACTGCGGTTCAATCGCCGCCACGCGTGCGCCAAAACGAATGTGCTGCTCGAGCCCGAAGTGATCGGCATAGCGGTGCAGGTAGTCGAGGCACTGCCGATGATCGGGATAGGCCGGCCATTCCCGAGGCATCGGGAAATCGGTGAAGGCGGTAAGTGATTTGGAACTGATCAGGCGGGTCGAGGCGAACACCCGAGAGGTTTCTGTCCCGAACGCCCAGTTGCCGCCGAGAACCTGTTCCCGTTCGAGGGCTTCTGCGTCGATGCCGCAGGACAGCAGATTTTTCAGTGCTGTCAGCCCGGAGGGACCGGCACCAATGATGCACCACGGGAGCGGCGGTGAGGATGATTCAGGAGGCATGACTGACATGACTGATGAGGGCGGTGGTAAGCTGGTCGAGCAGAGCCTCATCATGCAGGTAAGAGAGGCTGACCCGCAGCAGGCTTGAGCCTTCGGGGACACTCGGCGGTCGGATGGCTGGCACGAAGAAGCCGGCCTGCATCAGCCTGGCCGCAATGGTAACCGCACGGCGGGGCTCGCCGATGAAGACAGGCACAATCTGGGCTTCCGCCTCACCCAGCGCGAGGCCAGCCTGGCGCAGCCGTTGGCGGAAAGCTGTTGCCCGCTCCAGCAGCAGCTGTCGCCGAAACGGCTCGGCAGCGAGCAGGTCGATTCCGCACTGCGCGGCGGCGGCCGCTGCCGGGGGATGGGCCGTGGAGAACATCCAGGCGCGGGCCCGGTGCCGCAGAAATTCGACCAGGCTACGGTGGCCGGCGACGAATCCACCGGCACTGCCGACCGCTTTGGAGAGCGTGCCGACGCGCACGGTGACCGCCGTTTCCACGCCAGCAGCTTCGACCAGGCCGCTGCCCCGCGAGCCAAAGACCCCAGTGGCATGGGCCTCATCGACCAGCAGCATGCTCCCAGTTTCCGTCGCCAGTTGGGCGAGCTCAGCCAGTGGCGCGATCGTGCCGTCCATCGAAAACAGGCTGTCGGTCACCAGCAGCCGCCGGCGGGCAGGCCGGGCCAGCAGGGCGGCGGCTGCCGCCACATCACGATGCGGGTAGATCGCCACCGCGGCCCGGGAGAGCCGACAGCCATCGATGATGCTGGCATGATTGCGGGCATCGCTGACGATGAGATCACCCGGTCCGGCGAGGGCGGCAAGGGTTGCGGTGTTGGCGGCATAGCCGCTGGGGAAGATCAGGGCATCGTCGGTCGCGAGCAACGCCGCCACGCTCGCTGCGAGGGCGTCGTGGATGGCAGAGTGACCGCTGACCAGCGGGCTTGCCCCGGCCCCGGCCCCCTCGGCGCAGGCTCCCTTTGCAGCAGCTTTCACCAGCCGCGGATCCCCGGCATAGCCGAGGTAGTCGTTCGCGCCGACATTCACGAGCGGTGTGCCATCAAGGCTGACGGTGGCTGCCTGGCGACCCGCTCGCAGCCGCCGGGGCCGCAGCAGATCGGCTGCCGCAAGCGCCGTCAATTCATCGGCAAGCCAGCTGAGGCTCGCCGGAAGCGGTTGCTGCCTCGGCTCTGTCGTTGGAACAGCAGGGGGCTGGCAGGGCATGGCATTACTTCCCTGCGGCCAGCCGCTGAAAGACCTTGAAGTGTTGGGCTGACACAGGATGGACCGACAGTCTGCTGCCGCGCCGCAGCAGTTCGAGGCCTTCGAGTGCCTTCACGCCCCGGAGTTCCTCCAGTGGCAGTTCCCGGGGAAAGATCTCAACGAGTTTCACATCGACCATCGACCAGATCGGCTTCTCGGGTGAGGCTTTGGGATCCTGGTATTTGTGGCCATCCTTCCAGGCGAAGTGGTCGGGGTAGGCCTCCTTCACAACCTCGACAATGCCGACGGCTGCTGGCGGTTTGGCATTGGAGTGGTAAAAGATGGCCCGATCACCCCGCTTCATCGCCTGGAGAAAGTTGCGGGCCTGATAGTTCCGCACCCCCTCCCAGCAGGTTGTCTTGCGGGCCGCGCGGGCAAGGTCGTCGATCGAGAAGGTGGATGGTTCACTTTTCAGCAGCCAGTAATGCATCTGAGGGTCTCCGCGGCAGGGGGGGCGAGCCGACGTCTTCGTCCACGCTATTCGCTGCCGGAAGGGGCTGCAAGCCATGCGACTGGCCGGGGGTGTGTGCGGCGGCCGCTTGCTGTCCGCCAGTGGTCGGCTTGCCGACTGTGGCAGGCATGGAAATCTGCCGGGTGACCAGGTGCGGCACCCGCACCCAGTAGGTTTCAGTTTTTGTTTCAGTGGTTGTGTCCCAGACGGCGAAGGTTGCGGTGCAGGTGCGTTCGACCGGCACCATCACCGTTCGACAAATCGTTGCCGTGTGGCGTTGGGCCGGCTGGCCGGCAACCCGTACCTTCCGCGTGCGAGTCTCCCAGCCCCAGGTTCTGCCCCGGACCACGGTGGTGCGGACGTCGGGCACCATCGTCGTGACCAGGCAGGTGCGGGTTCGCTGTTCCGTCCGCCAGCGGCGCACCAAGCGCGTGCGGGTGCGTTCCTCCTCACAATAGGTTGTCACCCGACGGGTGACGGGCACCTGTTCTGGCTGGCACCGCCAGACGGTCGCCGTGACTTCGCGGGTGGTGGTCGAGGGCACCCACCGCCGGCGCGTGACAGTCTGCGGGGAGCCGTCGGCACCACCCGCCGGGGACACCGATACGGTCTCGGTCGTCCAGGAGCCGCCGTGACAGACCACGGTCTGCCTCGTCTGTACAGGCACCCGCCTGTGGATGATCCGCATGGTGGTCACGTCCTCGGTGACGGGCACCCGAACGGTGTAGGTCTCTTCAATCGCTTCCTCGATCGGCACCCGGATTGTTTCGGTATAGGTCCGCTCTTCGCGAACCGGCACCAGCACCGTGCTGGTTTTTTCAATGTCCTGGAAGACGGGTACCTTGACCCGGGTTGTGATGGTGCGGATGCGGGGTGCCACCGCGGCGGTGGTGTAGGTCACGGTCTGCTGGTGCTGCTGCGGCACCATGACGGTATACGTGTGGGTTCGCTGTTCGTGACGGGGCACCCGTTTTTTGATGGTGGTGGTTCGAGACCGCTTCTCGAGGGTCCAGGCCGTGCAGACCAGGTCGCGGGTGGTGTTGACTGGCGGACTGGGTGATGTCTCGGCTGCCGGGTGTGCGGCACCCGCGGGCTGGTCAGGTCGGGCGGGGTGGGTCGTTGGGCCCTCAGCAGCCCGGAGCGATGGAGTCGCCACGCAAAGACCCAGCGCGGTAGCCCACAAAAGCGATCGCTCCCACCGTCGCATGGTTCTCCAACCTTCCGCAGGTGAGGGCGGCCAGCCGTGCCACAGCAGTGGCCCTCACAATCCCATCGAAGACGCAGCACCGCAGACCGCCGTATGGACCGGCCGCGCTGGCCGGGGGTTGCCCGGCGGGGCTGGTCCGTCCGCACCAGCCTCTGCTAAGAGAGGCATCGAGTTTTCCCGACCGGAAAACTCAGCCTGCTTTGAAAACGTCGGGTCGTTCCGAATCTGTCGGTGGCGGGGGATCACGGTCGCAGGGGCGGCCCGCCATTGGCCCGCCTTCACAGCAGGTTTCGAGGATGGCTCCACACTGGCGGCAATGAAGTTTGGCGCGAATCTCGTGGGTCTCGCCGTTGCAGATGGGACACCGTGAGGATGACGTCATGGGGCTGCCTGCTGAGGGTGCGTGTGAAAGGACCTGCCCGGGAGGCTGGGTCGTCGCCTCCGTGGACGGTTGGTCAGAGGTTCATGCCGAGAAAGCCCCCGGCGGCATCGCTGGCGGCCTGTTCGCGTTCCAGTCGCTCGATAGCCTTAGAAAGATCGCCGGCGGCGATGTAGCGGTTGAATTCCAGAAGAACCGCATGCGTGACGGTCTGCTTGAGCCAAGTCACGGCCGGCTGGGTGAGCCAGTCGCAGGTTTCTGTGTCGAGGCAGACGCTTAGATCAGAGCCAATGGCCCGGCTGTCGGCGTCATCGGTGATCACCGTGCCTGCAAAGGCAAACCGTACCCAGCCAACCTCGGGATCATTGGTAAACCGAAACGTGCAGGCGGCATCGCTGAGGTAGTATGTGTTGCGGGTTCCATGCTTGGCGATGGCCGTCTGGAGCCGTTCAATCTTCTGCCGAAAGACGGGTGAAGCGTCCAGCGGCACGTCGAGCCGTGGAAAACTCCGCAGCGGTGTGCATTCAAACGTGATTGTGACAGGTGGTTCCACGTGATGTCCTTCTTCCCAGAGCGAGCCGGTCGGGAACATGCCCGCGGGAGTTGCCCGACTGTTCCTTCAGCATCCTACCGCGCCGGCTGGAGGCGATCAGCCCGGCTTTCCTGGCGGAGAGTGCTGCTGCTCCTGCCCTCGGTGGTCGCAGGCTGGGCCGCCGTCGGGCTGGCTGACGAGCCGACTCTGGCACGCTATCAGGGCAGTCGCCGCAGTATGGGCGTGACCTGGAGTGTCAGCCTGTTTGCGGCCGATGCCGCGGAGGCAACAGCCTGTGTGACTGCAGCCTTGGATGAGGTCGCTCGGCTCGAGGGCGTGCTGTCGGACTACCAGCCAGCGAGTGAACTCTGCCGGCTTTCCCGAGCAGCGCCCACCGCCCAACCGATTCCGGTGGGGCCCGATCTCTGGCAGGTGCTCGTGCAGGCGGTAGCATTCCGTGACTGCAGCGGAGGGGCCTTTGATCCGACCGTCGGGCCGCTGACCACGCTCTGGCGGCATGCCCGCCGGTCTGGTCGGCTGCCGACCGCGGGGAAACTGGCTGCCGCCCGGCAGGCGGTCGGGCCGGAGACGCTCTCGCTGGCTGAATCACAGCAAGCTGTCAGCCTGCTGCGGCCAGGCATGCGTATCGATCTGGGCGGGATCGGCATGGGCTATGCGATCGACCGGGCACTGGCGGTCTTGCGGGAGCGCGGAATCACCGTGGCGATGGTCGATGCCTCTGGTGACATCGGGGTGATTGGCTGCCCGCCGGGGACTGCGGGCTGGCGAATTGAACTGGACCCCCTCGGCCGCCGAGGCAGTCAGGCGAGCGGTGCCGAACCGACCGTGCTCACGCTGGTCGATGCGGCGATCACAACCTCGGGCGATGCCTTTCAGGCGGTATCCATTGATGGGGTGCGGTACAGCCACATCGTCGATCCGCGAACCGGCTTCGGCGTCGTCGGTCCAACCGGGGTGACGGTGATTGCCCCGACGGCCACCCAGGCCGATGCCTTGGCGACAACCCTCAGCGTGCTGGGTCCTAAAGAGGGCCTGCCAATGGTGGAGGCCACCCCGGGAGCCGCCGCCCGCTTCGTCCGCCTCGAAGATGGGAATCCTGCGGTGACAGCGTCGGCACGCTGGCCGGCCCAGAGTACCCCGTCTTCGCAGAAGCACACGCACTGACTGTTGCACGGAACGGTTAGTCAAAGTTTGCCGGTGAGGCCGTCGATACCAATTGTGCTGTCGCTGCGCCCTGGGGCGTGCAACACGCGGATGTGGTCCGGGGGGTACCGCATCATGAAGGCCCATCCGAGGGGCTCAGACGTCATGGCCGGTTCCGGCTGTGACACCCTCGGAAAGTCCTTCCCTCCAGGGCGCAGCGGCGGCTTGATTGACATCGTGGGAGACAGCGTGTGGCACTGGCCGGCCGCTTTCTCCAAGACGCACATCAGTGACCGCCAACGAAACCGACCCTCCCGTGAACAGCCTGCTGCGACCAATCTGGAAAGCCGTCGCCCTCGTCACGCTCGTGGCCAGCGGGTGTGCTCCCCGGCAGCCGTTCTACTTTTTTGAGGATGGCGACCTGTCGCATTACGTCGGGGCGGTGCAGAAGATCGAATATCCCGACACCTGTCAGGAGCCGCTCAACGAAGCAGCTGGCACCCTGGAGCCGCTGACCTTGTCGAATTCCAAGTTCGATGAGATCTGGGAACTGCCCCTGGAAGATGCAATTCGCACGGCCCTGGAAAACGGCAAGGTGCTGCGAAACCTCGGCGGGCGGTTCAGCAGCTTTGGTGGTCCCCGACCACAGACGGGTGAGCCGCCGGTCTCGTTGCTGACGGCGCCCGATGCCACGCCGACGGTCTATGACCCGGCCCTGGTTGAGACCGATCCGTTCCGCGGTGTGGAAAGTGCACTGGCTCTGTTTGATGTGCAGCTGTCGAGTTCACTGACGTGGGAACGACAGAACCGGCCAGCGAATGTCACGAACATTAGCGGTGATTTTCGGTTTTTCCAGCAGCACGTCCTTGGTGACACGGGAAACTGGAGAACAGGTCTGCAAAAAAGAACTGCGACAGGGGCTACTTTCGGAGTGTCGAATGAGATTTTCTATGACAATCAGAATCAGCCCATCCGACAGATTCCATCGAGTTGGTCAACGCAGTATGACTTCACTTTCCAGCAGCCGCTGCTGCAGGGTGCTGGTCTGACCTACAACCGGATCGCTGGACCAGATGCCTTTGAGAACCTCTATGGACGCCCTAATTTCCGTGGAGTGCTGCTGGCAAGAATTAATGCCGATATTTCCCTGGCAGACTTTGAAATCGGTGTTCGAAATGTTGTGAGTGACACCGAGCAAGCGTATTGGGAACTCTACTTCGCCTACCGCAACCTTGAGGCCCGGAAGATCGGTCGCGACAGTGCCCTCGAATCCTGGCGGCGGGTTCATGCCCTCTATGTGGAGCAGTCGCGGGGCGGTGAGGCTGACAAAGAAGCCCAGGCTCGTGAGCAATATTTCTTCTTTCGCAGCGAAGTTGAAACGGCGCTCAACCTGGTCTACAGCGCGGAAAACCGCCTCCGGTACATGATGGGGATTTCGTCGTCAGACGGTCGGCTAATTCGGCCGGCGGATGAACCGACCACTGCCCGTGTTGCCTTTGACTGGCAGCAGTCGCTCGTCGAGGCGCTCTCCCGGTCGGCTGAACTGCGCCGTCAGAAGTGGCGGATCAAGCAGCGGGAAATGGAACTGACAGCCGCCAAAAATCTGGTTTTACCGAGACTTGATTTGGTGGGGACTTGGCGGTTTCGTGGTATGGGTGCTGATCTACTTGGCTCCAGTACATCGTATGATGCAAATCCTATCCCCAATCCCTCTCCGCCACCCGCCCAGATTGCTTCTCCACTACCTGGGACGAGTGCCTACAGCACGCTTCTTCAAGGCGAGTTCCAGGAATGGGTTGCCGGGGCGCAGTTCCTGATGCCCCTCGGCTTCCGGCGGGAACTGGCCACCGTGCGGCATCACCAGTTGCAACTGGCCAAGGCTCGAGCGCAGTTGCAGGATGAAGAACTGGAAGTCTCGCACGCACTCGTCGAAGCGATTCGCAACATCGACACCAACTTTGCCCTCGCCCAGACCAACTTCAATCGCCGGGTGGCAGCGGAACGACAGGTGGAGGCGGTGCAGGCGGCCTACGATGCCGGCACGACCACCTTCGACCAGCTGCTCGATGCCCAGCGGCGGCGGGCCGAGGCGGAGAGTTCCTACTTCCGGTCCCTGGTCGATTACAACCGTTCGATTGCCCAGTTCCATTTCCGCAAGGGATCGTTGCTCGAATACAACGGCGTCTTCCTCTCGGAAGGACCGTGGCCGGGCAAGGCCTACTTCGATGCCCACCGCCGGGCCCGCCAGCGGGATGCCAGCATCTATCTCGACTATGGCCACTCCCGACCGGGGGTCTTCAGCCGGGGTCCGATCACCCAGCAATTCAATGCTGTGGGGGCTGCTGCCAATGCCGTCCAGATGCCGGCCCGCGATCCGGCCACCCGCGAACTGCCGGCGATGCTGCCAACCGAAGCGGCAGAAGGCCTCGAGGAGTTGCCACCGCCACCACCGACAGGTACCCCAGCCTTCCCGGCAGCAGCCGCAGGGTTTCCCGGCACACCGATGGCGGGTCCGACAGGAACCGCTGCCGCAATTGACGCCGTTCTTCCGGCGAATGCCAATGCTGCCGACCTGACAGCCGAGCGGGATGCCGAACTGGTGACCGTTGGCTGGCAAGAACCAGCGACCCCCGAGGGCAGCCCCATCGCCACACCCGCCACCGCAGCAACGTTGGTGCGGTAAGTCTTGGGCGGACTTTATTCTGCTCCCGCGGGAAGCGGGAGCCGTGAGGCCGCGATCGCTTTGGCAACGCCGTCAGGATCTTGAACACGCAGGTCGGCCAGGGTCCGGGCGGCCTCTGGTCGCGGGCAGGCGAGCAGGTATCCCGCTACCGCTGGCCGGATCAGGGGGTCGGTGGGACCGAGTTCATCCCAGAGTCGCACCACATCTCGGCAGGCATCCCAGGCCTGGTAACGGGCCAGATCGATCACTGCTTCGCGGGCCAGGTGCGGCAGGGTGAGCAGGCGGCTGGTTGCACGTACGACCTGGTCACGGGGGAGCGTGTCAGCCGGTTCTTCCCAGGCAAACCGTAGGGCCCTCAGCAGTTGGCGCTGGGCGACAGGACTGCCCGAGGTGGCGAACAGTCCGAGTGATTCAAAGGTGGCCAGGGCAGCCCGGCCATCGGCGATCAGCAGGCCGGCAAAGAGACCGTCGGTGCCAGCCCGAAAATCACTCACGTGCCGCGTGCTGACAGCGGCCAGCAAGGCCCGCCGACAGACTTCTGCACCGTGACCCTGACGCTGGCGGGCGACGAGACCGGCGGCGAGTCCATAGAAACCGCAGCGTTGTGGATCGATGGCGGCGTCGGTCAACCAGCCCGCCAGTCGACCGGCGTCAAACGCCTCGGCCGCACCACGGACTGCGTCAAACGGGGCGATTGCACACTCGGCATAGGCGTCGGCCGCGATGGTGGCGTTCGGGTGTTCGAGCCGGCGAACAAACCAGCGAAGCCGTTCGGCGCCTGCTGCTCTTTCCCTGGGTGGCGAAGGGGCCGCAAGGCAGTAGTCGATCAGGAGTTCATCAGCGGGGAATGCCTGCCAGCTGCCAGCCTGTTCGTGGAAGAGCACCGCTGTGCCCGTGAAGGTGGCGGTGACGGTGGCCACAATTGCTGCGGTGTCGGCTGCCGCTGGCTGCAGGCGGAGGCCAGTCGGTCGGCTGACTGCCGTGGCCAGCAGCTGGAAGGCCTGGTGCCGTTGCCCGGCTGGGGCTTGTTCCGTTGGGATCTGTTCGGCTGGGATTGGTTCGGCTGGCTTGAGTGTCTCGCCCACGGCCACGGTTGTCGCCCGCGCCCGGCGGTAGGCGAGTGGTTCGGCGACCGGGCCGCAGAACGGACAGGCGGCAGCTGGTCCGCTGAAGCTGTTCCAGACCAGCGACAGCAGAACCAGCCAGCGAGCAGGTCGATGAACCGGGTGCCTCATGAAACCATGCGGGAGAAAGTTAGCGGACCTGTTCGCCGGTCAGGGCATAGATGGCCAGATGCTTGCCATCCGGGCCTTTGAGTTCGTTCAGGCGGAAGGTGCCGGTCACCGCCACCGGTCGGACGGAAAAGTCAGCCGCTCGGCCCGGCTCCATCGTGACCACGATGCAGTCATAGAGGGCCGCGCCGGGTCCGAAGCAGCATTCCATGTTGTCTCGCACCAAGACAAACTGCGTCAGTCCCGTCTGCTGGAAACTCGGCAGGATGTAGCCCCGAATCCGCACCCGTTGGCCCGCGAGGGCCAGCACCCGCTCCGGTAGCAGATCACGGGTAAAGGCTGAGCCCTTTTCCATCTCGAAGGCGATGTCGTCAAACGAGATCTCCCGGACGGCCCCTGCAGTTGGGGCTGATCCTCCGGCTGGTTGGGCGGGAGTTGCTGTGCGGGTTGCCTGTTGCGTCGGTAAGCCGGCGGGCGAGGTGACCGCCTGGGACCGATCACCACAGCCGATCAGCAGCACGGTGATGCTGGCCAGGAGTGCTGGCAGGAGTGATTCACCGAGGAAAGGCTTCTTCCAGGTGATAAAGCACGCCTCCCTCAATGCCGTCCAGCCCGGCCGTCGGCCGCAGGACAAAGCGGCCGGCGATTTTTTTCTGGCGGGACGTGTAGGCAAGGCCCGTCTCGTCGCTGAGGTGCACCAGCACCCGGTCGGTGATTTTCGGATTGCCTCCAAAACAGCAGTCTCCCTGATCGCGAACCAGCAGAAACTGGCGAATGCCATGCTGCTGCTTGCCTGGATACATGTAACCCTTGAGCAGAACAAAGTGGCCATCAATCGCCCGGGCAGAGTCAGGCACCGACCCTGCCGGGGCCCCCTCAGCCGGCTGCAGCAGGCCGTAATGAATCCGCTCAAAGCCTTCGGGAAGTTCTGCCGCATAGACCCATGACAGGTAGGCGAACCCACTGACCAGACAGACCGACGAGCCGACGATGGCAAGCCGGGTCAGGAGCAGCCCGGTGAGAACATCGGGCCGCCGGACGATATCCCGCCAGGCGACCAGGCCGAGGGCGACACCGACCGCTGGCACCGCCAGCAGCCACCAGTCAACGAAGGCCAAGGGCGAGAGCAGAGCAAGCACGCCAGCGGCAATCGCCGACCCAGACAGGGCCCGGTAGTCGATGTCATCAGTGTCTGGGCCAGCCCCGGCAGGCTGCCGGCCGGGCGGGGGCGGGGAGTCGAACAGTCCTGTGGCCATGGTTGTCAGTCGCCTCCGCAGACGCTCAGTGGGCAGCGTTGGCCTTCCCGGCACGGAGCAGCACGCGGGAGAGGAGGGCGATGATCAGGACCACGGCGGCCCAAAAAATCCAGCGAGTCTTGTCCGGGGAAGCTTCAGGGGGGGCCGGCGCTGGCTCAGCATTGGCGGCGGCACCAGGCTCGGAGCCGGTGCTGACGACGCGTGCCTCATCGGTCATCAGATCATCAGCAACGACATCGGCCACCCGGACCGGAGCCGGTTCTTCCGGAGCCGTGTCAGGCGCACCCGCCGGTGCCGTGGTCAGCCCCGCTAGACCGGCCAGCGTGGCTGCCCGCCGAACCGCCTCGGGGTCAATCTCACGGAGTTTTTCGAGGGCCACTTCGGCAGCCGGGAGCGGGCAGGCCTTCATGTAGTTGACGATCGGCTCCCGCACAAACAGGTTCTCAGGCGTGGCGTCGGCATAGATCTGCGTGAGTTGGTCGATCACCGACCAGTCGGACCAGCGGGCCAGATCAGCAATCACCAGGTCGGCCAGTTTCGGTTCGTTGAGGAGGAGCCGCAGGGACTCGAGCACCCGTTCCCGGGGAACCACCGTCGACTCTTCGCCCAAAAACCGCAGGGCCATGACGGCGGCGTAGGTTTCGGTGAAAGGAATGTCCCGGCTGCGGCGGTCGAGGAAGAGCGAGTCAATCAGATCGAGCCCGGTGGGACCGCGAAGGACAACGTAGCAGGCGATCAGGGCGTCGAGTCCGCTGCGGATGTCGTCCGCGTCATCACCGAGCTCCTCACCGAGCAGAATCCGTTCAATCCGGCTGGCATCCGCCGGAGTGCCGCAGATGCCGAGCATGGTGGCGTAGAGCCGCCGACGATTTGAGGGCACGGCGGGGTTTTCAATCCACTCAAGTAGCTTGGTGGGGTCCATGCGATTTTCGAGCCCCTGCACAGCCTTATATGGGGCGACGGCAAATTCGTCATAGGCATCCCGGGCGAGGGCGTCGTCGTCGTCTTCCAGGTGCCGCTGAAAGAAGGCCAGCCGGTCGGGCCCCGCCTCGGGCAGGCTGCCGAGCTGCTTGAGGTAGGCGATGGCTCGGTCGCTGACGGCGATTGGATTCGACCAGATCAGGTCAGGGGGTTCGACGGCCATCAACAGAAACAGATCGCCAATCGGTTTGGCCTCGATCATGATGGCGGACAGCAGCGTCTCGCCTTCAAGAAGTCCGGCCGCCTGAACGAGTTCCGCCCCTTTGAGCACCTCAACCACGGCGAACCGGCCTTGGGGCAAGGGGCCTTCGGCATTCGGGCCCAGAGCCGAGGCTGGCGGGGGTTCAACCAGTTTGGCGATGACTGCCGCCTCACTCTGGTCAATCTCCTGCGCAAAAGTCAGGGAGACCGCCGCGCAGAACGGACAGGCCCGAGTCTGGCGAGGGAGTGCGACCAGGCAGAGGCCAGCCGCCAGCACAACCGCGATCCATCCATTGCGATATGAGGAGCGTCCCATGTCCTGAGTATACGGGGCCAGCCGGGGGCAGGAGAAGAGAGCCGGCGGCCGGAGACTGGCCGTCCGCTGCTCTGGTTGTCGTGGGTTGGCAGACTGCCGACACCGTCTGCTGCCGCAGGATGCGGGGGTGCCACCGTGGGCTGTTGTTCGCCCGCACACGCAGGAAAGGCCGCCGGAAGGCTTTTTCCACGGACGGTCAGCCCAGCCAGCGGGCCACATCGGTGCGGTAGGCAGCTACGGCTGGCAGCAGGGCGGCGAGGATGGCTAGGACAATCAGAAGCGGCACCAGCAGGAGTTCGGCAAGTGTGAAGGAGAAAAATCCAGCGGCGACACCGGCATTCGTGGCGATCCAGGGGCCAATCAGCCCCACGACGGCATGACCCAGCAACCAGCCCAGACCACCTCCACCGACGGCCAGCAGGATGGCCTCGATCAGCACGGTGGCCAGCACCACCCTCCGCCGGGCGCCGAGGGCCCGCATGATGGCGACATCGCGGCTGCGTTCCAGCGAGGAGCCCACCATGCTCACCAGAATGCCGACGCTCGAGACGATCACCACCAGCGTCGTCACCAGCAGCAGGAGCAGTTCCAGGGGGGTGACGAAGAGGTCGAGCAGAACCCGGATTTCAGCAATTGGGAGCGCGGCTTGAGCATCGCGGCCTTCGTTGATGGCGTTGCGGAGGCCCATCGCGGTCAGCTCCGCTGGCAGGCCGGGCAGCGATGCAGTCTCCAGTAGAATCGCAGTGACCTCCCGCTGGCTGAAGGGGAGTCGGCCGTCGCCAGGGGGTTCGGCAGCGGTTTCGGCCGTGTCGGTGCCGGCGACTGGCTTGGCATGTCCGTCCTGCAGGTAAAAGCCTTCCATGTTGACGAACACACCCCGGTCCACCGGGGTGTCGGTGCGGGCGAGAATGCCGACAACCTGAAACGGGTCGTGCACCTTCCCGTCATCGGCTCCGTGGGTCGGGGCGATCGCATCGCCGACAGCGATGTTGAGCGTGGCGGCGACTTGGCTGCCCAGCACGGCGGCATAGCGGTCGTCATCCCGAAAGTTTGCTCCGGCGGCAAAGGCGAAGGGCTGACCATTACCGCGGCGGAGGCGGTCAAAGTAGGCGGCATTGGTGCCGACTACCCGGTGGCCTCGGTAGTAGTCTCCCATGCAGATCGGCACGGCAGTCTCGGTGCTGGCGGCCCAGGTGCCATCGACACCGTCAGCCCGTTCCGTTGACGGCAGAAATGCCTCGTAGGTCTGCCACGAGATGTTCTCGATCGGCTTGCTGATCAGGTAGACGCTG
>WTHB01000121.1 GCA_011523305.1 Planctomycetaceae bacterium | reverse complement strand
GTTATTAGCTGACCTGGAGACCCGTGGGCTGCTGGATGACACGCTGGTGGTGTGGGCGGGTGAGTTCGGCCGTACGCCGTTTGCGCAGGGGACGGCCGGCCGTGACCACAACCCGTACGGCTTCAGCGTCTGGATGGCCGGTGGGGGTGTGCGGGGAGGCACGGTCTTTGGAGCCACCGACGAACTCGGCTATCGTGCTGTTGAGCAGCCAGTGACCCTCTATGACCTGTGGGCCACCGTGCTGCACTGCCTGGGGATTGACCACGAGGCCCTTACCTTCCGGCACGGTGGCCGTGATATGCGGCTGACCGATGTCCACGGCCATGTGATGCACGATATTCTCAGCTGACTTGTTGTCGCCGCCTGGAGACGCCATCCGGCCGGCTGCGTTCCTCGCGTTCAATGTTGTGAAAGGACTTTGCTCGATGCCAGGCTTTCGTGCCGAACTCACCGGCTGCTTCTCCACCCCCTGTGATGACAACCCAACCGTGGTCATGCTTGAGGCTGGCTACCGGCACCTTGGCCTCGACTGGCGGTATATCAACGCCGAGGTCGGCCCGGCGGGGTTGGCCGCCGCGGTGGCCGGCGGGCGGGCAATGGGCTGGCGGGGCTTCAACCTGTCGATGCCCCACAAGGTGGCAGTGATTGAACTGCTTGACGGCCTGGGCGAAAGTGCCCGGCTGATCAATGCGGTCAACTGCGTGGTGCATCGGGACGGCCGACTGACCGGTGAGAACACCGATGGCAAGGGGTTTCTGTCATCGCTTCAGCCGGTGCGGAATCCGCAGGGGGCCCGCGTCATGCTGCTGGGAGCAGGTGGAGCGGCCCGGGCGATTGCGGTGGAACTGGTGCTGGCTGGGGTCGCCGAGCTGACCATCGTCAACCGCAGCCTTGCCCGTGCTGACGAGGTGGCGGCCATCGTCCGGGCTGCCCGAGATATCCCGGTTCAGACGCTCAAGTGGGAACAGCCCGTCGCCGTGTCGCCAACAATCGACGTGCTGGTCAACTGCACAAGCATTGGCCTCGGTGATGCCAACGCCATGGTGCCGATTAAGGTTGGCTCGCTTCGTCCAAATCTGGTGGTGGCCGATGTGATTCCCAATCCACCCCAGACCCAGTTGCTCAAAGTCGCGGCCGCCGCGGGCTGCCCAACCATCGACGGCCTCGGCATGCTGGTTGGCCAGGGTGTACTCGGGATTGGCTTTTGGACGGGGGAAGATTTGACGCCAGCGAATTCACCCGATCTGGTGACGGCCATGCGGGCCGCGCTCGAAGAGGTCTTGGGATGAGCCGCCGGGTAGTGGCAATGGTGATGCTCAGCCTGCTGGTGGCTGGGATGTCCGGTTGTGAAACTCAGCCGTCCTCTTCGACCACGCCGAGGGCCCGAGGAATCATCGGCGTTTCCCTGCTGACCCTCGACAACCCCTTCTTCAAGGTCATTGGTGACACGATCACGGCGGATGCTGCCACCCGGCAGTTTGCCACCAGCGTTGTCAGTGCCGAGAAGGATCCCAGCCGGCAGGCAAATCAGATCAAGGACTTCATCGTGCAGCAGGCCGCGGCGATCGTGCTATCTCCGTGCGACTTCTTTTCAGCTTCGTTTTTTCGGCGTCTTGCGGCTCACGAGCGGAGCTCCTTCGCCCGCCTGAGGGGCGGAGCAACGCTGTGGGGCTTCTCCTGGTGGACGCGATGCTTGCGAAAGTGCCGTTGACCGTCCTATCCTTAATCGAACGAATGATTAAGGGCTCAAACATCATCATGCGACATATTTTCATCTCGGCAGCTTTAATCCTTGTCGGCAGTGCAGCAACATCTTTGTCTGCTGCCGATCGACTGAATATTCTGTTCATCACGCTGGATGACATGAACCGCGATTCGATTGGGGTTTACGGCGCGAAAGTGCCGGAGACGACACCCAATATCGATCGGCTGGCGTCGCAGGGCTTACGGTTTGAACATGCACATGTCACGATTGCGATCTGCCAGCCCACGCGGGCAGTCTGGATGACAGGGCGTTATCCGCACAACAGCGGGGCGCTGGGGTTTAATAAGATCAACGCGGGCGTTCCGACGTTACCCCAAACGCTAAGGAAGAATGGTTTCTACACCGGAATTCTGGGCAAAACCGAGCACGTCGTGCCCTCACGGAAAGACGCATTTGAATACAAACGCGATCGCAGCGAACTGCACAACGGCAGAAGCCAGCAGCTGTACGGAGAGTATGTCGCAGAGTTCCTGCAAAACGCGAAACAATCGGATCGTCCTTTCTTCCTGATGGTCAACACGCATGATCCTCACCGGCCTTTCGACAAACGAACTCAAGCAGAAAAGCGAACGCCCGGCGAAGTCGTGCACGGCCAGAATGGAAAGGTCAAGTACAACGGTGACTATCCGGCACCGTCGCGCATCTACCAGCCTGACGAAATTGTTGTTCCGGGATTCCTGCCTGACTTACCCAAAATTCGCGAAGAGATCGCACAATACTTCAGCTCTGTACGTCGCGCGGATGATGTAGTGGGGCGAGTGCTCAGTGAGTTGAAGGCGGCCGGCCTGGCGGACAACACGCTGGTGATGCTGAAGTCGGATCACGGCATCCCCGTTCCTTTCGCAAAGACCAATGTCTGGCGACACTCAACGTCCACACCCTGGATCGTTCGCTGGCCCGGTATCCTGAAGCCGGGTACGTACGAGACCGAGCATCTTGTTGCGGGCGTCGACTTTGCGCCAACAATCCTCGACATTCTGGGAATCGACCCGATGGACGCCATGGACGGACGATCCTTTCTTCCCGTGCTGAAAGGGGAATCGCAGAAGGGACGAGACTTCGTATTCACGCACATCAACACCATCGCATCCGGAAAATCGTACGCAATGCGTTCAATCCAGGGAAAACGCTACGGCCTGATCTGGAACGGCTGGAGCGACGGCAAGACCGTTTTCAGGAACGAATCGATGGCAGGTCTCACATGGAAAGCGATGGCAGCAGCGTCAAAATCCGATGCAGGGCTTGCGGCGCGCGTAAAACATTACAGCTTCCGAGTCCCCTTTGAGTTTTACGATTACGAGCAGGACCGGGACGCGATGGAAAATCGAATCGACGATCCCGAAATGCAGGCAACCATTCAGGAGTATCACCGTCGTCTGACTGCGATGATGAAATCGACAAAGGATCCCCAGTTACGGAATTACCGAAAACAGGCAAGTTCCCCATAGCGGAAACTCGCCAATCGACGCCGTGCACAAAGGGGGCAGCAGGGACAGGGGACGGTCGCCTTCTGTCTGACGCGGGAACTCTCGGCCGGGAATCTCCGGCCTTGATGAAGCCCCACCGCTTCATGACGATTCGCAATCCGACGTCGTACCAATGTGCACAGTATGTCAGCGGGAGATGAACCGTTCGCACGCCGAAGCAGAGCTTCGGGATAGCCGCTCCCGGGCAAATGTCTGGGAACAGGTTGAAAGTAGCCTGGATGGAACAACCGGATAGTGTGCCGGTCAGAGTTCGGCCTGATCGGACATGAGTTGCCTGGCCATGGCCTGAGCATCCTCCCACTTTTCTGCGTTCCCGACGGCGATGATGTTACGCAGGTACCTGGCTTCAGTCGCTGAAATCTGATGGTTCGATTCAGCTTCAGAGACCATAGCGTGACCTGCCCCCCTTAAACGAGACCACTTGAGAAGCGAGAATTCTGTTGTGGTCGCAACCAAGGGAGAGCAGCAATGCCACGAGGTAAGCAAGAGTCAGCGGAGCAGATCATTCCGAAACTTCGGGTGGTGGAAGTTGAGGTTGCTCGCGGCAAGACAGTCGCAGAGTCCGTGAAAAAGATTGGGGTGACCGAGCAGACGTATTACCGCTGGAAGAAGAAGTTTGGCGGCCTTCGCATCGACCAGGCGAAGCGGCTCAAGGAGCTCGAGAAAGAGAACTCACGGCTGAAAAGGCTGCTTGCAGACGCCGAGCTCGACGAGGCAATCCTGCGGGAGGTAGCCGAGGGAAAATTCTGAGCCCGACGAAGCGACGAGAAGCGGTTAATCACGTCCGTGGCGTGTTCGGCCGGAAGCGTGTCAGTGAACGTCGGGCTTGTCGCATCGTTGGGCAGTGGCGGAGTACACAGCGTCGGCAGCGACGCATTCATAGCGATGAGACTGTTCTGGTAAGCCGTGTGGTCGGCCTTGCCAGTGATTACGGACGTTATGGGTACCGCCGAATAACGGCCCTTCTGCATTGGGATGGCTGGCGGGTGAACCACAAGCGAGTGGAACGCATCTGGCGAGCAGAGGGCCTCAAAGTCACCAAAAAGCAGCCGAAGCAACGGCGGCTCTGGTTCAATGATGGATCTTGTATTCGGCTCCGTGCTGCTCATCCGAATCATGTCTGGAGCTACGACTTTGTCGCAGATCGTACGGCTAACGGACACCCAATCCGCATGCTGACTCTTGTGGATGAGTTTACCCGTGAATGTCTGGTGATCGACGTAGCAAAGCGGCTCACGAGCGAGGACGTCCTGGAACGTCTGATTGACTTGTTCGTTCATCGGGGCGTGCCGGACTATATCCGTAGCGACAACGGCCCA
>WTHB01000009.1 GCA_011523305.1 Planctomycetaceae bacterium | reverse complement strand
CCCTCCGGCAGATCTAACGGATGCTGCGGACGCCCCACCACCGCCAATTCGTTTCCCGGCTTTGATCGTTCACATCACGTCCGCGTTCACATTTCCTCTTTTCGTTCACGCACTTATTTCGCTGGAGGTTCCCATGATGATCTCACCCCGCTCCCGCCGACGCTCAGCCTTCACGCTGATCGAACTGCTCGTTGTCATCGCCATCATCGGCGTCCTCGTCGGCCTGCTGCTGCCAGCCGTCCAACAGGCCCGCGAAGCTGCCCGTCGGTCGTCATGCCAGAACAACCTCAAGCAACAGGGGCTTGGGTTCCACAACTACAGCGACGCGTTCAAGCGGCTTCCGCCCGGTTGGAAAAAGACAAAAACAACTGGGCACAACGAAGATGAAGTCAATCCTGCGTGGGGTGCCTTCATTCTTCCCTTTATGGAGCAGATGGAACTGGCCGACATACTCGACGTCAACAATGGCATCTATGCCAACACCTTCAGTTGGAACAGGCGCAACGCGATGACCGCTGCCAAAATCTCCTGGCACATCTGTCCATCAGACCCTGACAGTCGAGATATCGACAGAATCAGGGAAGGCCGAGCCACTTTTAGCAACCGTTTACGGCCACTCCCCCACGACAGGACGAATTACGTTGGAAACAGCGGCTCAGAAAACTTCCCCAACAATGGAAACAACTCTGGCTCATCCTCTCTCTACAACGGAGCACTCGGGCAGGGAGACGGCCTGAAATTCAAAGACTTTACAGACGGAACAAGTTCGACCGTGCTGCTCAGTGAGCGGCCTCGTTTCTTCGGGGACGGCTCAAACCGCGGTGACTGCTACGGAGCTTCTCCCTATCACGCGACCGGCCTAAACCAGACAAATCATCACACCCGGGGCTACGTCGATGTCTCGTTTCATGCTCGGGCACGCATCAACTGGGACGGCAGTGCTCTTTGGAACGGAACAGTAAATCTGGACTGCGTGAGAGGTGTCGCGTCACACCACCAAGACGGCGTGAATGTCGTCCTGGTCGATGGCTCTACACGATTTATCAGCGACAACATTGGCCAAGACAACACCGCCGGGGTGGGCCCGCTCTGGGACAAACTTTGCAGCCGAAATGACGGCAATGCCGTTGAAAGTTTTTGATTGCATGCGTCTCAGCAGGCCCGCCCTCATCATCAAGGACGTCTACTGCTACCAAAAGGCACTGCCGGGTGAACGCCGCTGCGGCCTTCACCCGGCGGTGCGGTTCATACCACCAGTTAGCCCACCACGTTTCCCTGACACTCGCCGCTGAACCACCGGATCAAGCCTCGTGACAAAACCACTGCTTTCATCAAGACTTTTGCTCGTTGCGATGCTTGCCCTGCTCGGCGGCGGCTGCGGTAAGGGCAACCTTCCGGAGTTGGGCTTCGTCTCTGGGCGAATCACACTCGACGGCACCCCCGTAGAAGAGGCTCACATCGAGTTTACGCCAGTGGCCGACGGACGACCGTCGGCAGCCACCAGTGACTCGTCTGGCTATTACACCCTTCGCTACAAGGGCTCGATCAAGGGTGCACGAGTCGGCGAGCATGACGTCACAATGACGACATTCCGAGAAGAACTGACCTACTCCGAGGAAACGGACGAGGATGAACCAGTGGACGTGACGGGTGAAGACTCCGAAATTACGATCCCCGGCCGGCCCGAAACGATTCCCGCAAAATACACAGAAGAAAAACTCCGCGTGACAGTCGAGCCCGGCTCGAACACGATCAATCTGGACCTAACGTCAGAGGAGTGAGCCGCACCTCCGGCAGCCTCGGTGAGCCTGCTGTAGCATTTCGTGCTCGCCGCCCATGCGACTCAGCCGCACCGTAACCCGGACGGCTCAGGCTCGAAGCCTCGTCAGGCCGCAGCCTTGGCCGGATGCGGTGCGTGCCCCTCGCGGCAAGCCCCGCTCCCAAGGCGCAGACCCCTCAGGCCGTGGCCACCCCTGGCCTGTACCAGGTCAAAGAGTTCGAAGTCGGCCGCGTAGACCTCGCGTAGCATGCCGACAAGCTCTGCGTCTTGCTTGAGTTCCTCATACTGCCGACCGGTGACATTCACCGATCGGAGCCTGCGAAAAAACTTTTCGTACAGGCGAAGCCTTCGATAGACAGTGGCAATGTCTCGTGAAAACGTTTCGGTTGTTCCGATAAAGTCCGCGACAATTCGCTGCGTGTCATCAACGATGAAACGGGTCTGCGGCCAGCCGTGCCGTGCTTCCAGAAACGCAGGGCACTCACGCATGGCGATCCGCAGTATCTGTTTTGGACAGCCGACCGTATTGGCCAGTTGCCACTCTTCCTGATGACGAGCGACATCCGCCGTATCCGGACGCTGCAGGTACCGAATCCGCGACAGATAGCGATCAACCGGATGCCGAATGAAACAGAACGTCCAGTACCGCTCCAGTGTCTGCGGTGAAAGCTGCTGAGCAAGTTCGCGATAGGTGAAGTGAGGCTTCGGCGACTCGAGCCCCACATCAATGAAATAGGGCGATCGCCGCAACACGCGATGGTGAATCGTGGAACCGGCCGTCTTCGGGATATGCAGAAAGATAAACTGTTGGCCCCGCCGCGACTCCAGCGCAACCGAAGCCGCATGCAATGAATGCTGATGACGCTTCGACATGATGAGCCCGCCGACTCCTTCCAACCTAGCCTGTGGAACACCTGTGCCCTGGAAAGAAAATCGGCTGGCCGCCAGCGGGGCGTGAGACCTTCCGGCAAACCTTCGCCAAACAGCCCGGCTGCCGCCCCCTGCCTCAGTCGCCCTGGCCAAGCATTTCTGCTTTCGTCAGCACCCCGTCGGCATTGCTGTCTAGGACCGAGAACTGCCGCTCGAAAATGGTCCCGAACTCGGCAGGGGTCAGACTGCCATCACCATCCGCATCAGCAGCCGCTCGAACCGTGGGCCTGGCGAACTCAGCGGGATCCAGCCGCCCGTCGCCATTTTTATCAAGCCGCAGGAAGACCGCGGCGTAATAGTCGAGATAGATCTGCCGCTCGAACCTGCCATCGCCATCGGCATCAATGACAGAGAACACGCGGGCCCTGTCCTCAGCGGTGACCTGAGGCGTGGCGGTGCTGCGGTTCTGTGGGGTGACTTCCTGATAGTCTGAACTCGTAACCAGATCACCGCTGAAACCGTTGATGAACCAGGCTGTCGTGCCTGCCGGAAGCGTGGCTGTCGCCAGCCAGTGTCCGTCCACCTGTTCAAGCGTTGCTGGTGTTTCGCGCCAGGCTCGGCTTCCCGTCACGCCCTCATCGGTTGTGGAGACCAGCACCGCCCGATCCAGAGGCTTGTCTGCAGCAAACCGCACCTCTCCAGCCAATCCGGTGCAAGCCACACCCACCTGATGGCACCAGGGCCGCCCGGTCTGCACCACCGCCTCGGCAAAGCCGTACGACTCGGGCCGCTGCCACGGGGGGCCGTGCCCATGCCCCATGCCCGGCACCATGGCCAGCTGATGCGGACCCGGTGCCGCTGCGACGCAGGCGGCCAAGGCATCGAGCGGAAAATGTTTGTCCTGCGGCCACGAAAACCAGAGGATCGGCATGGTCGCCCGGGGCAATCGCAACAGGGGGTCCCAGACCTGGCGATAGACGGCATTCTGACCGAGGGCCTTGCCGTACTGGTTGGCCGCCTCGGCAAGGTCGCCGCAGCCATACGTGGGAATGGCAAAGGCAAACCGCGAATCAATACCGATCACCGTGCTGGTGATGACCCCGCCCCAGGAAATTCCCATCAGGCCAACCTTGGAGGCATCAACGCCGGGCTGCGCCCGCAGCAACGAGTTGGCCAGAATGGTGTCGGCGACCGCGTGATACATCCATTGGTCAGCAAGCGGCTGGTCGGAATCGTGATAGATTCCCCGCCGCTCGGGCCCCGAGTCAGCATGCTTGTTCCATTTCGTGGCGATGCTGCCAAACGGCGAATCGCCCCCCTTGCTGTCGGTCTGGCCTTCCACCGCGATACTGATCGCGGCAAACCCCCGGGCATTCCAGCGTTCCACCCATTCCCGAAACGCCGTGCCTCCCCCACCATGCACCAACACCACCCCCGGCAGTTGGCCGTCGTGATGCTTCGGGATGCCCAGCCAGGCGAATACCTTGGTCGGCTTGCCTCGGGAGGGCAGACCCTCGAAGAAGATCGTCCGCAGTTCGCCGTCAGCCATACCGCCCTCGGCTGGCGTCATCGCTGGAGCCGTGGTCAAGTCAGCGAGCGCTGCGACCTGCTGTCGATGGGCAGCGAACTCGTCTGCCCGTACAGCACAGGCCATCAAGAGCACTGTCACACCCGCTGCACAGAAGCCCCAAGCAAGTTTTTTTGGCCACAACATGCATCTTTCCTCATGTTTCAGAACGTGCTGATCGTCAAATCACAGTGCACACAATGGCTTTGAAAGCAGTACGATGAGTGTTGTCCAAGAAAATGGCAACTGCTCCCGTGCAAGGCCGCATCCTTGGGCAACCGTCCCGCTCGCAGACCAGGCGACACACACAATCTTTCTCTTGCATCTGACCGCCACATCGAACCGATGGCGAGACGGCTGACTCCCCCCCTCGCTCCTCCAGCCACCT
>WTHB01000163.1 GCA_011523305.1 Planctomycetaceae bacterium | reverse complement strand
CAACCGCAAGCAGGCTCACAACCACACGCAGGCTCACAACCGCAAGCCGGCTCACACGAATCACAACAGGAATCGCAGCAGCCCTTTCCGAGCATCCGATCGAGGAGCTCAAAACCATAGGACTGACTACACATGGTGACACCGAGGACCAGTGCACCGAGAAACATCATACGCTTCATCGAGCCACATCTCCTTTGCTTGTGGATCACGCGAGGATGATCGACCCCGACCGCGCGGTTTTTGTCACCCCGAGGGAGTGATCCACGTACTCAAATCTGCGACAGGCCTGTCGAGCCATTCCGTGACTCGAGAACTTCAGGTTACTGCCGCCCCCTTTTGGTTGCCCGACGGGCACAGTGATGCCCCGGGGGACAGAGGGGCTATCGGCGGACGGGGGAAACAGGCTTGAGTTGGCTCTAAGTTTTTTTTCCCCAACGACTTAGGTCGTTCTGTTAGGCAAGAGATGCCGGCGGCAGCGGCTGCTACGGTGGTGTGGGGACGCGCCGGATAACCGGCAGAGTCGGTCGCTGCGTTCGCTTCCACCGGCAGGGTTTGCCCTCACCCCGAACCGACTACGGGGAGTTTTCCGGTGAGGGTGTCTCTGTGGTCGGCCTGGCTTCTGCGATCCTCGGGGAATGCTCCTCTCTCGTTGACAGCCAGCGGGCCTGGCGTAGACTGCCGCTCGAATGCTCGGCGACCCGTGAAATGGTTGACTTTTGACGGGTGAACAGGGAACACCGGTGGAATTCCGGGACGGCCCCGCCGCTGTAATCAGGTGATCAGGCTGCGAAGGGAGCGGTTTGATCAACTCGGCTGACATGCGTTGCCATTGCGAGGAGGCTTCGGCCCGTTCGTGAGAAGGCGTCAGTCGAAACGGCCTGAGAGTCAGAAGACCTGCCGGCATTCACTGGAGCGCGTGCAGTTGCGAGGGCGGCTTCACGGGCACGGCCCACATGTGTGGGCAGGTGTGTGATAGCGAAGGCCGATCTGCGCAGCCCCGACCAGCAACCGCTGGTGCTCGCCGTGTTGGCCACATGGAGTCGCTGCGAATGAATCCTGACAGAAAAAAATGTCCGGCCTGCGGGCAAGTCGGCCTGCCGAAGGGGTTTTCCCTGATCGAACTGCTCGTGGTGATCGCCATTATCGGCGTGTTGGTTGGGCTCCTCCTCCCGGCGACGCAAGCGGCCCGGGAAGCGTCCCGCCGCACCTCCTGCGCGAGTAACCTCCGCCAGTTGGGTATTGCGATGCATGGCTACATTACTGCCAATAACGATCGCATGCCACCTCTGAAGGTCGATGACGAAGATCGCATTGCTGACACCCTAGCCAACCCCTCCAACAATCCCTACGCCGGGAAAAGCCGCTACTGGTTTGGCGAGGTTGACGAGAATCAGGCAGCGCTCGCCGATCGCCTCCACTTTGAGGCCGGGACGCTCTCGCCCTTCATGGAGGGCAACATTCAGGCCTACCAGTGTCCAAACTTTGGGCCCGATGCGGTTGAGCAGTTGCGGTACGGAAAGATGGCCACCGGCTTTGACTACAATTCCAACTTAGGGCCGGGCACGGTCTGGGATTGGTCAGCATGGCCCGGTGTGTCGCTCCAGGATCGGAACCTGCGGCACCGACTCAGCCGGGTTCAGGAGACCACGCGAACGATTGCCTTTGCGGAAAGTGCGATCATCTATTTTCTGGCCCCCTTTGCTCTCCGGGAGAATCTGGGAGGACTGCAGTTGCCGACCAGCACCGATCCTCAGGTACATTTCCGGCATGCGGGAGACTTCGCCAATGTCGTCTTTGTGGATGGCCATGTTGAGGCCTATCCGTATCGGTTTCGGGCTGGCCCGTGGAGCAGCCAGCCCCAGATTGCCCAAATGCAATTCCATCGTGTCGGCATTGTGTGTGATGGCTCGCCCGATGACGCTACGGCAGCCGACGCCCTGTATGATCTCCAGTAGTCAGCCCCGTTGATGGAGCCAAGGTTGTGAAAGACACTCGACTCTGGGTTGTGGGGGGCGGTCTTGCGGTGACGGCATGGCTGCTTATTCTGAGCCTCTTCCCGCCACATCCTCCGGCCGTCGCGGCTGAAGGCGTGCCCGTGGTCCGGTACTTCTGCCGCGAGAGCGGAGCGACCTTTGACCTGCCGCTTGCGGCAGGGCCTCTGGACAACCCTGAAACCGGTCGGCCAACGCTGGTGCCGGCGGTCTATGACGCCCGCCGCAAACGCTGGAAGCCGGGGCCACCACTCGAGGTGATGTATCGGATGGGGCTGCTACAGCAGCAAGCGGCTGAGTGACGGCGAGCGGTTGGTGCCTCCGCGAGGGAAGGGTGTGCCGATGCATTCAAATCTCTCCTCAGATGAGACCGCCGGACCGATTCTGCGTCGCAATGCGACTGCCTGGGATCGGCTGGCTGCAGCAAGAGAGCCGCTGGCCCAGCCGGCGGTCGATGCCGCCTTTGCAGATCCGCGGGCTTGGCTCGGAACGGGCGGGCCACCCGGGCGACCCTGGCTGCCAGAGTGTTTGGTGGGGCTGGAGATCCTCTGCCTTGCTGCCGGTGGCGGAAAGCATGGTCCGCTCTACGCGGCGGCTGGTGGGCGGGTGACCGTCGTTGACATCTCCTCAGCGATGCTGGAACTCGACCGCCAGGTGGCCCGTGAACGGCAACTCGAACTGACGCTGGTGCAGACCTCGATGGACGACCTCGGCATGTTGCCCGCGGGACGGTTTGATCTGGTGATTCAGCCGGTGAGTACCTGCTACCTGCCCTCGGTGCAGCGGCTGTTTGCCGAAGTGGCCCGAATCTGTCGGCCGGGTGGTCGCTATCTCAGCCAGCACAAGGCACCGACCAGCCTCCAGTCATCCCTGACGCCGAACCCAGCTGGTCGCTATGAGCTCAGCGAACCCCTGCCCACGGCAGTTCAGCCTCGTCAGCCGCTGCCGCCGGCTCCGCCATCGCGGCTGCGAGAGACCGGCACCGATGAATTCGTCCATTCTTTGACTGACCTGCTCGGCGGCATGTGCGCTGCCGGTTTCGGAATCGAAGATTGCTGGGAACCAACTGAAGCCGATGCGGCCGCCCGACCAGGAACGTACGGCCACCGGTCCCGGTATCTGCCGCCTTATCTGCGAGTCTTGGCCCGCCGATATGGACCGGGGCCGGCAACGCGACCGGTCTTGGTACAGTAAAAGGAGAAAAGGAGACCGACCGATGATCTGCATGAATATTGTGCTTCAGGTAAAGCAGGCCGCTGACGTCGAGACGGTTCGAGCCTTGCTCACGGACGCCATGCGGAAGAGTCGGCAGGAGCCTGGCTGCGAGCGGTTCGATGTCTATCACTCCCAGACTGATGCCAGCCGGTTCACCCTCGTTGAACATTGGGCGTCGCAGGAAGCCCTCGATGCCCACCGCCTGGCCGAGGCGTACACCACGATCTACAAGCCTCAGGTCATCCCCCTAGTGGACCGGGAAGGACACCCGGTGACGTTGCTTGACTAGGGAAGTTTTCGTCCGTTCTCGTTGCCGCCTGCCTCTTTCGTTATCGCTGCCGCCGCATGCTCCTCCTGATCGACAACTACGATTCCTTCACCTGGAATCTCGTCCAGCGACTTGGCGAGATTGCGCCCGGCTTGCCGGTTGAAGTGCATCGCAACGATCAGATCACGGGGGATGAGATCGCGGCCAAGCAGCCGAGCCACCTGGTGATTTCTCCGGGGCCGTGCACGCCTGATGAGGCTGGCGTTTCCTGTGACGTGGTCCGCCGATTTGCTGGCCGGATGCCGATGCTGGGCGTCTGCCTAGGGCATCAGTCGATCGGGCAGGTGTTTGGGGGCCGAATTGTTCGGGCCAAGCAGTTGATGCACGGCAAGGTCGATCAGATCGAGCATACGGGGGCGGGACTGTTCGCCGGTCTGCCCTCTCCGCTTGAGGCCACCCGCTATCACAGTCTGGTGATTGATCCGCCCACGCTGCCGAAGGAATTTGAGGTCGATGCCTGGGCGGCAGCCCCTGACGGCAGTCGCGAGATCATGGCGATCCGGCATCGGACGCTGCCCATCTTCGGGGTTCAGTTCCATCCAGAGAGTTTTCTGACGCCGACCGGATACGACCTGCTACGCAGGTTCCTGCAACTGTCGAGTGGTGTGGTGCCGGCATGATCGATGTCACGGAGGCGCTGCGGCTGATTGCTGAGACCGCTGAGCCGCTGCCGCCGCGGCGGGTGCGGCTGGAGGCAGCGGTGGGGCAGAGCCTGACCGCAGCTGTCGTGGCCGATATCGATTCGCCGCCGTGGGATCGGGCGATGATGGACGGATTCGCCGTCTGCAGCGCCGACTTTTCGGCGGCGGCCTGTGAGCCGACAGAGAGCATTGAACTCGACGTGGTTGCCGACGTGGCTGCGGGTGATGCAACCGGCCTGGTGGTTCGCCCTGGATGCTGTGCACGGATCATGACCGGGGCACCGGTGCCAGCCGGGGCCGATGCCGTCGTGCCGATCGAGCGGGCCGTTGCCGGGACGGCGGCGGCTCATGCTGGTAATCGGGTTCGTTTGCAGGAGCCCAGCTTTCGGGCAGGCCAGCACATTGCCCGACAGGGTGACTCATTCCGGGCGGGGCAGACGGTGTTGGCCGCTGGCACGAGGTTGGCGGCTCCGCAGATTGGCCTGGCGGCAGAGGCAGGGGGGCAGCATGTGGAGGTTCTTGCCCCGCCCCGCGTGGCCGTTATTACCACTGGCAGTGAATTGGTCTCTGCGGCAGTGACGCCGGCCTACGGTCAGACCCGCAACTCCAACGGTCCGATGCTTGCTGCTGCCGTGCGTCAGTGTGGTGCCGAGCCGATCCTGCTCGGGATTGCCGGTGACAAGCCAGAACCCTTGCGGGCAGCGATTACCCAGGGGCTGGCAGCAGACCTGCTGCTGCTTTCCGGTGGCGTATCGGCCGGTGACTACGACCTTGTTCCAGGGGCGTTGGCCGCAGCTGGTGTGGCCTGCGTGTTCCACAAGGTACGGCTGAAGCCGGGCAAACCGATCTGGTTTGGTGTGCTGCAGCGGTCGGCGGCGGCCCCGACGCTCGTCTTTGGCCTCCCGGGCAATCCGGTCAGTTCACTCGTCTGCTTTGAACTCTTTGTGCGGCCGGCGCTGGCGATTGTGGCAGGCAGGCCACCTGCGGAAGGGCAGCGGCAGACTCGATCAGTACGCCTCGTCAGTCCGGCCAAGGGAAATGCTGATCGTCCGGTCTACCACCCCTGCACGCTGAGAGCGACAGCCAAAGGCCTGACGGCAGAGCCGTTGCCCTGGGGGGGCTCGGCTGATCTGTTGGGGCTTTCACGGGCCAGTGGCCTGCTCGTGTTGCCGGCTGGGTGTGGGAGCCTTGTCGCCGGCACGACGGTTTCTGCCCTACAACTTGATTCACTCGCGGACGAGGCCGAGTGAAATCAGTTTGGACAGGCATTCGTCGCGTTCACGGCAGCGTTCGAGTCCGGCCCAGGTCTCATCTTGGGCGGCCAGGAATGCCTGCTGATCTGCCGGCAGACTGCCGGTGCTGGCCAGCCGCTGGATGACGCCCTGATCAAGCTGCGTCAATCGCAGGGCGTGGAAGCGATAGTCAAGGAAGGCTTCCCAGCAGAGCGGGAACAGTTTGGCGATGATTTCCTGGCCGATGGTTTCGGCGTAGCGGCGGATCTCGAGCTGGGCATGGCTGTCCATCCGCAAGGCAAGAAAGTGCAGGAGGTTGTGCAGGTCAACCTTCCAGTAAGCCTCGGTGTAGGTCGACAGCGGCAGATCCTTGCGGGCTTGTTCGCGGGCGATACCGGAAGCGAGCCGTTCTTCATAGACCCGGCGAGCGAGGCTTTGGAGTTCCTGCTCGGACTGTGTGAGCGGGTGTCCGTCTGTCGCCGTGAGAAAGCCGGCGGAGCCTTGGCGGTTGGTGCTGGCCTGACTCCGCCAGCCGTCATCGCCAGTGGCCTGCATCGAGTCGATCGCCAGGGAGTAGCGGGTGGAGTATTCATTAATGTTGGCTGTCCGGTGTCGGACCCACTGTCGCCAGCAGTCCATTGGCACCCGCACGAGGAACTTCACCTCAGCCATTTCGAAGGGCGTGGTGTGGGCATGCCGCAGGAGGTAGCGGATCAATTGCCGGTCATCGCTGACCTTCCGGGTGCCCTCGCCGTAACTCACCCGGGCGGCCTGGACGACGGAGGCGTCGGTTCCCATCACGTCGACGAGCGTGACAAAGCCGTCATCGAGCACGGGGAATTTTTTCCAGCGGAGGTCCTCGAGCGTGACGGGAGCGGACGCGGCGGAATCGTCAAAAGCCATGGGAAATTCCTCAAACAGATCACGGAGAGCGAAGCCACAGGATGAACGGCAGCGGCGATCCCTGCAACCGGCAGCAGTGGCGCTCCATCAAGACGCCCCCTGCGGTGGAGGTATGAGAGCCGGTGCGCCTGTAGGCCGTCCTCAGCGATCGGTGGCCATGGATGGCACCGCTCGCGTGCAGACATCCCGCCCGGCCGGATGCCGGGCCTGCGGACCCCCGAAACCCTTTGGCGTTTTGGGGTTCCGCCCTCAGCGATCGGTGGCCATGGATGGCACCGCTCGCGTGAAACTAGCCCCAGAGTTCTTGCAGCAGGTTGGCGAGTTGGCGGGCATCGTCGGAGGCCACCACCCGTTCGATACGGGCTTTGGGCACCTCGAGTTTCTCGAGCGACTTGGCGATCGATTCCCAGAGTTTTGTCCGCTTTTTTCCCTCGGCCAGGTAGAGGTCGGTGACCTGCTCGCCCAGCCGCTGGACCAGCGCCGTATCGAGGTTTTCGTAGTAGTTTTTGATGACCTGCCGCTGATATTTCGACAATTCCGCCATTCGCTGTTTCCTCCGGGAACATCCGGGCTACGGTGGAACCCTCCGCCCCGGATGGCTACAGTATCGGGAAATCACCGCCCGCCCATCGAGAGAATCCTATGCCGACGATCACCTTCGCGACGGAAAAGAAAGAAATTCAAGTTCCCAAGGGAGCCAACCTGCGGAAGGAAGCCCTTGCCGCCGGGGTCGCCCTCTATCCGGGAATCCACAAGGTTGCCAACTGCCATGGCATGGGCTCCTGTGGAAGTTGCCGGGTTCTGATCACCAAAGGCATGGAAAACACCAATGCCAAGGGTGTGCTGGAAAAGGCTCGGCTCGGTGTCTCGATGGCTTACATTGGCAACGAAGAAACGATGCGGCTGGCCTGCAAGACCCGCGTCAATGGTGACATCACCGTGACGACCTGCCCGCCGACGAATCTGTTTGGCGAGAACTTTTTTAGCTAGTTTTACGCCTGCGGTGCTCTCCGTGGCCACCGCAGGCTTGGGCGTCCTTCGGGAATGCCAAGGGTTCCTCGTCCGCCGTCCCGGCATCGTGCCGGGGTTTCACGCCTGCGGGGTCCTGCCCCTGATGTTGATGGAGGCTGACGGCCCCGGAGGCGTGAGGTCATGCAGCAGGTCATTACCATCGTCAAACCGTTTCTCGCTGAGCGGGTTCTAGAGGCATTGGCCCAGGCGCCAATTGAAGCGTTGGTGGTCAGTGAGGTCAAAGGCTACGGCCGGCAGAAGAGTTACCTTGATGCCACCACCGAGCAGGATCGCTCGCTCGCGTTCCTGCCGAAGGTCGAGATTCAGTGCTGGGTCGCTGAAGCAAGCCTCGACCAGGTGGTCGTGCAACTCACCGAGATTGCCCGCACAGGCCGCATGGGAGATGGCAAAATCTTCATCCTGCCGACTGCAGTGGTCAGCGGATGAAAATGCCGGTGGCATACCAGATGCCGTTCGTACCCCGCCGGATGTCATAGCCGAAGGCAGTCTGGGGCTGGCTGACAGCGGCCCAGTGGCCGGTCGATTGTCGCCAGCAGGCGACACAGTCCACGCACGAATCGAGCAGGTCCTGGTCGGGCCAGCTTTCGGCACAGACTTCCGCGGCAGACCCCCGGCCGGCGGCCAGCTGCTGCGAGCGTGCCTGCCAGCCATGGTGACCCTGCCGCTGCAGCGTGGCCTGGTGGGCTGAGTGGGCTGCCGCAGCGTCACAGAGCATCTGGTCACAGGCTCCCGAGGTACTCTGGGGGCTGTCAGGATGTCGCCGGACGGCAAAGATCAGCGAGCGTTGCGTCAGGGACCCCGGCGGAAGATCAGCCAGCAGCGCCAGGTCGGCCGGATCAAACTCGTAGTAGCGGCCAGCATTCCGAGGGAGCACAGAAACAATCCGGCCCAGCCAGGCGGGATGCGCCTGATCAACCACGAACACACCGGGGCCTCCGCGGAGTTCTTGAAGCGCTGCCGCTGCCAGTAGGTCGCGGCCTCCCTCATCCAGGCCAAGGTGGCAAAAGACCCAGGGCGTATCCGCCTGCTCAAAGCAGGAGCGGGTGGCGGTCTCCCGCAGCGAGCGGGCGACCAGATCAGTGGCGGTGGCCACGGGCCCAGGTTCCACCGAAACCAGCAGCAGGGCAGATCGCTGCTGAGCAGCCTTGAGCCCAGAGGTGTAGTCAGCCACCTCAAGAATATCCCGTGTGGAAGCTGGCGGCTCGAGGGGTTCAGCCGGCACGACAGCCTCGCAGAGGCCGCAGGTCAGGGCGTGGCTCAGTCCAATCAGCATCATCACTCCTTCGATGCAGCGCCGCGTCATTCTGCATGTATCCCGTTCGTCCGTGGTGGGGCTGACCGCCCGCCGCAGCCAAAGCCGCGCTACCGGGATGCCCTGTACCTTCGCATTGAAGGCCCTCAGTCAGCCGAGAGCAATTGCCCCCATTCCCGCTCGGCCCCCAAGGCGAAAAAGGGGCCCTGGGTCGGGGGATGGTAGTCAATCGGCCCCCCACAACCGGGCCGAAGGGCCGGCCGCGACCAGATGCTCGATTCTTTCCCGACGAGAGTTGCCGTAGAGCGATCCCCCGGAAAATCGTTAGACTCTGCCTGATCGTTACGGCGGGCCGTGACGGTTTTCACCCACTCTGGCTCAGGGGGCTTCTATGCTTCGCCTTTTCGTCTCGCTTGCCACAGCCATCCTCCTGCTGCTCACGGGGCCAGTCGTCTGTCTGGCAGTCGATCTCGCTGACCTTGGCGAGCAGCCGCTCGGAGAGGTGCCTGACTTTGTCGCGCCGGGTGATGATGCCCTCGCCGAGGCAGCGAACGGCCTCCGCCAGGCGATCAGGCCACTCGACCGGTTGCTTGCCCGAAGTCCGAGTGGGGCTGACTGGCGAGAGTATCTCGACTGGCCCCTGCTGACCCGACAGGCGACTGCGGGGAAGGCACTTGACGTGGGCGACCTGCTGCGGCTCTATCGCTACTTTAACGCGTCCGAGAATGGTCTTGAGATGCACCAGTTCGTCGGGGTGCGGCGGGCTCTGGCGGCCGCAATTGAGGTGACTGTTGCCGCGACCAATGACAAGGCGGCCGAGACCTACCGCCAGCGGATCGACAAACTTTCCAAACTCGTCACGCAGGCCGTGCAGGAAAAAACCCCAGCATCGCTTGAGGGAGTGGGGCCCTTGTTGGCCCGTCTGACTGAATCGCGTCAGGCCTCCGGGGTGGTTTCTCGAATCCGCGGGGCCCTCGATCAGCCGAACCTTCACCTGCAGGTCAACAAGGAAGTACTCGCGGCGGCGGTCGACCGTGAGGTCGATCGGGTGGCAGCGGTCAATGATGTGGTGCTCGGGACGCCGGTCCGGGGGACTGGCCGAACCAGTGGGATGGTGCTACTCAATTTCCTTCCCTCTGCTAACCGTGCGATAGCCGAGTTGAACTTCACCGCGACGAACCGGGCCAATACCCGCAGTTCCAAAGGTCCGGTGACGGTCTGCACGGAAGGCCTGACTGAGTTGTCTGCCCAGAAGCGGATCTATGTCGATGATGAGCGGCTTTGGGCTGACCCGACGGCGGCCACGGCGTCGACAAAGACCCGGACCACGGGCATTGGCATTCGGAGCAAGTTTGCCAAAAACATGATTCGGAAGATGGTTGTGAAAAAGGTTGCCAAGATCCGTCCACGGGCTGAGGCGATCAGCGAACGGCGGGCCCGCGACAAAGTTCGCAACGAGTTTGAGCAGGAAACGGCTGCCGCCATTGCCAAGGCAGCGCGAGATTACCAGCAGAAGTTTCGCCAGCCCCTGAAGGAACGGGGCTGGTATCCCGAGTTACTGCGGATGAGCACCACGGCCAATCAGTTGGCCGTGGTTGGCCGCAAGGCTCTGGCCGATCAGATTGCTGCCTTTAGCGAGCCTCCTGCGGCTGCTGCCGATGCCGTCATGGCGGTGCGTGTTCATGAGTCGCTGGTCAATAATGCCGGTGAAATCACCCTGGCTGGTCGCACCATCACGCAGGAGTTCGTCGAAGAGCAATTCAAGGAACGGGATGGCACTCTGCCAGAGTCGCTTGCCAGTGACCCTGATCAGCCGCCCTGGTCCATCACGTTTGCCAAACGGAAGCCAGTGGAACTCAACGCTGCGGATGGCCGCTTTCGGCTGACGATCCGGGGTAGCCGCTACACCTCTGGTGATCGCTCATTCCCAGCCATGGATATCTGGGTGACCTATCGCATCGAGGCGGCGAACGGGACGCATCGTCTGTTGCGGGACGGTGAAGTGCAGATCTATCCCCCTGGCTTTGAGCCGGGCGGGGCTGCCAAGTTGAGTGTTTCGCAGACGTCGCTGCGAAGGATTCTCCAGAAACGATTTGGGCGGGTCTTCAAAGAGGTGGTCGAGATCGAACCGCTGGAGTTGCCAGGTGACCTTGCTATTGCCGGTCCGTTGCCCATGGAGCAGTTGGAGGCCCGCCGGGATGGCTGGTTGGCGGTTGGCTGGCGGGCGAAGGAGTCAGCCCCGGCAGCCGCATCGACAGCGACGGCTCCGGCCGAGGCTGCCGTGCTTGCTCGCCGTTGAGTCGCGGGGTTCAGTCCGCCGTCTGCTGCCGGTCCTGGCGAATGCAGTCGGTCAGCCGATTGGCTGCAGAAAGCGCCTCATCTAAGGGAGGCCCCTGCCGGATGCCCGGCCGCTGGTGCCCGGCTGCGGAGAGATAGGCATCGCGGAGCAGGTTCAGCCGTTCCGTCACGAGTGGCCGCAGCGGATCGGCCTGTTCTTCAGTCCAGTCAGCTGGCACGCCCAGCCCGTCGAGCACTGCTCGGGTGATCACCCAGTGGCCGGCGGCGTTCGGATGGACGGTGTCGGGGCAAAAGATGGCGGTAGGGTCGCTCGCTCGCGCCTGCTCACAGGCGGCCTTCATTGGGCCGTGGACATCAATCACCAGCCAGCCGTCGGCCCGCTTGGAAAGGAGCCAGGCTGAATAGTGTGCCAAGACAGCGTCGTAGTCGGTGTCCCTGGCAGGGCCAGCCTTGTCGGGACGCTGGTCGTAGATGGGAGGCGTCAGGTGGACAATGGTCGCACCGGTTGCCGTGACCGCCTCGTGTAACCGGTCGATGCCCTTCTGGAACGTGCGAAACCGTTCGGCGTCGAAGGGTTGGTAGATGCCGCAGTTCATGCCGTAGCAGGCCAGCACGACGTCAGGACGGCTCACCCGCAGCACCCGGTCGAGACGCTCGTGAAGGTCCGGTCGGGGAAACCGTCCCCCGGCGTGCCCCGCTTCCGACAGTCCCGAGACGGTTTCGCTCGAGAGTCCCATGTTGATGACCATGCCTTCAATCCCAGCGGTTTCCATCCAACAGGCGAGCGTTGCCACCCAGCCTCCACCGTAGGTGATCGAATCACCCAGCACGACAATCCGACGGGCCTCCCTGAGCGGCTTGAGGACGCGGCTAGCAGCGTCACTGGCTGCGGCCGGTGCTGCCTTGGCCGGTGCTGCATCGACCGTTCCGGCTGGGAAAGCGGCGGCTAGAACGCACGAAATAAGGACGACACGAAGGGCAGGCATGGGAGCACGCTGATGGCGACGGGGCGGTATAGAGAACACTAGCGGGAAGACATCTTCACTGCGCCGCTGGCGTCGCACCTTCGCGGATGGCGAAGAGGTGACTTCGGTTGGCAATGTAGAGGGTGTCGTCAACCACGATCGGCGTCGAGTAGACACTGTTGCCCATGTTGATCTCGCTGATCAGTTCCATGTCGGGTGCGAGTTTGAAAA
Source organism: Planctomycetaceae bacterium (assembly GCA_011523305.1). Lineage (GTDB taxonomy): Bacteria > Planctomycetota > Planctomycetia > Pirellulales > UBA1268 > UBA1268. The sequence goes on along the minus strand of WTHB01000163.1, from coordinate 10,517 downwards.
TGCAGATGTCACCGTCTTCGTCCCCGATGTAGACCTTGCCGTCAACGATGAGCGGTGAGCCCCAACTGGCGGCCAGCATGTCGTAGGTCCAGTGGGGCAGGCCCGTTTTGAGATCGAGGCAGTGGAACAGCCCGCTAAAGTCAGCGATGAATAGCAGGCCATCTTTGATCGCGACGGTCCCGCAGGTCCGGTGCATGGTTTCTTCAAAGGAGAGTTTGCCGTTCCCGTCACTGTCGTGGCCTGGGTAGTGCCAGACCGCCGCAGAGTTGGGGTTCGGCCGGGCGACCTCGCCCTCTTCCTTGATAACAGCCTGCATGCGGCGGCGGGGGAGCGGCGTGTCAGGATCGTTGAGGCTCACCGCCAGTTCCGGACTGGTGTCGCCCCGCTTGGTCGGGTCAATGCACCAGAGGTGGCCAACGCCCTCACCATGTTCGGGGTCTTCGCCGACGGCGATGTAGACCAGCCCTTCATGGAAGACCGGAGTGCCGATGATGTGGTTGCGATCCGCCCGGCCACCGAGGGTGTACTTCGATTCTTTGGGGTTGCAGTCGAACTGCCAGAGCAGTTTGGCATTGCCGGCGCCATCACCGCGGGCGTCAAAGGCATAGAGCCAGCCGTCACCGCCACCGAAGAAGACCTGCGGCACACCCTCGACCTCGGCGTAGCCGGGGCTCGACCACTGCCCATGCAGCACATTGGCACCCGGCGAGGCATCGCTCCAGAGGACGGTGCCGTCTTCCTTGTTCAGGCAGAGAAAACTGGGGGCTTTCGGGTTCGGCAGATTGATATGCCCCTCATCGACACCGTTGCTGGTGTTGACGAACAGCAGGTCGCCAGCGGCAGTCACGCTACAGGAACACATGTTGTGCTGCGAGACGCCGAGTTCCTTCATCATGTTGAGGACCCAGACCACGTCCGCTTCGGTCTCAGCGACAAAGGCCTCATCAGTAAAGGGGCCGTCGTTTTCCCCATCACGAAAGCCTTCGGTATCGAGGCACTTCACCTCACCCCGGCTGGAGACGTACCAGAGCCGGTCGCCTTCCACCAACGGTGCGCAGCAGATGCCCTGCAGGGGCCAGTCATGCACGCGACCGGTTGGCAGTTTTTCACTGGAGTCCTGCCAGAGGAAGCTGCCGGTGCTGCAGTCGAAGGCAATCAGGCAGCCGAGATCGACCTTGGCCGGGTAGCGTTCCAGCCAGCCGTTGCCGTTGTTGGTGCCGACAAATACCTGGCCACCGGCAACGACCGGATTGCCGTAACTCTGGCTGCCGAGGGCCGCGACCCAGGCAATGTTCTTGCTGGAATCGGGCTGCCAGGCACCGGTCTCGTAGTCAAAGTTGCCCGGCTCCCATTCACTGGGAATACCGGTGCCCGACGGAACGTTGTTTCGATGGGGTGAGCCACCCCACTGGTTCCAGTCCGCGGCCGGTGCCGGCCCCCCGGTCAGCAGGCCAACGGCTAGGCTTGCGAAGACGAACGTTGCATACCTCACGGCAGATCCTCCACCAGAACATTGTCGACGTAGATCTCAGACACCTTTGAGTTGCCGAAGAACCCAGGGCTGCCTTGCAGGTTGCCCCGTTCATGAACGGCCTCCACCGTCCAGTCTTCTGGCTCAGGCTCGTTGCGAGGCCAGACTTTTCCTCGCAGCACCGCGGCATCCCCGCGGGTCCCGGCCTCAAACTTCATGCGATACCAGACACCTGCCCGCCAGGCGAAGGGAACGGTTTTCGAAAAGTGGGTGGCCACCTGAGGGGGCCAACTGCGGACCTGAAGTTGCTGGCTGGCACCCATCAGATCAAGCGTGTACCGCTGGGCGATCAGGCCCATGTCGGGCAGACGGGCCGTTTCCAGCGAGGCTGCCGCACCGGTGGTCGCCTTCGCAAAGGCGTCAGCGTCGCTCTCACCTGTTGAAGCGGCGGTGCCGCCGCCGGTTTCTTCTGCCCGAAGGTCGGCGGCAATGCAGTAGTCGTGCAGGTTGGTCGGGCCAATCCAGCCCTGGCTCCGCGTCCCCTTGGGGATGGTGGTCACCTTGACCATGCAGTTGGATCCATCGACCGTTCGCACGACGTTGCGGTACCGCATGCCAATCCAGGGCAGAGGCGGCTCGCCCCGGGGCAGGCCACCGCGTGGATCGGGACCGATTGTGATGGCATCAAAATCGAAGTGCCAGGGCAGGGGTGGCATCGACCGCACCCGTGCGGTTCCAGTCAGTTCACCCACCCGGGCCGTGATGGTCGCACCTGCATGGGTGTTTGTCGGGGCAGTGTAACGACCAGCCTCATCGATGCCGCCAGCATCGGTTGAAAAGTTGGCGGGCGACTCCTTCACGAAGCGTCCGGCAGCGTCATAGAGCCGTGCCCGGAGGGTGACTGTTTCTCCGGCGGCAACGAGTGACTCCGCCGGCACCACCTGCACCCAGGCTGGGGGTCCGGCGGGTCCGGCGGTGGCGGCTGCCACGGTATCCGACAGCAGAGGCTGTGGAGCAAGGTCAGGGGGAGCGGCAAGGGTTTTGTCGTTGCCGAGGCAGTAAAGCCGCTCTCCGGTGGTCAGATAGAGCCGTCCTTCCCAGGCAATCGGTGAAGCGGTTACCTCGTCCTCTTCCTCCAGCCGCATCCGCTGGACGAACCGCAGCCCGGTTTCGGTTGGTTCCAACACATGCCAGCCACTGGTCGAGCAGACATACAGCCGGTTGCCGGCCACCAATGGGCTGGCCCGGACGATCGTTCCCAGCAGCCGGGTGGGGCGGCCGACCGGCTGGCCCGTTTCGCGGTCGAAGGCATGAACCTTGGCGCCGTCTTCAACAAAGTAGACCCGGTCACCGAGCACCACCGGCATCGCTTTGCCGTCGACCACCCCGCGGTGTTGCCAGATGAGATTGGTGGCGGTGACATCGCCGCTGCCGGAGAGCTGCAGTTTGGCCGCGGTTCCCATGGAGGTGTTGTCGAGGTTCTCTTCGGCCTGAGACATGAAGATACCGTCGGCCGTCACCAGCGGTGCAACGTTGAGGCCACGCCGGGAGAGCCCAAAGTTCCAGACCGGGCGGCCCGTGCGGGGCTGCAGGTTCCAGACATTGCCATCACTGGAGCCGAAGATCATCGCGGCTGTTCCGTTCTGGGCGGTGAGCATCGGAGTGGAATAGGTGGTGTCGGCAGGCAGTTCACGGGTGCCGTTCATCCAGCGGACCTCACCAGTGGCAACATCCATGCCAAGAAACCGATGCGCCGGCTTGGCGGTCTGGCCCCAGCCTGTGACGACGGCACTGGCGATGACGAGATCTTCAAAGACGATCGGCCGATTGGTTCGACCACCGTAGGTCGAGAGGAACCCGAACTCTTCGTGGAGTGAGCGTTGCCAGTTCGTGGTGCCGGTGACAGCATCGATTGCGGTGAACACGCCACAGACGCCGTGGGCGAAGACCTGCTTGCTGGCCGGGTCGGCAATGACGCACGACCAGCCGACCCGCTCGGCCGGCACATCGGAGAGATAGACATTGAAGATGTTCTCCCACAGCGTCTCACCGGTTCGAGTATCGAGACAGAGCACCTTCTCAGCTTCGTCAGCGGTGCCAGGGCGGTGCCGCACCAACGTGTAGAGCCGGCCGTCCATGACAACGGGCGTCGAGATGCCGCCCGCGTCCTCACGCTTCCAGAGAATGTTCTCGCCCGATTCGGGATCGAAGGAGGTAACCAGCGGACGGTCGGCGGCGTGGCGGTTCTGGTTGGGGCCCCGCCAGTCAGGCCAGTCGGCAGTGTGTGCCGCCGGAGAGACACTGCCCGAAAGAAGGACGCCAGCAGCGATGCCGACGATCCATGCCGTTCTCAAGGCTTGCTGAAGCCACCTGTGACTCATGGTTTACCCTCTTCTGCGTGCCGCACTCTGTCTGCCCTCGCTGGCTGGGCAGCAACCGCGTAGTCTACCTTTCACAGGAAAAGATCGCAGAATATCGCTGTGGCTTACGAGCCGATTTTTGCTTGAGCGGAAAACCCGATGGCCTCACCAAAACCGACCAGTGCTGGGACTCCTAAGAAAAAGGGGGCGGGGAAGGCCGTCGACAAGGCCAAGCCGGCAGAGCGAGTGGTGGCTGAAAACCGGAAGGCCCGCCACAACTACGAGATTCTCGACACGCTCGAGTGTGGCATTGCTCTGGTCGGCAGTGAGGTCAAAAGCCTGCGGTCGGGGAAGATGTCGCTCGACGAGGCCTACGGGCGGATGAAGGGCAACGAGGTCTGGCTGATTGGCTGCGATATCCCGGAGTACGAGAAGGCCAATCAGCTCAATCACCAGCCGAAGCGTCCCCGGAAGCTTTTGCTGCACCGGCGGGAGATCGCCCGCTTTGCCAGCTTGGCGTTTGAAAAAAGCCTGACGCTGGTTCCCCTCAAGGCCTACTTCAAGAATGGTCGGGTGAAGGTGCTGTTGGGGGTCGGTCGGGGCCGCAAGGTTCACGACAAGCGACAGAAGCTCAAGTCCCAGACGGCCAAGCGAGATATCGAGCAGGCCCTCCGCGGCCGGCGGTAGACCGTGTGCGTTGCCGCACGTGAAGCGAAGCGATTTCCCTCACCTTGCGGTTCGGGCTTGTGTGAGGCGGTACCCACGCTTGGCGGTTGCTGCCCACTGAAGCACGAGGCGCGAGCCGAGGGAATGCGCATTGGTATCACACAGGCGAAGCGGATTCCCTCACCCTGCGGCCCCACAACGCAACCAGCCGGCGACGCGAATGCGACCGCCGGCTGGCGTTGACTACATCTACACGGAAGACTGTCGTCGGCTCAGGCCGAGTTTCCGGCGGCGATGAGATCGGCCGTGTCGGTTGTGTCTTCCGGGTGCCACAGGGGCATGCCCCGCTGAATCCGCTCAGCCAGAATATCGATCTTCTGACGCGATCCAGCCGGTGCAGCAGTTGGGGTGAACTCTTCGCTGACATGCGGGACAAAGTTTTCGTCATGCCCGTAGAGTTCAATAATTTCAAACACGTTGCGAATTCTTGCCATCAGACCGAACCACTCCTTGCTTCCATATACACGTCCGGTTCGACAAGACAGCGGGCCATCCCGAAGCCTCCGAACTCGTTTGCTCAACCGGTTGCGACCGTGGCTGCCAAAGGCTGCCGATCACCTGCGGCGGGGACGGCTGAATGCCGTTGCAGGATTGCGAAATGCTCGGTGAACTCCGTCATTATGGGTGTTGATTCATCCGAGTCAAACATTTGGAAAGGGAGAACGATTTTTTTGTCTGTGACGGGGTCTCGGCCCGGCGGTTTGCCTGGGAGACCACCGCCCAAGTACCATGAGGGAATGGCTCGCAGAGTCCCGGATGCGACCGGCGTCGCATCCTCTGCATGAGTCGCGGGTGGTCGGTTCGGACAAAACAACCCGAATCGCCGCATCAGATGGCCGAATTTACCGGAACGCTCGCCAGTTACTCTGCCCGCTGGTCTTTTTTCACCTACCTCGGGGCGATTGCCTGCGGCGCGGCCCTGCTTGCCCTGCCGGCTGCCCGGGCCACTGACCAGCCGCCCCTGGCGGTTATCGATGCGGTCTTCACCGCCACCAGCGCCTGCTGCGTCACCGGCCTGACGGTCCGGTCGACTCTCGAAGATTTCTCACCCTTCGGACAGGGGGTGATTCTGCTGCTGATTCAGCTTGGCGGGCTCGGCATCATGACGATCACCACGCTGTTGCTCTTCCAGATCGGAGGGCAGGCGACCGTCCGGCAGAGGGTCGTTATTTCGGAGACGCTGGGGATCAAGACGGGACGGGGGATCCGGCGGCTGGCGTTGATGGTGCTGGTCGTCGTGCTAGTGGCGGAAACAGTCGGTTTTCTGCTGCTCGCGGCGGCCACCTGGGACAGCAGTGCTCCGCTCGAGGTGATCTGGCGGGCTGCGTTCCATTCGGTCTCGGCGTTTTGTAACGCCGGTTTCTCGCTTGGGGACGACAGTCTCGTCGCCTACCGCGACGACGTCTCGGTCAATCTGATCGTCTGTGGGCTGGTTCTTGTGGGTGGCCTCGGGTTTCCGGTGATTTTTGACATTTTTTCCCGGCTCTCTCGCCGGGAACCGCTTTGGGAACGGCTCCACATGCACTCCAAGCTCATGCTGTTGGGTACGGCCGGGCTGCTCGCCTTCGGCGCCATCAGCTTCTGGGCATTGGAGTGGGATGGCGTGCTGGCTGGACGGCCGCTCACTTCGCGGCTGCTCTCGGGGCTGTTCCATTCCACCACTTGCCGGACGGCTGGCTTCAATACGGTCGATTACGGCACGCTCTCTGGGGCGACCCTGTTCCTGACGATTCTGCTGATGGCGATTGGGGCCGGACCCGGATCGACCGGTGGCGGCTTCAAGGTGAGTACCTTCATGACCCTGCTGGTGCAGGCGGGGGCCAGCTTTCGGGGGCAGGAGCGAGCCAACTTCGCCAAGCGGACCATTCCCGAGCGGGCCATTGAGCGAGCGACGGCCACCGCGCTCATCTTTGGCGCCATTGCCATTGCAGCCCTCGTGGCCCTGCTGGTGGTCGAAAACGGCCGGCTGGCAGCCGAGCGGCCCCGTTGGTTTCTTGATGCGCTCTTTGAATGCATTTCGGCCCTCGGCACGGTCGGCCTGTCGACCGGCATCACCGCAGCCTTGTCGGTTCCGGGCAAGACAATTCTGATTGTGCTGATGTTGCTGGGGCGGCTCGGTCCAATCACCGTGGCGGTCGCGTTATCTCGACAGCGGCCGGCTTACCAGCGTAACTATCCAGAGGAGGAGCCGCTTGTCGGCTGATACGCGATGGCATCGACCAGTAACCGACGGTTCATCATGTTGGGGATGGGATCCTTTGGCTCAGCCCTTGCCGCTCGGTTGGCGGCCAACGGCTGCCGCGTCACTGGCGTCGACCAGCGGCGGGATCGGCTTGATGCGGTGAAGAATGTCATTCACGAAGCGATCATTGGCGATGCCACCGACCGCGAACTGCTTGAAAACCTTCCCATCAAAGACTCCACATCGGTCTTTATCTCCCTGGGGGAGACAATCTCGCGGTCGCTGCTGGCCACGCTGCATGTGAAAGAGTTGGGGGCTCGGGACATCATCGTGAAAGGAGTGACGAAGGAGCACGGCAAGATCCTCTCGCATCTGGGGGCCAATCGCGTGGTGTTTCCGGAGGAGGAGGTTGCCCGCGAACTCGCGGACAAGTCGAGTTGGCCGAACGTGCTTGACTTCTTGCCAATTGATCCGGAGTACAGCGTGGTTGAAATCACCGTGCCGGAGTCATTGGAAGGAAAAACCCTGGCGGAGGCCGATCTGCGAAACAAGGTGGGAGTCTTCGTGCTCGGCCTGCGGGATGTGATGCAGGGCCGCTTTCAGATGTTTCCCGAAGGGCGGACCAAACTTATTCAGGACCAGATTCTGTTGGTGATCGGCAAAGAAGACGAACTGGCCCGGCTTCGTGAGATGACCTGATCACCTTTCTGCGTGAGCTCTGATGAAAAAAGGCCAGGAGGGCTTTTTCCAAACACAGCCAGCCAACCCCTACTCCTGCCCAGGAATGCCCGGGGGTAAGTCGGGCAGATCGATCGAAATCTCGGCTGGTGGCGGCGCGGTATTGGTGGCTGGGGCCGGGGTCGCGTTGGGATCAAACTTGGGTGTGTTGACACCCATGCGAGTCGCCAGATCGGCGGTGAGTGAGAGGGGCTCGCCAGCGTCCGCGGGGCGAAGTTCGAGCAGGGTCACGCTCCACTCGTCCTGAAACTTTTTTCCTTCGACGACGACTACGCCGCTGGCCTTGGGGCCGCTGACAGGGATTTGCATCGCGGCAATTCCGTCGACCTCGTTGGCCCGTCCGGTGATGGCTCCTTGCCAGTCGATGGGCTGGCCGAGCAACTCGCCAGCCCGTTCGTTGAGGCGGACTTCTTCCTTGGCCATCCCGACCAGGGGATGATCAGCCAGTCTGCTGCAGCCGACAGCCAACAGGACCAGACTGCCCAGAGTGAGCCCACGACAGATATTGCACATCCTCAGCATGACGGTTCCTCCTTGACCACGGGTGTTTAGAAACGAGGGCGTGAGAACGCGGGCGATCTGATCAGTCAGGGCGGCCGTCGGTGGACAACCCGCAGCGGTCACGAGGCGTCATTGGCCCGACACCAGGCGATCTTTTCGGCGGTGGTTGTGGGCAGATCTCCAGAAGCGGCCTTCGGCTTTTCTGCCTGTGGTTCTGGAGTGGGCTCGGTGGCGGCCTCAACAACCGGTTCCGGTTCGGCCGCTGGGGCTGCTTCTGCCGGAGCCGCTGGAGCAGCACCAGTTCGGGCCCGGGCAAGAATATCAGCAGTCGACAGTTTGCCGGCCGGCTTAGCGGCGGGTTTGGCCGCACCACCTCGGGCGGCAGCCAGGATGTCTGCAGTTGAGGGCCGCTTGCCAGCGGCAGCTTTGGCGGCGGGCTTCTTTGCTGCCGCGGCCTTGGCGGGAGCAGCCTTGGCCGGTTTTTCGGGCTTTGGCTTCGGCTCGGTCACCACCGTGAGGTGCGTGGGGTCGATGTCGTACCAGCCGATGTTGTTGTACTGGTCAAACTCCACCAAGCAGCGGCCATTCATGTTGACGGTTCGAACCGTTCCGGTGGCCTCGGCGAACCGAGCCAACTCGGGTGCTGGTGAGTTGATCACCACGTATTTATCGGTCCACTCGGCTTTCAGCCGCTCAATCACATCAAACATCATCACCTTCCGTCAGCCAGCAGTGGAACGCCGCCTAGCGGTTGCCCCGCAACCGCCACTCCCTTCAATCTGACTGATCGGCGGGCTGCTCGCAAGATGCCGGGGAAACGGCGGTGAAGCCGGACACCCCCACCCGATAGGACCAGTTGCTGGTTGCAGGCAGATTCGACCCGGCGGGGGGCGGCTGAATGCTGAGTTGGCCGCCTGCGGGCCTCTCATCTGCTTCGTGGCAGAGTGGTCGATAGCTCGAGCCAAGCCAGTCTGGGGCTTCCTGGAGGCGACAGGCGATCTCGGCCAGCAGGGTGTCAGCAGTGTTGGCTGCAGCGGTCAGGCTGGCGGAAAAATGGGACCGGCCGGCTCGACCGACGGCTAGCAGCGCTGGGCCGGCGGCGGTTTCGGTCATCATGATTTCAGTAAATACCGGCGAGGCGGGCCAGCGGTCGGAGAGGGGAGGGGCAGCCGAAGCCCCCTCCACCGATTCCCAGACCGCTCTTCCATCAATGAAAAACCGATGTCCCCAGCGGTCGTCCCGCCAGTCAAACCGGACCTCCAGCCGGCCGACTGTTAGGCAGACCGGCTGTCGTTGCGGTGCGGGCGTGGTCGGTGTGGTGGGCGTCGTCATCAGTTGTGAGTGGTGCGGGCGTGGGGCTGTGACTGACCGCTTTCAGCGAGGATGTGCCCCTCTGCCGACCAGCACGTTAGGCTTGGGTTGTACTCGATCTGAGGAGGTCCCGTGGAATCACGCCGTTCGGTCGGCTGGCCGATCCTGCTTGGGGTGGTGCTGATCGGTTCGATCATCACGCTAGGGGTCGGCTGGGTGCTGGTCAGCATTGCCGCTGCTCTTGGCTCAGAAAATGCCGCCTTCTACTGGGCGGTTCTGGCGGTCGGGGTCTCGCTGCTGGTGCTCGTCCTGGTCGGGGTGATTGTCTATCTCGCGCTCGCCGTCAAGGCGATCGCCCTGTCGCAGCGGCAGAGCAACTTCATCGACAGTGTGACGCATGAACTGAAAAGTCCCTTGGCGTCACTGAAGCTGTATCTCCAGACGCTCACCCGGCGTCCGGTACCGGCGAGCGAACAGGCCGATTTTCATCGGTTCATGCTCCAGGATGTCGAACGCCTCGACACGCTCATCGATCACCTGCTCGACGCTGCGAAAACGATGCACCAGCCCACGCCGGCTCGGGGCGAGGCGACGGCGCTCCTGCCCGTGTTGGAGCAGGCGGCGGAGCGTGTGGCGAAGCGTCATGGGGTGGAGCCGACGACCATCGGCATGACGGCGACCCCAGCGGCGGCGGAACTCCGCGTGCAGGGCCGGGTGGCCGATCTGGAGATCGTCTTCCGGAATCTCATCGACAATGCGGTGAAGTATTCACTGCCGACGCCTCAGGTTGAGGTCACGCTCGAAGCGGCTGCTCGCGGCCGGGTGGTCGTGCGAGTGGCTGACAATGGCCCCGGCATTCCTCTGGCTGATCGTACGCAGGTGTTCCGGCGGTTTGTCCGGCTGGGAAGCGAACTGGAGCGGGCCACGCCGGGGACGGGGCTCGGCCTGTTTCTGGTGAAATCGATCGTCAAGCAGTTGCGGGGCCGCGTCACGGTTAAGGGCCGGTTGACCCGTCGGGGCACGGTGCTGGAAGTGGAACTGCCGCAAGCAATGCCTGTGGCCACAGCAGAAGACGGCGGCTGACGTCAGTGAGCCACCACCCTTTCGAACTGGGGGGCTGCCGGTTCTAATCCGGATGTTGATGCCGCACCGCCGGCCTAACTTGTCTCCTCTTGCCCGCGTGAGGCCGCATGTCCCAGCCTGCCCCCCCCGACTCTGCCACTCCCCC
>WTHB01000149.1 GCA_011523305.1 Planctomycetaceae bacterium | reverse complement strand
GGGTACCAGCCTGGAAGATCCGGCCAGTCCGCTTCATGGTCTCCTCGATCTGCCCACAGATGTCGATGGTCAGCCCACAGGGCTTTTCGCAATAGACATCCTTTCCCGCCTCAGCCGCCATCATCGCCGCCTTCCCGTGCCAACGGTCGCCGGTGGCAATCAGTACGCAGTCAATGTCGTCGCGGGCAAGCAGCTCTCGCAGATCACCCGTGGTTGTGCAGTCGGTATTTCCGTAGGTCTCATCAATGAACTGCTTGCCTTCCCGTCGGCAACGCTTCTGGATGTCGGCGATCGCGAGGACCCGAACATCAGGGAACTTAAGCATCTCGGTGAGGACGTACTTGCACCGTGGGCCAAAGCCAATCACGCCGAGAGTTAGCCGCTCGCTGGCCGCAGGGGTGCCGGCCTCAAGACCGAGGGCGCTGGCCGACACGATCGTCGGCATAGCCACCGCGCCAGCCACTTGGGCCGCCGTCGTGAGAAACTCTCGCCGGGATGGAGACGGAACAGCCTGCGGTAACTGGTCAGACTTGTGCGATTGACTGTGTTCTGGCATTGGGCATGCTCCTGCGAGAGACGATTGATTTGGGAGAAGGTTGTGTGCAGATAGTACCTGCGGCCGCCATTTCCGGATGGCATCACTGCCGACGCTGCTGGGAGCCGCAGGAGGTGGAGTGGCTGTACTCGTCAACCACCCCACGCTATCAGGGCTGATAATGTATCAAACTGGAGTCTGCTTATTTCTGGAATGAACCGCCCGTGATGGAAAGCCCGAATCGTGTCCTTGCTGTCCTCCTCACCCGGACGACATTGAGTTCATGACCGCCGGCACGCCGTTGCTGCCGAGGCAGGCTGGCTGGCAGACCCACTATCTCAAGATCTCTGGGGGTGATCGCGGCAGCCAGTCACAGCCGACCTCTATGTTGACGTGACAGCCGTGCAAAAACCAAGCGACAGGCCCTAGCGGCGCACGCCAGCAGGAAGGCCTGGTTCGATGCCGCCCAGGGCATGGACAGCTATCTTGATGCCGGCGATGCTGAGGATGACAGCAGTCTTCGTTAAGCCTTGCCCCAAGACGTGCCCATGATCGACATTCATCGCAACTGACGGCAAGCGCGCTTGCTCCGTGAAGAACAATCGCGTTCCCGTACCGAAGGCGAGTCGCATGCGGTCCGTGGCCTTTTTCCACTTGGGCCACACCCGAAAATGCCAAGAGTTTTCGGGGTTCCCGATCGCCGCATCCTGCTGAGGCAGACTATTTCCACAGCCTGCTAGGTTAGTACCCGGAGATTGTGTCCATTCCAATTCTTCCTTTCACCCTCACGCTGGACATCCTCATCATGATCCTGAGAACGCTTATCGCGGCACTCCCTCTTGCTATCACTTGGCTTCACGCAGTTGCCGAGGAACAGGGTTCGGTGTTGATTGCTACCAAAAGTCACTCGCTGTTCGAGGATGATTTCCAGCGGGACAGTATCGGTGAATGGAAGGTCGTTATTCCAGGGTTTCAGGTTGCCGATGGTGTTCTCATTGGCACACAAGAACGGAAGGACCACGGCGCCGTCGGTCGGGTCTATCTCCCGATGCAGGACGTGATCGTCTCGTTCCGATTCCGGCTGACAGCTTTCACCCGCTTCAACGTCGTCTTTGACGACAAGAATCACAAAGGTTCACACGCTGGCCACATCTGCCGGATCGCGGTGTCCCCCCAACAGATCCGTCTTGGCGACGATAAAGAGGGCATCATGCGCAACGACATCTTTGCCATGCGACGTGACCCCAAGCAGAAACTTGCCGCTGAGAAACTACTCAAGGGACGCAGCGTTGCCAGCAAAGTGCTGATTGAGCCCAAACAGTGGTACACCATGCAAGTGGAAATAGTCGGTCAGCAAATGTGCGTAAGCCTCGATGGTCAACCAGTAGCCTGCCTTCAGTCTCCTGGCATCGCCCATCCAAGCAAAGAAAGTCTGCACTTCACAGTCACAGGGCAGCCGGTTCACTTTGACGACGTCAAAATCTTGCAAGCCGTCCCGACCGGTCGCATTCGAGGCTCGATCACTTGGGACCGATGAATCCCCCCGTTCCAGCGAGTGCGTGAATCCCAGGCCAGCGGGCAGCGGACAAGGCCATTTCTCCAGGCCTTCAGCCGACATTCCCAATCGCTGCATTGGTGCTTGGCTGCCCGCGAGTCCCCCTCGATAACCCGGCAGCGGCGCAGTAGGTCGCTCTCAAAGCTTGCTCTGATCAAGTACAATTTTTATACGACGGAGGTATCTACTCTGGGGAAGCTGCGAGAAACTCATGACGCAAAAGCCAAGTGAATTCGACCTAGAGGACGATGCGCGACCCACCGATGCCGAATCGCCGGATACTGAACCAATCGACAGCGGCGATTCCTACAACGCGCCCGAACGACACTGGCTTGCACGTTTTAGTACGGTTGTCTTCTGCATTGGTCTGCTCGCAGGTGTGTCTGGTACGACAGCCGTCAGCAATGCCTGGATTCAGCGGGACGTTTCTGTTGTTCTCATGCTGCTTTCAGCCGGCTCTGCTGCTGCTTTTTTTGGGATCCTCTGGCAACTCACCTTGAGGGAAATCAGCCGGCATAGCAAGTCACAAGTCGACAAAAAGCGTTACCGAATAACGACTACCTATTTCTGGTGCGCGTTTGTGCTTGTCTTCGCCTTGCTTACCGCTGCCACCTACTTCCTCATCAACTTCAAGGATGCCCAGCCTCGGCTGACGACACGTGCAATCGCTCGGCTCAAGATTTTTTCCTGATGACGATGAGGCCAGTTACCGCATGCTGCTGGCTAGCGGCCGCCTTGGTGGCTGGAGGACAGGCCGAGGTCCGTTGTGAAAACATTCAAGACGTGACGAGTGATTTCAGGGGGGCCTCGAATTGCCTCACTCTCCCCGGTGTGAGGATCACGAGTCTTTCGGGGTGAGATGGTGCAGTTGTTTGACGGTAGCGGCAATCCAGACCAAGTTTTCCCGATGAATGGACCGTGATCGACATCCATGAGCAATCGTGTCGAGTCGGTCGTATTTGAGAACCTAACTCTGCACGCGATTTGCGTAGAAACATGCCCTTTTCGCTATCATAGATACGGCTTTTCACGTACCCAACTCACCCTGCCATGTCGTTTCAATCACGAGATCATCTGCACCATAAACAACCAACTGGCTTGATGCTGGTGGCAGTAATTTTCGCTTTAGTCTTCTGCGTCAGCGCTGAGCTTGCTGGAGCGGATGGTCCCGAACGGCTGCTTGATCATTTTCCTGAGGCTGCCTCATCAGGCTGCATGGTATGTCACGCAGAAGTTGAACCGATCCGAGAGATTGGCTCAGAAATGCTCAACCAGATTATGGCGAGGGGCAAAGCGTTGGGGGATCCTGCTGGCTGCGTTGTCTGTCACAATGGTGACCCTACGGAGACTCAGGAGATTGCAATCGCCCACGGAGGTAAAAATTTTTATCCCGATCCCGGAAGCCCTTGGGTAAATGAAGACACCTGTGGTAAGTGCCATGAAGATCAGGTTAAGGTGCAGTGGCAGAGTTTGATGATGACAGAAGCAGGAAAAATACAGGGCACGTGCTGGTCGTTCGGTGCCCTAACGGGCTACCAACACAAATACGCAAACTATGCAGTCAAAAATCCAAAAGACCGCTCAGTGCGATTGGGTACAGATAATTACAAGAAATACATGGAGGCGCTTGCCGCAATTGAACCCAACGTATTTGTTGACGAGCATGAACCACTGCCAGACGCTATTGGGTTTGATGAACTCGACAAGTTGCATGATGACCCATCACTCGCCGCATTTACGTACATTCGTCAGGAATGTAATCGGTGCCACCATGGCGTAAAAGGAAGATTTTCTCGAGGTGATTTCCGTGGCATGGGCTGTTCAAGTTGCCATATCCCTTATAGCAACGAGGGCCTCTACGAAGGTGCCGACCTGAGTATCTCAAAGGCTGAGACCGGCCATCCACTCACGCATCAAATTCAAGGCACGCGTGATGCGGATGTCACCATCCATGACGTTACGTACCATGGTCTCGCTGTTGAGACATGCACCACGTGCCACAACCGTGGAAAACGAATTGGCGTTTCCTTCCAGGGGCTCATGGAAACTCCGTACGCTTCGCCGTTCGATGAAAGTGCCGACAGTCAACCTGGCCTTCACACCAAGCACTACATCGCGATGGAGCAAGATATCCATTATCAAAAAGGAATGAAGTGTCAGGACTGTCACACGTCTATCGATGTCCATGGTGACGGGTTCCTTGCGCCAACCAATCTTGCTGCCGTTCAAATCGAGTGTTCTGACTGTCATGGCACCCCCGATCAATTTCCATGGGAGTTGCCGCTGGGTTTTATGGATGAATTTGCAGCTGAGGTCGCCTCCGGTGCCCCGCGTGGCACAACGCCAGAGCAGCTCCCACACACCTGGGCGGGAGCCAAACATGACAGTCGAGACGGTTTTCTTCTCACTGCGCGTGGTAATCCATATGAGAATGTTGTTCGAGACGGGGAGGACGTGATTGTCTACACGGCTGAGGGCAAAGACATTCGGCTCAAGCCGCTGAAGAAGCTTGTGGAAGAAAAGGCCATTAGTCAGCGAGGCCTCGTGTCCATGCAGGGTGTTTCAAAGCATCTCAACCGAATGGAGTGCTATACCTGTCATGCCAGTTGGGCTCCTCAATGTTTTGGCTGCCATGTCAAAGTGGATTTTAGTCAAAAGGAACTTTGTCCCGAGGTCAACTCTTCCCGAATGGGGTTTGACTGGATCGCTGCAGGTCGGAAACATGCAACAGATGAACATCGTGCCGATTCGGGTGAGGCTGATTATGACCTGATGATCCCCGGGAAGATTAGTGAACTGAGAAGTTATCTGCGATGGGAAGAGCCAATGCTGGGAATCAACGGCGAAGGGAGGGTGACGCCGCTTGCGCCCGGCTGTCAGCCATCAGTGACGGTGATTGGTGGAGATGGCACACCGATTCTGACCAACCACATTTTTAAGACGCCGGCAGGGATCGAGCGAAGTGGAGACGATGGACAACTCACTATCGACATGAGTCCTGTTCAGCCGCATACCATGACTAAAAATGCAAGAACCTGCGAGTCATGCCATGCGTCCGATAAGGCACTTGGGTTGGGTATCAACGGACCACGAAAATGGGACAAAGAGCACGTGGTCGACTTGGAGACAACGAACGGCACAATCCTTCCCAAGTCAGCGCGCACTCAGATGGGAGCCATAGAGAATCTTGACCATGATTGGTCACAGATAGTTGATAGGGAAGGCAATCAACTGGCGACTGTCGGCCACCACTGGAAGCTGTCACGAGCATTCGACCGAGATGAGATTGCCCGAATGTCACGAGATGGCACGTGCGTGGCCTGTCACAAAGAAATTCCAGAAAAAGATCTCGCTGTCAGTCTGATGCATCACGTTGGAAAATATACTGGGAAAATTCCTGTGTCGGCCGATGACCATAAGAACCTTGTCAATAAAATTCTGCTGACGTCTGCATGGGGGCAAACTGTATTTGCATTGGGTTTTGTCGCCTTCATTGCAGGTGGCGGCTTCTGGCTTTCTAGTCGTAGAAGAACGCCTCGCGACAAGACCTAGTCTGCTTGGGGTCCTAGGGTAGTTTCTTGTCGATCGTAAGGACTAGAACGCAACCATTTTGAGGATTCTTTCTGCCTTTTGGAGCGTGGGGTAGGGTTGCGAGGGTGAGGGCAACATTGGGTGAGAGACCTTCTGCCTGCATGGAGCGGGGCATGCCATTTGCTTTTTGCTCTGGATTGAAGTAAGCCCGAATTGATTCGTTATCGCTTGGTAAACCAATTCTCTTTCCACGGTAATTTTTTGCAGGAATTTTCGCTGAGGTTTCAATAATGCATGCCGGCGCAGTGAAAGACCTTTCGATGGTCCATGAGCCCATTGGTGAACTATTCCCAAAGCTCGACGAATCAACGCGAGAGCAATGGAAATTATCACCGGAACAGATACGGTTTTTTGAAGAGAATGGATATGTTGTTGGGTCACAGTTGTTGGAAGATACTGCTCTGGAGCATCTTCGTGCAGAGTTGAAGGATCTGATGCAGCCTGGTCAGCCCGGCAATGAACTCTGGCATGAATACCACTCCAATGAATCGACTGACCCCAACCAGGTGCTGTTTCATGCGCTTGGGGCGTGGCGAATCGCTGCAGGTTTTCATGATCTGCTCTGGCATCCTGGGGTTGTAGTTCCGGCACAGCAATTGCTTGCTGGCCCCGTTCGGTTCTGGCACGATCAGTTATTTTGCAAGCCAGCCAAACACGGTGGTGTAGTCGCCTGGCATCAAGACTATTCGTATTGGACCCGAACCGCGCCGATGGCCCACCTCACTGTTTGGATTGGGCTAGATGAAAGTACGCCGGCGAATGGATGCGTCCATTACATTCCAGGAAGTCACCGTTGGGATTTGCTGCCAATTACTGGACTCTCAGGAGACATGCATGCGATTCAGTCAGTGCTGAATGATCAGCAGTGGGAGCAGTTTCAACAACCGGTGGCTGTTCCGTTGCGATCCGGGCAGTGTGTCTTTCATCACCCACTGACAATTCACGGCTCGTTTGCGAATCTTACAGACGTTCCACGACGGGCCACCGTGATAAATATGATTCAGGACGGCGTCTGCAGTACAACGCCCGATCCATTGCTTAAGGGTGTCGATCCCATTCCGCCAGGAAGCCAACTTTTGGGGCAATTTCATCCGTTGCTTTCGCGTGCATGAATCCTTCTCGAAGAGTATTTTTCTGGAGTTGGCAAAAAAGCTCTTCTACGGGAGGCCACATCCGATTGCTGGTTCATCTATGACCGCTGCCTGCCGACTGGGTGGGGGGCGGTTAGGTTAAAAGTGATGGGATGAGGCCTTTCTCTGACGAGTGGAGCGTGGGAGAAGCATTGCCGCTGGCGTGCACGAATTGCCGCGGTGATATTTGCCTGATCAACTTCATCACCCAGCCAATGCCGATTCGGAAGATTCTCGAGCACTTGGGTGAGCCACTGGAGCCGCCCTATGTGACACCGGCTCGAGGGCCACCCGTCGCTCGCAATGACCTGGTGCCGGCTGACGATGGCCACAGTCGTCACCAAGCCACGCCCGAGGACACGCCCATGATCGACATTCATCAGCGCTGACGGCAGGTGCTCTTCTTCCGTGAAATGAGATCACGCTGCCGCACTGAAGGCGATTCGACAGCGGTCTGCGCCGCGGGCAGAATTCCGTCGGCAAGTCGGTTTTTCAGCTTCGTTTTTTTGGCTTCTTCAGGCTCATGCGGCACCTCCCTCGTCCGGCTGAGCCGCTGAGCAAGGCTGGGGCCTCTTCTAACGGACGCGGCGCTTGTAAAAGTGCCCTTGAACGTCTTATCCTTCAGACAGGAATGAGCTGAGCCACCGTCATGCCCGTCGAGAAGATCGCTTTTTCCCTGTGCCGTTTCATCCTCAGAATCGTATTCAATCGTTCCGCACTTGCAACATAACCCGAATGGGTCAGTCGCGGCCGAAACATCTGTAACCGAGAGCTCCAGAATGATCAGGCTGAAGGAAAGGCAGAGGCACGGCGATTGAAAATTTTTTCAAAGCTACAATGCCCTAAAGGTGTACCGTGAGAAGGAAAGCGTCGCAGTGACTTTCTAGATTCGCCATCATCGGCTTCGCAACCGTCACTCGATTCAGACTCCCTGAAGGGTGTCCCCGAGGATTGCAGACTGACCGGCTTCATCACCACTGACCCCAAAGGGTTTTTGCTTTAGAACAGCCTTTTTAGATGGCGTGAAAAGGCTCGCTGAGTTGATGAGTCAACACTTTGCCAGTAGTCTTTCCGAGGTCTCAGGGGGGGTGAGCATTCAGAACACGCCCCCCAGAAAGCTGTTCGCATCTTCCTTCCGTTCCGAGAGGTGCCCGTGATGTTTCAAACGCAAACTGTTTTGCGGATTCTCTGCTTCATCACACTTTTGAAGTCGCATGTTTTTTTGGAGGGGGCGACATCCAACAGATGCATCGCCGGGACACCAGGAAGCTGGCGTGGGCAGTCGATCACTGAATTCACCAAAAAAGAAAACGCGGACTTCTCATGGCAAGTGGTCAATGACGGCGTAATGGGCGGACGATCGAAAGGCAATTTGGAATTCACTTCCGAAGATGCGATGCATTTCTCTGGAACTCTTTCGCTCGAAAATAACGGGGGTTTTTCGACGGCGAGAAGTGGGCCTATTGACTATGACCTCAGCAATGACCTCGGCCTTCTTTTGCTAGTCAAGGGTGATGGACGAACGTATGAAGCGCGGCTTGACTCTACAGCAAAACATCGCGGGAACACACTCTCCTTTGCCGGGGAGTTTCAGACCAAAGCCAAGGAGTGGGTGCAGGTAAAAATCCCGTTCAGTGACTTCACCGGAAGTTGGAGGGGACGCACATTTCCTGACGCAAAGCTAGACACGACCAAAATAAGTCGGCTCTGGATACTTCTCGCGGACAAGCAAGCCGGTCCATTTGATCTTCAAGTGAAGTGGATACGCACCTACGGAAAAGGAAAAGGACGAATAGAGGCGCCCGCCTCGGCCAGCAGCCCCCCAACTGGAAAACAAAACAACGAGGAACAAAAACGGATAATCCCCTCACTTGAAGCAGACGGCCGCTTCACGGAATTCAAAAAAGCACTCGATGTCGCACGGCTTACCACTTTTTTTCAATGGGACAATCCGCTCACTGTATTTGCTCCAACAGATGAGGCATTTGCCGCATTGCCAGATGGTTTGCTTGAGGCACTTTATGAACCAGCGATGCAAGAAAAACTTATCGAGCTCCTTTCGTACCACGTCGTCACAGGAGAAATTGAACTCGACAAAACGCCGCAAGCAAAAACGCTCAAGGCTGTGCGTGGCGGCCGCCTCATACTGAGCGAGAACCAGCAGATAACACGTATTAATGATGCGCAGTTTTTACCCCCATCGATTCGTTGCAAAGACGGCATCATCCACCCGATTGATGTCGTGCTGCTACCATCTCCCAACTAGTTGTCATCGTGTAACGATTACTTTGGGGCTTGGCCGCTGAGATAGTTGGGTGTCGTTTAAGGGTGGCAGGTCATCATGCCTCCAGCCTGAATGGCTGCGGCCACACCAGCAGGCGTGCCTCCGCAGACGAGAACATCGCACGCGATGAATTCTGGCTCCCCAGGCTCTACCCCCCGATACTAAGGAGCATCGCCAGCCTGTGACAAATCGCATAAACTAAGGCTAATCAATCCAATCAATAGACGCATTCGATTTCTCATATTCGTTCGTTTGCGTTCGTTTTGCTCTTGCAAGCGAGCGCTGTCGCAGTGAGGCATGCACATATTATTACTATGAGTCGAAGTCTTTTCGTATTCGAATATGGAGTGCTGTTTGATCTTTCGGTCTTCCCGGAATTGAACCACCTCGTCTTATCATAGTTTCTTGATATCCCTGCATTTTCCGGGATGTTGAACCGCCAGATTTTTGGTTTCCGCAGGGCTTGATAGATCTGGAAAATTTCCATACTTCATCTTTGCTTTTGACCAGTTTCCAGTTTCCGCTGTGTACGGTGTGGTTATCCTGATGGGACCACCACAGCCCTTCAAAGGCCCAGTGAACACTCTGCCCGCCGCATTGGAGACGACCACTTCATGAGGTTCTCGCAGACGACCAGGACGTTCATGCTCGTCACGACGCTGGTCGGCGTCGTCGCGGTCGTTCAGCCAACGCGGGCGTCGGCTGCCGAGACTGGCATGACTAGAACGCACCTCGCCTGGGTGACGCCGAAGATCAAGGCGCCAGGGGTGTCATTTCACATGTTCGAGAGTCCCGCTGCGAAGGCCACCGTCAGCTATCACATGTACACGCCGGCCGTGTACACTCGTGAATCGGATCGCCGCTTTCCGGTCGTGTACTGGCTGCACGGCTCGGGGGGCGGGCTGCCGGGAATCCCAAAGGTCGCCGCCCTGTTCGCCGCGGCCGTCGAGGCCGGCACGGCGCCTCCCTGCCTCGTCGTGTTTGTCAACGGCATGCCGAACGGGATGTACGTCGACTGGAAGGACGGTTCGGCTCCCTTGGAGACCGTGATCGTCGGCGAACTCGTGCCACACATCGACGCGGCGTATCGCACGATCGCCACACGCGAGGGACGGCTGCTCGATGGCTACAGCATGGGTGGATACGGCGCGGCACGACTGGGATTTAAATACCCCGACGTGTTCCGCGCTGTTTCCATCATGGGAGGCGGTCCGCTGCAGGCCAGCCTGCTCGACGACGCGCCGCGAGCCAGCCGACGACGTGCGCTCGAGGTGCTCGAGCGGGTCTATGGGGGTGATCCCGAGTATTTCAGGAGCGTCAGCCCACGCGCGCTTGCCGAACAGCATGCAGAAGTGATCGCTCGGGGTTCGCTGGTGCGGATGGTCTGCGGGGATCGGGACGAGACGTACGCCAACAATCGGGATTTCCATGAGCATCTCGAGCGACTGAAGATTCCCCACACGTGGACCGTGCTCGGCGGCGTGGGGCACAACCCGCTCCGCACGTTCCAGGCACTCGGCGACTCCAACTGGGCCTTCTACCGTCAGGCGTTCGGAGCAACGTCGGGTGCCGGATCATATCGGCAACAACAACGGCCCTGAGTTCGCTGCGAAAGTGCCGTCGACGTCCTATCCTTAAGCCTCGAGACTTCCCCATCACGCGAGAATGTCTCTCACCACGTGGCCTTCCACGTCGGTCAACCGGTACTGCCTTCCCTGGTACCGGAACGTCAAACGCTCGTGATTGATTCCCATCAAGTGCAGCAGGGTCGCGTTGAAGTCGTGCACATGAACCGGTTTCTCAGCGATCGTGTAACCGAGTTCATCGGTGCTGCCGTAGCTCATCCCGCCCTTGGTTCCACCTCCGGCAACCCACACCGTAAAGGCATCTTTGTGATGGTCACGACCTGCCTTGGTGTCGTTCCCTTCGCTGTTCTTGCCCTGCGCGAATGGTGTTCGGCCAAATTCGGCCGACCAGACCACGAGCGTTGAATCGAGTAAACCTCGCTGACGTAAGTCTCGAATCAAGGCGGCGATCGGTTGGTCGACTTGCCTAGCCTTATTGGCGATGTTGTTGAAGACACTGCCGTGAGCATCCCAGCCCTGGTCAAAAAGTTGCACGAATCGCACACCGCGTTCGACCAATCGGCGAGCCAGCAGACAATTATTGGCGAAGCTGGTTTGACCTGGCTTGGTGCCATACATCTCGTGAATGCTTGTCGGTTCGGCGGAGATATCCATCAGCTCCGGGACACTCGTTTGCATGCGATAGGCCAATTCGTACTGGCTGATACGCGTAGCGATTTCCGGGTCCCCGATGTCAAGCAACTGCTCTCGGTTGAGCTGGTTGACGGTGTCGATGACGGCCCTGCGAGACTTGGGCACCATCCCCTTGGGATTGGATAGGAACAAGACGGGATCGCCTTGGCTGCGGAATTCGACACCCTGATAGACACTGGGCAAGAAACCGCTTCCCCAAGCGGGGCTGCCGGCGCCGAGCACGTTGCCTGTGATCAGCACCACAAATCCCGGAAGATCCTGATTCTCGGTCCCCAACCCGTAATTCAACCACGATCCGATGCTGGGCCTGCCGAAGCGACCAAAGCCGCTGAGCATGAACATCTGCGCCGGCCCGTGATTGAACTCGTCGGTGTGAAGCGACTTGATCAACGTCAATTCATCCGCGACGCCCTGTAGGTGCGGCAACAAATTCGACAGCGGCAGCCCGGATTGTCCCGATCGAGTGAATTGGTATTTCTTGTCGGTCGAAGTGCCGAGAAGGTTGGGCAAATCCCGCACGAAGGCGAACTTACCCGACTCGAACAACTCTTTCGGGCAGGGCTCGCCGTTGCGCCGCTGAAGCTCGGGCTTGAGGTCGTACAGATCCAGATGGCTCGGCGCACCGACCATGTGCAGATAAATGATGCTCTTGGCCTTGGCCGGAAAATGCGGCGGCCGCGCAGCCAAGGTTCCCTTGGACGAGGCACTCCCGGCAATCGATTCGCTCTGCAGCAGTTGGGAAAGTGCGAACGCTCCCAGACCAAATCCTGTCTGCTGAAGTAGCGCGCGTCGCCCAAGCGATGTGGGTGTGATGCTCATTGGCTCATCGTTTCGTCAAGATTCAACAACGCATTGGCCACGGCGAACCAGGCGGCAAGCTCAGCCGGATCTTTGAATCGGAGCGACATCTCACGGAACGGGACTTTCGTCCGTCCGGAAATCATCGACTCGTTCTGTTTCAGCATCTCCCGCTCGCGGTCCAGCAGGTCTTTCAGCACGCTGATTTCGTAAGTACTCACGCGTCGGGCCACTGCCAACTGCATCCCGTATTCGAGTCGTGACGCATCATCGTTGGCCGGGGCGTCACTGAGGATGCGATCGGCAAGCCCCAGCGCCATTTCGGCGTACGCCGGATCGTTCAGCAACGTTAGTGCTTGCAACGGCGTGTTGCTCCGGCCTCGATTGACCGTGCAACTACCCCGATCGGGAGCGTCGAAGTTGATGAAGCTGGGGTAGGGCGCCGCCCGTTTCCAAACGACGTAGACACCTCGCCGGAATCGGTCTTCGGTCTGGGCCGCCGACCACTTCGGCTGGTTGCGACCGACGCTGCGCCAGATGTTGTCCGGTTGGTAGGGCATAATTGGTGGACCATACATCTTGTCGGATAAGAGCCCGCTGATGGCCAAGGCGTTGTCTCGCAGCAACTCGGCCGCCAGACGGAATCGTGGACCACGGCTGATCAGACGATTGGTCGGATCGATCTCCAACAGTTCTGGTGTCACGCGAGAGGATTGGCGGTAGGCGTCCGACATCACGATCAACTTGTGAACGTGCTTTCGCGACCAGCCTGATTCGATCAGTTCACTGGCCAGCCAGTCCAAGAGTTCCGGGTGACTGGGATCTTCTCCCTGGGTGCCGAAATCCTCCAGCGTGCTAACCAATCCGGTCCCAAAAATCTCGGCCCACCATCGATTGACGGTCACGCGGGCCAGCAGCGGGTTTTCGGGCGACGTCAACCAGTGTGCCAATTCCAAGCGATCACCGGTCCGCTCAATGGACTCGAGCCCGGGCAGCGCGGCGGGCGTCCCCGGCTGGACTTTCTGGCCGAGATTCTCGTAGTCACCGCGAATCATCACGGCGGTTTCCCGCGGCTGATCCATCTCGACCATCACCAGCGTGGTGTCTGGTTTCGACGTCTGCAGCTCTTTCTTGATGTCGGCAAGCTGGCGGTCGAGTCTGCGAATCCGCGGGTTGTCCTTGTTAAAATGTTTACGCAGCTTAGCTGTGTCCGCTTTGTTGAGCTTCTTCTTGGCGGCCAACTCGCGCAGCGAGTCATCGAGATTAAGAAAAGTGGTGTCGCCGGAATAGACTGAGATGCGTGGTTTGCCGATCACGCGGCCGCGGCCGTAGAACTGCGATAACGTGATTCGCAGCCGATCCTTGTCACCTTCAAGCTTCATCGGCTGAGCTAACACAAAACTGGCCCAGTGCGGTTTGCCGAACTGGGGTGCGATGGCCCAGCCCGATTTGCGGTCGCCATCGATCGCGCCGGAGACATGCCACTTGCTCTGCGAGAAATCGGCCGCCGCATCCTGGAGCTTGATCTTCGTCGCCTTACCCCCGCGCAGGTGCTGGCACGTGAATTCATTCAGGATGATATTGGTGCGCTGAGAATCGCCGCGTCCAGGACCCTTTCCCGGAATGGCATCGTCGGTCAGAACGTCCAGCCGAACGGCAGTGATCTTCTGGTCGTAAGCGAACGTAAACACATGCTCGACCGTATCCGGGACACTTCCCGCCAGTAAGACTGCTCCGTCGTCGAGAATTGTAAATTCTTCGCCTGTGCTCGATTCGAAATTTTCGGGAACCAATGGTTTCCAGGCGACCTCGTGGCTCTCGCGCAATTTCGACAGCCACTGGTCGAATTCTTCATCACTTGCCTGGGACGCTTCTTTGCGGTCGCCTTCCAGCCGGGCCAATTGTTCATTGAGTTGTCGGTGGCGTCGCGCGGCGTCCTCATCACGCGGTAACTCCATCGTCGGTCCATAAAAGTCCCAAGTGACTCCCGATGTGTTTTTGACTTCCAGCGGCGTGCTGTTGAAGTAAGCGAAGAGCCCGTAGTAGTCTTCCTGGGTAAAGGGATCGTACTTGTGTTCATGACATTGAGCACACTCGAATGTCGTGCCCAGAAAAATGGTAGCGGTCGTGTTGACGCGATCGACGACTTGATTGACGCGGTTGGCTTCGGGGTGAACGCCGGCTTCCACGTTACAGGTCGTCATCCGATGAAAACCGGTCGCGATCCGCTGGTCCACCGTCGCGTTTTCTCGCAGGTCGCCGGCGATCTGATCGACGACAAACTGGTCGAAGGGCAAGCCGTCGTTGATGGCGCGAATGACCCAGTCGCGGTAAGCCCAGTTGTCACGAATCTGGTCCGCCTGAAACCCGTTGCTGTCGGCGTAGCGAGCTAGGTCCAACCACGGAACGGCCCATCGTTCGCCATAGCGGGGCGACTCGAGCAAACGGTCAACGACCTTTTCGTAGGCGTTGGCGGATGGATCATCGACAAACCGCTGGACCTCGGCCGGCGTCGGCGGCACACCGATCAGCGCCAAAGAGCCCCGTCGAATCAAGCGGGCTCGATCCACCGAGCCAGCCATCGCGAGTCCACGCTGTTTCAGCCTACGGGCAATGAAGTAATCGATCGCCGTTTTAGAGGAATGCCCCTCGGAAATCTCCGGCCGGGTGATCGGTTGGTAGGCCCAGTGTTTTGGCTCGGCCAGCGCATTAGGCCAGGGCGCCCCTTGATCGACCCAGAGCCGCAGCACGCTGATCTCACGTTTAGTCAGCGGAGCGGCATCGGGCGGCATTTGATCACCGTGGGCATCGCCTTCGGTGCGGAGAATCAAAAGACTCGCATCGGCATCATGCTTGACGATGATCGGTTCATCCGAGTCGGCCAGGCCCATCGCCGCGGAACGAAGATTGAGTTGCAAGCTTGCTTCTTGGTTCTTCGACCCGTGGCAACGGTAGCAATGACGGCGCAGGATCGGCTGAACATCGTCCTCAAACGTGAGGTGACCAACTTCGGCTGCATTGGAGATTGCCGAGAACGAAAATTGAACCAGCAAAGACGCGGTAACAACCCAGTGGCAGAGGTTCATTTCAGGTCGGGGGGGTAGAGGCGGGACGAGCTCCAAGTAGCTCACTATAGCCGCCGTAAGCGACGCCGTCAGGAACAGAAATGTAAGGCAAATTTGCCCCTCTGGCCGAAACAGCGCAGTACTTGTTTCGGACTACAGACTACGGACTACATGCCTCCTGGATCCTGCTGTCAAAGACGCGGACCTCGGCCCAATTCTCCTTGGTGGCCTCGATGAAGTGCAGGTGTCGCTCGGCCGTTTGATAGGCGTCATGCGACGGACGGTCCTTAAAGATGGTGTGCAGCAAGATGTCGAGGTCCTGGTTCAACTCGCGGTCAAGTTCGCGATCACGAACTGCGTGCGGCGGCGGCCAACATGCTTGCCTGGAAGCACAGCGGGTCCTCGGTCGATGGAAGTGTTCGTACCTCTCCGTCTGACCGCGATGTGTCGGCGTGATTTCAGAGCCTTGAACACCTGTTGCGCTACTGTGCCCGGCCGGCGTTTGCGCTGGAGCGACTGTCGGTGGCGCCAGGCACAGGCGACCAGCATGGGCGGGTTTGCTATGCCCTGCCCCGGCACAAGCAGAGCGACTGTGTGGGGCCGGTCCGTGCACGGAAGTCAACGCGGCCTGCGACGAGTGGTGTTGTCGACTTGACCCCGTTTGAGTTTTTGGACCGACTGGCGACGCTGATCCCACCCCCCTGAAAGCGACGGTATCGCTATCACGGGGTGTTTGCACCGAATCACCCGATGCGGCCAGCCGTGACGGCCATGAAGATCGGCAATCTCGGCAATCAGGGAAAAGTGCTGGCAGAGCCGACAGCACCGCTGAAAAGCTGGGTTCCCTCGACACTTCGCGAATCGACTGAGCGAAGCTGTTGGCCCATGTGGGAAAAGCATCTTCTCTGGCGTGCCGGAATTGCGCCGGTGACGTCCGGCTGATCGGTTTCATCGCCCAGCCGGAGACAATTCGGAAAATTCTGACGCACGTGGGCGAGCCACTGGAGCCACCGCACGTTTCGCCAGCCCGGGGGCCACCCGTCGACTCGGATGACCTAGTACAGGCTCAGGATGACGGCAGTCGTCATCAAGCCTCGCCCGAGGACGTGCCCAAGGTCGACATTCATCGACACTGACGACAAGTGCTCATGCTTCGTGACGCACGATCGCGCTGCCGCACGGAAGGTGATTCGACAGCGGTCTGCACAGTGGCAGAAATCTGCATGGAATTCGGCTTTTCGGCTGCATTTTCTGGGTTCCTTGAGGCTCATGCGGTCACTCCCTCGTCCGCCTGAAGGGCCGAGCAAGGCTCGGGGGCTTTCTCTTGAAGGACGCAAAACTTGTGAAAGTGCCGTTGGCAGTGCTATCCTCAAAGCTAGGCCTGTTTTCACGACGTTCTGTTTTAAACCGTTCTGTTTCAAACCTTGTACGGAGTATTCCACAATGTCTCGCTCCCGTCATATTAACGACCGCACAGGTTTCACACTAATTGAATTACTCGTTGTCATTGCCATCATTGGCATCCTTGTTGGACTTCTTTTGCCGGCTGTGCAGCAAGCCCGTGAAGCAGCCAGGCGTTCAGTCTGCACAAATAACCTCAAGCAAATTGGCATAGCTCTTCATAACTACAACGATGCCTATGGAACATTTCCTCCTGGCATCCAATGTGGCTTTGCAGAAAATAATGGTGGTGGCTGGGCCTGGTCGTCTTTCATATTGCAGTTCATGGAAGAAGTGACCTTGGCTTCTACTCTTAACGTTGGAAATTCAAGCACGACATCACCAGCGGCTCTTTCTGCTGGACTCACAAACATTGCTACCTACCGCTGTCCCTCTGACACAGCCCCTGATCGAAATCATGAACGCGGAAGGTACATGGGCCGCAATACTGCCTGGGACTGCGCCACCTCAAATTACGTGGGGAATGCTGGTACCGTCAGGCTCAACAACAGGCACGGAAACCCTGGGCACTGCTACCATGATGACAATGCGTCAAACTTGCTGGGGTACACCGACACGTACACAGGAGTTCTTTTTATGCGGATTAAGTTGCCGTTGAGTAAGATCACTGACGGTCTGTCGAACACTTTCCTCGTTGGTGAGCGGGACTATGAAAGCTCCGAACACGGCAACCACGAAGCTGCTAACTGGCTCGGACAACACAGAGCCAACTTCTGGACAGGCCCGCACGCCTACAACTTTCTTACCATTTTCGACAAGGCGAATTCCAACTTACAAATCAATGACTACGACCCAGCACTGCCGAATAATGTGCCGGACACATGGCCAGTATCCAGCGGCAACCCTTGGCACGGAACCGCTGCGGATTCATGGAGCAGTGCACACCCAGGGGGAGCGCAGTTTGTCATGTGCGACGGCTCGGTAAAGATGGTGCTAGACAGCATCTCCGACTCTACACTTGCCGATGCATGTCACCGCAGCGATGGAAATGTCCTCGGCGATGATTTTTAGGGTAAGGCGAGACAAGTGAACTAGTTCGCTAAAAACCAGCCGGCTTAGTCGAGCGTGAGAGTCGTTTTAATTTCAAGAACGATTAAAAAGCCAGCTTACCGAAAAGGTGTTGTTCGAAACCTTCAATAGCCACAGGGGTGACCATGGTGGCAGCGGCAAGCGTGCCGGCATAACCTATTGGTTCTACTATGAATCGACAAAAGAAAACCTGCCAACCGAGGCTTGTTCATTCTCTCGTCTGGGGACTTCTTTTTGCTGTCCTTGTTGGCTGTAGCCGGTCACGGTACCCAGAAACTGCGCCTGTCCAAGGAACCGTAACCCTTGATGGCAAACCTGTTGAAGACGCGACGGTTACTTTTGCTCCAATAAACAGCCGGGCATCTAGCGGCCGCACCGATGAACAAGGCAAATACATCCTTTTGTTTAAAAAAGGAATTCTAGGAGCCGTGCTGGGAAGCCATCAAGTGAAGATTACAAAATTTGTAGCAGACAACTCAGAGTCAGCAGTTGCATATGCAACTGCCATGCACGCAAGACAACGCGCGCTCGATGAAGCGGCTGGTTTTGTGCCCGACGAGAACTCTCGTGACTCAACAAAACAGCCACCAACCGGCATGGATCTGATTAACCTCTTGCCGGATCGCTTCGGCGGCCCTGAGAGCATTCTCACAGCAACTGTTGAGCGACGAAACAACGTGCTGGACTTTGACCTAAGCAGTGATTCCGAAAAATAGAGCCATCAACCGCAGTTCTGCAAGTGCCTCGCTCGTGAAGATCAGCCTTCCACCTGATTCAATGTCGTCTGCGCAGTGGGCAGAATTCTGCCAGTGAGCCGGCTTTTAGCGTCATTTTTTCGGCTGTTTGGGGCTCATGGGCTTGCTCCTTGACCCACCTTAGGTGAGGAGCAACGCTGGGGGGCTTCTCCTGACCGACGTGAAGCGGGGAAGTGCCGTTGAACATCCTGTCCTTTTTGCATTGGTGTCGGCGCCCGCTGTGCACCACTGACTCTTGCAGCAGAACGGCTTCCTTGGTTTTGACGCATTCACAATGGCTGATTTAACGATCGCCCGGCCCGCGTTCTACTCGCCCGTAGTGAATTTCCAAGTTGGCGAGATTGTTTCCGTAGTGAAGCGACTTTTCGCACCAACTTGCCAATAGTAGGTTGTTCTTTCAACTAATTTGGGTGGAGTAACGATGTTGGTTTCATTGTCTTTGAGAATTGCAATCACTTGAAGATTCTGAGGATGATTCCCGAAATAAATGGTGTGTTCCGAGGATTGATTTGCCTCGAGAAACATGAGATCGGCGTTGAGTGGCACGTTCTCACCACCGTTTCGAGGTATTGGATTTGAGGCGGTGTGCTCGAGCCTGCCTGGTATCCAATACCTTTTGTCTGCGAATTCGTAAGCTCCAATGTCTGGCGCAGAACCGACGTAACGGTGCTGAGAAAACCTCAGATCGGGGCTTGGAAGTTCATGTGGCTTCACGGGTAAGCCGGCATCGACTAAAGGGGAGCCAGCCTTGGGCCGGAAGTCATGGTTGGCGGGATCACGAAGATATTTCCAAGCGGCCCCCGGTTCGCAATTATTGTGGTCTGATTGGCCAGGAAGAACTTCCGCGACTGGCATGACAGTGCCATTCGAACGTTTCCACCAGGGTCTGGGACTATCCTCTAGGTGGAATGAGCGGCTGCGAATTGTTCCCAGGTTATTGCGGGTCAGGCTATTCGCGTTTCCATTAATTTCATGCATGACAAAGAAGCCCTGCACCGACATGGTTACTGGCTCCTGGAAAACATTGGGGTAGTGGTTGTTTCGCAGGATTGTGTTATTGAGAATCAGATGACGATCGCCTTTGATCTCATTGTCAGTAGTATTCCAGGTGACATTCCTCTTGTAGACGCCATCACCGTAAAGTGACCCATCCTCCCGGCAAATGCCGCTTCCGTGATAGTCAAAGCGAATACCTTGGCGGTTGCAGTCGTGTACCCAGTTGTGGGAAACGACCGCTTTGTGATGCTTTGTGGTTCCAACATTAATTGCAGAACCGTCGTGCTGGAGGTTGCTCATATTTGAAAGGCGATTGAGGACAATCGTTGTTCCTTCATCGACCGCACGTAGTCCCTCTGAGTTGCCGCAGCGTCGTAGAGTGTTCCGTCGAAAGGTTCCTCCCTTACCTATCATTACGGCACCGGAACCGCCGTTCGAGTTTACCTCCCATTCGATGTCGCTGAAAAGGCAGTTTTCCACACGCATGTCTTCGCTTCCGAAAAATATTGGAGCGTTACAAAATCGGATCGTGCTATTGTAAAAGACGTTGTTGTTTCCCCCAAAAAAGCTTGGCATGGTGTTACTATTCGATGCAGGGTTCCAGGCAACGAAGTGCTTGAAATTGCCCTCGAGAAAGCGATGAGTCGCTGGGTAGTCAAATGTGCAGCCATGCACCGCAACGTTTGTGCAATTTTTTACCCAGAACCCCGAGGCATGGACGTGAAGGCCACTTATCTTAATATCGGAACAGCGATCTAACCGGATGCCGAAATCACGTGTCCGTCCGCGCAGGTTGAGTAAGTTCGGGTTCAGTTCGTCCGGCGGCTTGTAGTAAATTGTTTTTGTCGCTGAATCAAACCACCACTCATTTGAGCGATCGAGTGCAGCCAGGCCGAGGATGTGGTACGCAGAAAACTGCTGTATGTTGGTGCCAGTGAGCCCGGATGGGTCGTATGAGAAGTGGTCTTGGTTTGGTTTATGATCGGTGATGCGTCGTGCCCACGTCTGCCAGTGCCCGACATTCAGGACCACGATGCAATCTTTGAAGTCGTAGCCGGATTGTGCGAGGCTCTCTGGTTGCTCTTTAAAGTTAATTTCTGGATCAATCTGATAGCGACTGTCCCCTTCACGAAAACCCGGTGTTTCTGGGTAGTGAAATGAATCGTCGTAGAGAAGTCCCAGTCGTGAACGGCCTTCCCACATTTGCTTGTGCTTGTTCCAGCCACCCTCGGCACTTCGCATTCCCCTCATCATCCGCCAGATCGAACCGTCCTCAAAGTTGGCGTTTGGCCAGCGAGCGAGATAAACGAGATTGTCGTCAAGGAAAAGCTGGTGCGGGTTGATGTCTAGTTGTTGCTTCCAGATGCCGTTCTGCCATGGCTGCCATGCTTTTGGGATTTCGACAGTTCCGTCAAGCACAACGTGTGCGTTATCTACGGGACGAATTCGAATCCCGTTTTTCCCAACTAGATTCACCTGTTCTTTATAGCGGCCCTCACACAGCCAGAGTGTGTCGCCGGCACCAGCAAGACTCAGTGCTTTCTCAAGACTCTGAAAATGCTTGTCGTGACTGTTCGGACTTGCTGAACCTACGTCCGGAGAGATGTAAATATCACCAGCTGGTAGGGAGGTGATATGAAAAAGCAATAAGAACACGACAAGCGAGGTAGATGCACGCATAAAGCACCCGAAAAGACGTCATCGAGAAAAGTGAAATGAAAGGAGCCTGGTGCTGCCTTGTTCAATTTTATGCCATGGGGCCCGTCTCATTTTTTTAGCAGGTCATGATTAGGCATGGTGGTCGACAGACGCCTAGGTCCTTCGCGCGGGGCGTGCTGCAACAACGCTTCGCGTTGCTGTAGCGATGAGTTCCGCTATCTACTGCTCTCCTTGCGACCTGCCCGCCGATGATCAAAATGATGTGGCAGGTACCGCGGGGGCCTCGTAGACAAGCGTTCGGATAGATTCAGGCGGCATAGAGGTGTTTTTGTCTACAGGGTGGCAGTTCTGTTGTTCATCCGTCTGTATGACTTGACTTAGATGCATGCCTGTTGGAGCAACCAGATGCAGATGCCTGGGGGATTTCGTGTCATTGATTGCGACGGCGATGATGCTGTTGTTGCGTGGGTTTTGGAACGCAGATAATTGTAGATTGTCCGGTTGCTCAGTATGAATTCGACGGAAGCCGGGTTGCACATACCCAGAAAAATGCTGAAACACGAAGTACTTTTTTGTGCGTTCGGCGAGAGGTTGCCGGCCCTGCACCCATTTGTGCTTGACAAGAACAAGACCTTCGTCACGGTGCTTCTGTCGCACATTTGGGTCATCGATGCTATCGGGAGCTAGGGAATAGATCAGGCCCCACCAAAGGAAGGCATTCGCTTGTGCATCGACAAAGGCCATGTGCATGTACCGAGCTGCTTTGATTGCCTTTTGGTGATCGGTAAGTTCTGGTGTCCAGCCAAAGGTATGCCAGGTATCACTATTCCATTGTGCTCCAGTCGTCTCAGTCATCCAGAGCCGTTTGCCTGCAGCGTGCTGTGCCGTTATTTTTCGGACTGCTTGCGCATCAGCAATAAGGTTGTCTAAGCTGCCATCCATGTCACCGGAAAAACTGTCGTACATGTGATAGGCGACGATATCGACGGAACTACTTGACGTCACTGGTCTAAAACGCTGGAGTTCGCTCGCATCAGGCCCAACAAAAGCAAGGTCAGGAGCAACGATCTCGACATGATTGAGCCCTGCCTGCAGCAGACGTGGCTTGATCTTTTCTTCAAGAAAAGACTTGAGTCGCGGGGGTTCCCAGCGACAGGTTTGTGTGCCTTGGTGTGACCAGTTGGATTCGTTTTGAGCCCCGATTTGTGTGATAGGAATTCCTTGGTCTACGTAGTACCGAACGCGACTAACCATTTCATCTGCCCATTCACGCTCTCGGTCGTGGCGAAGAACATATTGCCTCTCATTGTTGATCAAAACCTCGTTGAGCCAGTATTCAAGATCTTGGTGTTCTTCCGAGCGCGGTTGCCAGAATGTCAGAAGAACCTGCATGTTTGGGTTCAATGTGAGAACTCTTTTGAGGAGGGCGACATTATGATCGACTAGGCCATTCTTTGTGACTTCTCCTTGTACGCGGATGATGTTCGTACGCAGTCCATGGAC
>WTHB01000032.1 GCA_011523305.1 Planctomycetaceae bacterium | reverse complement strand
CGGAGTGATCTAGCGTCTCTGAGTTGAGGCGAGCAGGGATGTCGGTTGCCATGGCAAGGCCCCGAAGATCAAGAATCAGCACGACGCCGCCGTCACCCATTACTGTCGCCCCTGAGTACAGGCCCATCGGGGCAAGGAGGCTGCTGATGGGTTTAACAACAATAATCCAGAGGCCAGTGTTTTCAACAGTCGACAAGCTTGTCTGGCCAACTGTTGTGACGGCATCGACCACAAGGCCAAATTCATGGTTGTCGACACGGACAACAACAACAGTTCCCCGCGTTGGACGCTCTGACCATGCACTCAGCCCAAGCCAACGATCCATAAAGACCACCGGGATCAGCCGATCTCGGAGGCGGAGAACGGGGGCGCCGTCTAGGCCTTCAATGGAGTTGTGTGTTCCGGTGTCTCGCAGTGCTATTAGTTCCTGGACATAGGGCTGGGGAATCGCGAGGCGTTCACCACCACTGGTGACAATGAGGGCGGGAATAATCGCCAACGTGAGAGGGATTCGCACCCGGACGACGGTGCCAACGCCTGGCTGGCTGCTGATGTCCACCGTGCCGCCGATCGATTCGATATTCGTGCGGACGACATCCATCCCAACGCCCCGGCCAGAAATATTCGTTACGGCCTGGGCAGTCGAAAATCCTGGTTCGAAGATGAATTGGTAGATGCGGTCGGTCGACATTGAGGCTGCTGCCTCGGCCGATACCAGCCCCCGGGCAATGGCCTTCTCCCGGATGGCATCGACTGAGATACCACCGCCGTCGTCGGAGACTTCGATCGTGACCTGACCGCTCTCGTGCAAAGCCCGCAGTGAGAGTCGACCAGCTGCTGGTTTGCCTGCGGCATGTCGGGCTTCAGCCGACTCGATGCCATGATCAATGGCATTCCGGATCAGGTGGGTGAGCGGGTCCCGAATCTTTTCGATCAAGGAACGGTCGAGTTCAGTGTCTGAGCCATCAACGAAAAGATCGATTTGCTTTCCACAGGACGAGGCGACGTCCCGGACAATTCGAGGGAATTTGCTGAAAAGCTGATCGATTGGTGCCATGCGAGTCTGCATGGCCACTTCCTGCAGTTCGCCGGTGACGGCGTGAATCCGATTGATGGCGTTTGCAAGGACCGGATCCGTGACTGGATTAGTGCGGAGTTGATTTCGGGCCAGGACGAGTTCACCAACCAGATCAACGATATTATCGAGCAAGCCAACATCAACACGGATCGTTGCATCAAGGGCTGTAGACGTCCGGGATTGGGGAAGAGCGGGCTCTTCTGGAGCCGTGGGTGCTTCGCTTTGGACGGGATCGGCCGCAGGAGTCGGCTGTGCCGATGCAGTGCTTGTGGGTACGGGTTTTTTGGTCGTGGTCTCCACCGGGGGATCACCGTCGGATACGGTCGGCAGGGCTGCAGCAGGCATCACCTCTTGGTCGGTCAAAGATTCTGCTGGGGTGATGGCCTGATCCGATTTCCAGGAATCCTTGTGAGGAGAGGCTGTCCCGGCGGCGGCAACTTCCAACTCCAAGGAGAGCTCCGTGAAAACCGCGTCGCCTTCGCTACCAGTTGTTTCAATGGCACCGAGGATTGCACGAACGGCATCAACGAGTTTCAGCAGCAGTGCGGCGTTAGCATCATTAAAAACGAGTTCCCCATCACGGAGTCGGCCAAGGAGATGCTCGCCGTGGTGGGTGAGGCTGCTGAGTTTGGTGAACCCAAAGAATCCGCAGGTTCCCTTGATCGTGTGAACCGTGCGAAAGATGCTCGCCAGCCGCTCAGGATTCTGTGGGTCTGCTTCCAAAGCGATCAGATCCTGATCGAGTTGGTCAAGATTTTCGGCCGCTTCGATCAGAAATTCAGCGATGAACTCTTGGTTTTCTGACATGGCGGAAGGTGGCCTGATGAACTTGTGCGATCGAAGACGGCGTGGCTAGGAGGCTCCCTGAGGGACTTCCCGTTACAACGTTACCCGCCGAGAAGGAACTTCTTGCGCAGAAGGGCAAGTTTCCCCAGATTTTAGGGTTGCCCAGGTGGTACGACCCGTGCAAATGGCAGAACCGTCCCGGCAGGATAAGGATGCCTAGAGCAGCCGGGCCCGCCTCAAGACGATCGTCAGCGTGACGGTGATGATGGCTGAGACAACCCAGAACACGGCGTAGCTGTGTTGCCACTCGAGTTCCGGCATCACTTCGAAGTTCATGCCGTAGACACCACAGAGAAAGGTCAGCGGCAGGAAGATCGTGCTGACAACTGCAAGCCGGTTCATCGTCAGGTTGGTGCGATGCGTCATCACGGTCAGTGAGAAATTCATCGCGCTCTCGAGGATTTCCCGGTTGGCGGTGATGTCGGCCAGCAACCGCTCCAGCGTATCGATCATCTTGCCGAGAAAGTCGAGCGTTGCCTCGCTGACAAGCGTCGTCTTGCGGGCAACAAGTTCTTCGAGCACTCGCCGAGCTGGCAGCACGCGTTTGCGGAGAGCGAGCAGGCGACTGGAGACATCGGCGAGTCGGGTGAGCGTGGCCTCGTCGGCAGACTGGCGGAGGGCCAACCGAATGGCCTCGACCTCCTCGTCGAGCCGGCTCTGCACAGTGAGGAACTGATCAATCTGCTTGTCCCAGAACTCATAGATCAGAAAGCTCGGGGTTGCAGCATGCCGCTCAAAGTCACCGATGTAATCCCGCCGGACGGCATCCAGCACCCCCGATTGTCCGTGCCGAAATGTCGCAAGCAACCCGTCGGTGATCACGATATCAAGGAATTCGCTGAGGAGTTCATGGTCTGTTTCCTGAGCACCAACCAGCCGAATGTGAATGGCGTCGTCAGTGCGTTGCAGCGATGCGACCGTGTGGCTGTCATCGGCTGCCTGGCGGCAACCGGTGGCAAGCAGTTCTGCAACGGGGGCCTGGCTGATGAGCGTCGCAGGCATGCTGCTCTGCAGGTCCTCGGTGCGAGCAGCACTCAGATCGACATCAAGCCAGACGAAGCGGCCCGCCGCTCGTTCGGCAGGAATGGCGTCAAGATCGAGCCTGCCCCGGCTGCGGTCACGAAAGTCGAGGAACTCAGCAGAAATCGCGGGGTGTGCAGGCATGGTGTCGCGGTCAGGTTCAGTGGCGGTGGCCATTGGCAGCACATTCGGGGGCAAGGAGGCGGGAGGCGAACGTCCAAAGTCCTCAAGGGGTGAGTACCATGATAGCGGCATGTACCCCAAGGTTAATCTGGGAAGGCTGGCGGGGGTGGGGCTCGGCAAACTGCTGTCCCTGCCCGAGCAGACCGGTCTCTATGCTCTCGCACCCCCATGGGGCCTCGTCCACGGGGCGAGCGGCCCTTTGGGAAACGGTTTGTCCTCATTGCGTCCAGTCATGCCGATCACCCCACCCCACCAGCAGCGATCAGGCCGCGGGCATGAACCAGCACACCGCTCGGCGTCGTTGTTGCTGCGTAAAAGTTTCGCGCACGTCAATGAAGAGCAGTGGGCTGGCTACAACGCCCTGATCCTGCTCGTCAGCCTGATTGCCATCGGCATGTTGGCTGTGGGGGTTGTGATCGAGTTGACTCCTTCGGCACGCTCCCTGCTTGCCTATGCCGACCTGACGGTGTGCGTAGTTTTTCAGATCGATTTTGTTATCAGTCTGATTCGGGCGAAGAGCCGTTGGCGATATCTCGTCACCTGGGGCTGGATCGATCTGCTTTCCTCGATTCCCGTCTTCGATGTGATGCGATGGGGCAGAGCCGCTCGCGTCGCGCGAACTTTGCGGGTGATTCGCGGCATCAAGGCGACGCGGTTTCTCGCCTCGCTTGTCTTTCAGAATCGGGCGAGGAATGCGCTCTTGGGAGGCAGTTTCGTCGCTGTTGTCGTGGTCTTCCTGAGCAGTTTTGCGATTCTGCATTTCGAAGGAGGGGCTGAGGGCAATATTCACACCGCGGAAGATGCCGTCTGGTGGGCCATCTGCACCGTCACCACCGTTGGCTATGGCGATCTCTATCCAACCAGTTGGGAAGGGCGAATCGTTGCCTTCATGCTGATGGTGACCGGCGCCAGTTCATTCGGGGCACTCTCCGGTCTGATCGCCAGCAGTTTCCTGCAGAAAGAGGATGACCATCAGGATGAACTCCGCGACCTGACGGCTGAGGTGGCAACGCTCCGGCATCTGCTGGAGGCCAGAGGGCTGACAGGGCTCGATCCACAGCCGATCGACTCACATGAGGCGGATGAACTCAGCGGTCAGCGTCAGGCTGCCTGACGGCTGGTCGGGCGGCGGCAATCCGAGCCGGCTGACCGCCATGATGTGAGTCATGAAGCCGTCCCAGGGCAGTGTAGAGGTCGGGCTGGCGGGCGAGCCCAAGTAGCGAGTGGGCCGCGACGTACGCGATCGAGATTTCGAGCAGGCAGGTGTAGGTGCCTGTGATTTCCACGGCCATGATGGTGGCGGTCAGCGGGGTGCGAAACAACGCCCCGATGCTGGCGGCCATGCCAGCGACGAGGCAGACGGCATGGAAATCGGTGTCTACCGGGCCTGCAAGGAGGCTGTATGCCTGCGAGAAGATCTGGCCCGAAAGCACGCCAAACAAGAGGGCGGGCACGATCAGTCCACCCGGAGCCCCGGTTGAATAGCTGATGGCAGTCAGGGGAATGCGGGCTGCCAGAGCGAGGGTGGCGATGGCCAAGGGCATCGTGTTTTCGATCGAGGCTTCGAAGAGGGAGTGGCCGATGCCAAGCAGTTCAGGTTTGCAGAGCAGAATCACGCCGAGCAGGCAGCCCCAAATGCCAGTTGCCGTGACGGCTCCGCCACGGTGGTCGGCCAACTGCTGAAACCGCTTTGCGGCAACCAGCAGGAACATCTGGAAGCCAAGGGCAACGGCTCCGGCCCAGAGGCCAACGAGTGCGAATGTGGGCAGGTCCTGCCAGTCGCGAAAGCCATTAAGCAGAATCGGGAGTTCCAGAATTGGGCCGTGGAACAGACGACAGACCCAATCGGCGATGGCGCAGGCCAGAATGGTCTCAAAGCAATTGTGGGCATGGAATGGCTGCTTGAGCAGTTCAAACGAAAAGACTACCCCCGAGAGTGGTGCATTGAACGCCGCTGCCAGTCCGGCTGCCGCACCCAATTCCACAGCCCGACGCCGGTAATAGACCAGCCGGGGCCCGTACTGCCGCAGTGCGATGGCCGACATCGCACCAATCTGAACGCTCGGACCTTCCCGGCCCAGCGGCATGCCAGAAGAGAGGGCGCAGAAGCCACCGAGAAACTTGACCCAGAGAATCCGCAGGGCCCGCCGTCCGCTCACCGTGCGATGTGCCTCAAGGACGGCGGCGATGCCACTCCCCTCGGCCTCCGTTGCATAGCGATGAACGACGAAGACCGCCGCAGCCGCTAGGCAACCGCAGGCGGCCACCACACCGGCTTGAGCGAGAAGCCCGTGCTCTGTTGCCAGGATAGCCAGTTCAGCCCGCGTCTCCTCAGCCAGGTTCATGACCGCGTGAAAGGCGACTGCGAACAGCCCGGCGACCGCTCCAATAATAATGGTGCCCAGCTGTTCTCGAACAGGTGGAACATCATTATCAGCGGGCCGTGGATAGGAGGTCATGAGCGGAGCAAGCGGTGCTGAAGACGCGGCGAGAGGGGAACGCTGATCGGCTGCCCTGAGTCTATCGCAGATGCCCGACGGGTGCGGTTCTGGCAGCCATACGCTGCTAGACCGGTGGTATGCTGCTCTCCATGAATACTCGCTGGCTTCTGCCGATTGTTCCGGCCGCGCTGCTGCTGCATGCGTTCGGTGCTGACCCGCGGGCGGTGTTTCTCACCTCACTGCTGGCGATTGTGCCGCTGGTTGAGGTGATGGGGAGCGCAACCGAGCGGCTCTCGGCGCGTCTTGGCTCCGTGATTGGTGGGCTGCTCAATTCGACGCTGAGTAACGCCCCGGAATTGATCATTGGGGTGGTGGCCCTCCACAACGGGCTGGGGCGGGTGGTAAAGGCCTCACTCACCGGTTCCATCATGGTGAATCTGCTGGTCGGCCTGGGGGCGGCCTTGGTGGTGGGTGGGCTGAAATTTGGTCCCCGCACCTTTGATCGCCGCCGCTTACGGGCCACCGGGCTGATGCTGGTGATGTGCGGGTGCTGCTTCGTCGTGCCTGCGGTCTTTCGGATCGGCACCCCCGAAGGCACCCGCGATCTGTCCCTGGAACTCTCGGTCATTCTGCTTGTGCTCTACGGCGGCAATCTCTTGGTCACCATGGTTGGCGAGCGTGGCGAAAGGCCGACACCCGCTGCTGCTGCCCCATCGGCGGATACTCCTACGCTGGGCCGTGCACTAGGAGTGTTGGCTGGCGGGGGTGGGCTGTTGGCGGCTGTCAGCGATGCCCTTTCGGAGTCGCTAGGGCCGACTGCCAAGGCGATGGGGCTTTCCGATACCTTCAGTGGTATCGTGTTGCTCGGTGGCGTGGGGGGCGTCGGCGAAGTGTTGACGGCCGTACGCTTCGCCCGGCAGGGCCGGCAGGAGTTGGTGATGGCCGCCACGGTCGGCTCGACCATTCAGATGGTGCTGCTGGTCGCTCCGCTGCTGGTGTTTACCGGCGTGCTGATGGGCGAGCCGATGAACCTGTCCTTTTCGATCTTTGAGGTGGTCGCCATCCTGCTGACAATCATTGTCGCCCGCGAGGTTCTCAATGCCGGCACGGCCAACTGGATGGAGGGGCTCGTGCTCCTGGCGACGTATCTGATCGTGGCCATTGGCTTCTACCATTTGCCTGATGGGATGATCGTCCGCGATCAGGTCGCTGCCGAAGGCGGCCAACTGCCTCCGGCCCTTCCGCCCGAGGCAATGCCGTGACCGATTAGTCCGAGGAAAGCGTCAGGGCGTTTTCGATCAGGCCAATGTGCGAGTAGGCCTGTGGATGATTGCCAAGCGTTCGCTGAAGAAGCGGGTCGTACTGCTCGGGCAGGAGGCCTTCCGGTCCGGCTAGTTCAAGCATCGACTCAAAGAGTTCCTCGGCGGCATCGCGGCGTCCTGCCTTGTAGAGCGAATCAACCAGCCAGCTGGCACAGATGAAAAAGCCTCCCTCGCGTCCTGGAAGGCCGTCATCGGCAAGATAGCGAAAGACCGTTGGCCCCATGCGAAGCCGTTTGTCGATGGCGTCAACCGTGGCCAGGAATCGTGGGTCGGTGCAGTCAACCAGGCCACTGAGTCCGATCATGAGCGAGGCGGCATCGAGGTCGTCGGCACCGTAGGCCGCGGTGTACGCCTCGGTGGGAGGATGCCAGGCGTTTGCCAGAATGTCAGCGGCAATGGTTGCCCGAAGGTCTTCCCATGCCGGACGCCGCCGATCGAGGAACCGTTCTGAAATGCGGATACCCCGATCAACTGCCAGCCAGCCCATCACCTTGGAATGAACGTGATGCCGCCGCGGCTTCCGAATCTCCCAGATGCCGTGGTCGGGCTCATGCCAACGGGCTTCCACGGCATGCACCATCGCCTCCACCAGCCGCCAGTGTTCACTCGACACCGGGGCTTCGGCTAGGAGGAGTTGCCAGACCAACTCTGCAATCGGTCCGAATACATCAAGCTGTACCTGGCCACGGGCAGCATTGCCCACCCGGACCGGCCGTGAGCCGGCGTAGCCTGCCAGTTCAGCCAGTTCGGCTTCGGCCCCCACTTCATGGCCTGTCACGGTGTAGAGCGGCATCAGTCGCTCGGGGGCAGCGGCGCGGTCAATGACCAAGAGCATCCAATCGAGGAAGCCCATCGCTTCGGTGAATGATCCAAGTTTGACCAATGCCGAAGCTGACATCGCGGCATCCCGAAGCCAACAGTAGCGATAATCCCAGTTACGGATGCCACCGAGGTGTTCGGGTAGGCTTGTTGTCGCAGCAGCAACGATCCCGCCAGTCGGGCCGTAGCAGAGCCCCTTCAGGACCAATGCGCTGCGTCTGACCAGTGGGGCTTCTCGCTTGGGGAGGACGAGACGGTCGGCCCACGATTCCCAATACGATTTTGTCAGGCGGTATCGTTCCTGCGGAGAGATGGTCTGCTGTTCCCGGAGCGATCCCGTGCCATAGCGGAGTTCCATCCGGAGCGGTTCACCCCGCAGGGTCACGGTGCCGACAGCAACCTGATGGGGCCCCTCGTCATGCAATTCCCACTGCACGCCGGGCGCTCGCAACACGATCGGGTCGATGGTGTCGTCAATCTCAAGGCCGTCCTCGCGGAGGATCAGCCGGGTTGGTTGGCGACCAAAATCGAGTCGCGGTGCGAAAGTGATCCGCGCCTCGCCACGGCCCTCGATCTGTCGGATCAGATCCGTACGGCCGGCCCGTTGTGTTGGCTTGCCGGCGGAGCAATCGAGAAAATCAGTGACCGAGAGTTTTGACCAGGTTGTCTTCAGGACCAGTGAATTGCCGTCATACTGCTGCTGTGGTGTTTCGTCAGGCTGAGCTGGTTCAATGGTGAAATGGCCCACCGCTGGCCCACCGAGCAATTCAGCAAATAGCGCTGGCCCGTCGACCCGAGGCGCGCACATCCAACTGATGCGGGCACCGGGGGCAACCAGCGCCATCACACGGCCGTCCGAGAGCAGGGCATGGCGTTCAATGGGGACGGCATCGGCGCCAGCCAGATAGGCTTCCCGCGCGCTGGCCAGTCGGGCCAGCCGCCGGGCAACCTCGGTCGGATCGCTCACCCGGAAATTGGCAGTGCTCGAGCCGGAGCCAACCTTGACCCCCACGTCAGGTCCATGAAGCCGGACAAAGGCATCTTCGTCGGTGACGTCGTCGCCGAAATAAACAACAGCAGTGGCACCGACTCGATGCCGAAGGGCGTCGATGCAGTCGCCCTTCGACGTGTGGACGACGGCCAGTTCCAGCACCTTCTTGCCTGACTTGACCTGCACGTCATTCCAGGTGGCCGCGTTGCCGAGGAGCTCGTCCACGGCCTCGGTGGCCTGTGGCTCCTCGACATTGCGGTAATGAAAGGCGATTGAGGCAGGCTTGGGCTCAATATGAAAGCGTTCGTCACGGGCAGCAATCCGATGCATTTCATCGAGCACCTGCTGTCGCAGGGCGATCTGTTGCTTGGTCAGCGAACGGACAAAATCCTGGTCGAATTCGCTGCCGTGTGACCCCACCAGCATCACCTGACCGTCGAGCGCACTTAGCTTGGCAAGATCAGAGAGCGACCGTCCAGAGATCACTGCACAGTGTGTCCCTGACAACTGCGCCAGGGCCCGCAGTGCAATAATTGATTCACGAATCGGCTGGGCATCGTCGGGGTTGTCGACAATCGGCGAGAGCGTGCCGTCATAGTCGGTCGCCACCAGCAGAATCGGGACGCGGGCAATGGCCTCAAGGGCGAGGTCGAGATCATCCTCAGGCATCAGCAGCGGCGTGGCGGAATCAGTTCCGGTCAAGGTGGTCTCCAGGACAATGGTGAGAAATCAGGAAGCAGTGCTGTCGGCGGCAAGGGACTCGGAGGGAGACTCAGCGGGCGGGTTTTCTGCCGTCAGCGCAGCAGTGAAATCGGCGGCCCAACTGTAGACCGTTCGTTTCCGTACCCGCTGCCGCAGGCTCCGCATTCGTCGGGCCTGCTCCGCTTTCGGCATGGAGATGGCCCGCTCAATCGTCGCTGCCATGCCATCGATGTCATGAGGATTGACCAAGACTGCCCGGTCCAGTTCGACTGCCGACCCGGTGAATTCAGAGAGCACGAGCACGCCGGTGTCGTCTTGTCGGCTGCCAACATACTCTTTGGCGACCAGGTTCATGCCGTCGCGGAAGGGGGTTACCAGCATCACGTCAGCGACCAGGTAATAGGCAACCAGTTCCTCAATTGGCAGGCTCC
The DNA here is from genome assembly GCA_011523305.1 of Planctomycetaceae bacterium. Classification (GTDB taxonomy): domain Bacteria; phylum Planctomycetota; class Planctomycetia; order Pirellulales; family UBA1268; genus UBA1268. The sequence goes on along the minus strand of WTHB01000032.1, from coordinate 12,976 downwards.
GACGGAGGTAATGAACGGGAACGGCCCCGACGGTGCCGAATTCACCATTGATGTGACCGACCAGTTTTTCGATTCGGTCACGGACCTCGATGTATTCGTCGACGCTTTCCCGCGAGGGCACGCTCACCTGCACCAACACAAGATCGTCAACGGTGTGGCGGCCTCCTTTGAAAACCTCATACACTGCTCGCAGCCGTTGGTCGATGCCCTTGGTGTAGTCGAGCCGATCAACGCCGAGCATGATCGTGCGGTTTTCCCCTAGATCGGCACGGATCGCCTTTGCCCGGGCGACTACGTTTGGGTCGGTGGCCAACTGCTGGATCCGAACAAAATCGATTGAGATGGGGTATTCCTTCGCCATCACCCGTCGACCTTCAACGGCGATGGTCTGGCCGCTGCCTCGAGAGGTCGTGTAGCGGTTGACGAGTCGCACGAAGTTCTGGGCACCGTGGCGGGTCTGAAAGCCGATGACGTCGGCGCCGAGCATGCCTTCCAACAGCTGCTGCCGCCAGGGAAGCTGGGCGAACAGTTCAACCGGCGGGAAGGGGATGTGAAGGAAGAACCCAATCCGAACATCGGGCCGCAGTTCGCGAAGCATGCCAGGCACGAGTTGCAGGTGGTAGTCCTGCACCAGCACATGACCGTTGGGAGCCGCTTCACGAGCGGCGACTTCGGCGAAGCGGCGATTGACCGCGACGTAAGGGCTCCACCACGAGCGGTTGTACTGTGGTGTCTGGCAGGCGTCGTGGTAAAGCGGCCAGAGCGTGCTGTTGGAAAAACCCTCGTAGTAGTCCCGAACGTCATCGGTTGAGAGACTCACCGGGACATTGAAGAGCCCCTCGTGTTCAAACGGCTCACAGGCCTGTTCGGAGCTTCCTGCCCAGCCGATCCAGACCCCCCTGTGCTCACGAAGAATTGGCATCAGCGCTGATACCAAGCCGCCAGGGCTGGTTTCCCAGGGGCTCTCGGGGCTGGGCCGGTGCACCGGGAGCCGATTGGCAATCACGACCAGTTCTCCCCGGTCGTGGCTGGCGGGCGTTGAGGCGTTGGGCGGCGTGTTCAAGGGCAGGGTTCCCTGAAGCGAGTCAATCAAACGAATTCGAGCCAGCCACGCTCATGGCGAGGTCACCAGCAGGTACGGCCCTCGGACTGACCTCAGCACGTTTCCGCCTTTTCGCGGTGGAAGTATACACCAGATCTATATGACGCGGGGGGCCGCCGTTGTCGCGTGTCACAAGCGACGCTGGTCGAGCGGCCGCTGGGGCCGTAGAACAGATGCTGGTAGGACGATGGTTCACAGCGGATGCTGATAGTCTCGGTGGCAGGCAGCTAATCACATTGACAGTACCAGAGGGACGAACGGACGTATGCGGGTGAATGAGTTTGTGGAACCGCTCGGGATGCGGGTGCTGATTCGGAAGGATGAGAGTCGGAATCAGACCCGAGGCGGAATTGTCCTGCCCGATCAGGCTGAGATTCCAACGATCACCGGTCGGGTCGTCGAGGTGAGCCTGCAGATTGAGCGAGACGCCGATTTTCCCATCGAGAAATACGACAAAGTGCTGTTCCATCCCCGCAATTCAATTCCGGTCGATTTCGAGCAGGACAATCTGCTCTACGTCGTCCCGATTGAGGACGTTGTGGCGGTGTTTCGGCGGCAGGAGCCGACCGCCCCGCAGCGACGGAAGTCAGAGCATCAGGGTGAGTGATCAGCCATGCCGGACTAATGGGTGGCGACAAACTGACTCAGCACCTGCCAGAAGGCAGACGCGGCTGAGATTGAATTGTGATCGGTGCCCTCAATCACTGCGAGTGTCGGGCCTGGCTCTGGAAATGCCTGGAGCAGCCGCGTGGTGTTGGCGGCCGGCACGATCTCGTCGTCAGACGCGGCGAGGATGAGTGTGGGGCAGTTCACTCGAGGTGCGTCTTGGACTGATTCCCAGCGGTCGTGCAGCAGCCAGTTCATGGGGAGCCATGGCGCGATCTGTGTGGCGATGGCCAGAATGCTGTCAAACGGGGTTATCAGTACTAGGTGCTCGGGAGGGTGGTCTGCGGCCAGACCGATTGCCAGGCTGCTGCCGAGACTCCGACCAATCAGCAGGAGGTGTGGATGCCGTTCTCGAATGAATGCAGCGGCGAGAGCAACATCTTCGCGCAGGTCTCGTTCCGTTGGCTGCCCGGTGCTGCCGCCGTAGCCCCGGTACTGCATCAGATAGATGGCCCGCCCTGGGAAGGCGGCCACCAGTTCAGGCAGGGTCAGCGTGACATCCTCTGCGTTCCCGCCGAAGTAGAGCAGTGCCTGTGGGCTGGCAGTTGGACGGGCGGCCAGTTCGATCTGCCCGGCAGCAGTCGCCAGCGTGATCCGGTCAATTTCGCGGTTCCGACTGGGCTGAGGGAAGTAGATGAAGGACCGCTGCGTCACGAAGAAGACAAGGCAGATGCTTGCATACAGGGTCAGGCAGAGCCCGAGAATCATCCAGAGCATCGGCAGCCTGCAGATGCGTGACGGGGGCCGGGGGACGGAGATCGCTGCCATGGTTCAGCACCCCAAGGGGCGGAGGCGGCTTGGTACAATTTGGCAGCCCTCACGGAGTGAACCTGTCATGCCACTGTACGAATATGCCTGCCGAACCTGTAACCAGCAATGCGAACTGCTAGTTCGCTGGGATGAACAGCCGATCTGCCCGCACTGCGGGAGCATCCAATTGACCAAGCAACTCAGCGTAGTCGCTGCCCACGTCGCCTCCGGTGGGAGTACCCGTCAGGCTCTCCCCGCGGGCTGCGGGCGTCCCCAGTGCGGGCAGGGGGGATGCGGAGGGCTTGAATGAGTTTGTGGCTCGGGGGTTCGCTGCCCGTCACGGGGCAGTGCGATGTCCAGTGAACGCACAAATCTGGACGCACGACCCCATGGCTAAGCGGAGAGGACGGGATTCGAACCCGTGGACCAGCTTTTGACCGGTCACGTCTTTAGCAAAGACGCGCATTCGACCACTCTGCCACCTCTCCGGGACGGCACTGAGTAATGTCCACCATTCAGGAAGAATGCCCGGGCCGACTCACTGCCTTGAAATTTCTCTGGACGAGCAATTTCTGAAAGGGCATTCTGAGCGAGGTTGCCATTGCTTGCAAGGAGCCCCCGGAGTCGCCGCGTGGAAATGCCCAGAAGAGCCCTCGGTCAACTGGAATGCTGGCTCTGCCTGGGCATGGTGCTGGCCACGCTTTCCGGCGGTGCTGGCGACGCCGCTGAAGCCCTCCATGCCCGTGCTGGCATCCGGGCGCAGGAGGCAGGTGGGCACATTCGCGCCCTGGCAGACGACGCCTTCGAGGGACGGGAGGCGGGACGCCGCGGCGGCCAAGCGGCCGGCCGGTATGTGGCCGATGCGCTTGCTCCGTTGGAGCTTGAGCCGGCTGGTGACGAGGGCAGTCTGTTCCAGACCTTTGCCAGTCGGCAGGGAACGTTGCGAAATGTGCTGGCCCTTCTTCCGGGGCGTGACCCTGCTGTTCGCAACGAGGTGGTGGTGGTGGGGGCGCATTACGACCATGTCGGGTACGGCAATGCCCGGAATAGCTTTGGACCGTTTGGCTTTGTCCACAATGGCGCCGATGACAATGCCTCGGGGGTGGCCGGCCTGATCGAAATCGCCGAGGCGCTGGTGGGGCTGCCGCAGCCACCGCGCCGTTCGGTTCTCCTGGCCTTCTGGGACGGTGAAGAACAGGGGCTGCTCGGTTCAAAGCAGTTCCTCAAGGATCCACCAACTGCCTTGGAGTATCGGCGGATCGTCTTTGCCATCAACCTCGACATGATCGGTCGGCTGCGAGACAACACCCTCTCGGTCTACGGCACCCGCTCTGCCGTCGGGCTTGAAGAAATGGTGATTCGCCTCAATGGCCCGCAGGCGCAGACGCCCTTGCAGCTCGTGTTCAACTGGAAGGTCGAGCCAGATTCCGACCATTACACGTTTCTTCAGGCCGGCATTCCCACGCTGATGTTCCACACGGGTCTGCACGACGACTATCACCGCCCCAGCGATGACGCCCACCGGGTCAATCTCAGTGGCCTGGAGCCGGTCGCGCGACTGACTTTCGATACCGTGCTTCAGGTCGCCGATGCCGAGGAAGCATGTCCGGCGTTTCGGCCTGCGTGCCGGGCTGAGTCAAACGCGACCAAGTCACAGTTGCAGGCCCGGGCAGTGCTCCCTGCCGACAGTCCTGGTCGCTGGGGCATTGGTATTCGGGTAGACCTGGCTAATCCCACGGCACCATTGGTGGTGGCCATCAGGCCAGGGTCACCTGCCGACCGTGGCGGCCTGAAACGAAACGATCGCATCCTGGAGATCGCCGGAGTGCCGATCTCTGATCAGAACGACCTGATGCGGAAACTGGCGGCTGTTGAACCGGCGACCTCAGTGGAGGTGCTGGTAGCAAGACGGGGGCGGTTGTTCGTGCTGGTGTGGACAGACAGGCACCAGCCGACATGAGTGAGTGATGAATCGGGCCGGGCGGGAACGTCGAATCAGTCTTCGTCGTCTTCCCAGTCACCTTCATCGTCATCCTCCCACTCATCGTCTTCCTCATCTTCATCTTCGTCTTCGTACTCGTATTCGTACTCTTCGTCGTCTTCGCTCTCTTCGTCTTCTTCTTCAGCGTCTTCGTCGTCGACTTCTTCCCACTCTTCCTCTTCACCTTCTTCGCTGTCTTCTTCTTCAGCATCTTCGTCGTCGACTTCTTCGTACTCTTCGTCTTCGTCCTCGTACTCTTCGCCTTCTTCGTCGTCAGCGTCCTCGTCTTCGTACTCTTCGTCCTCGTACTCGTCGTCGTCCCAGTCTTCATCCTCGTCGTCATCTTCAGCGACGATGGCTGGAGCCGAAGAGAGACCATTGCCAGCCTGCTCGAAGAGATCGTCGGCCAGCAACAATTCGGGAAGTTCGTTCCAACAGAACACATCCGCACGCGAAACGTCTTGCTGCTCACCTGGATTCAGAACAATCGTCACTGCTTCGTCTCCTGAAGTCGCCGCACAAGGTCGTGGAAAAGGAACACTCTCAAAAATTGTGGACGAAGACCGGCCACCAAGCCAAGCCCTCGGCAAAAAATTTCAGCTTTCTTTCACCCGGCACACAGTTGTCAGCCGGCAGCCAGAACCCTCGGTCGTCCCGCAACACCGCTGATGCCCTCGGCCCGACACTTGGTTGTCGGCGTTTTCTCCCGGCAACTTTCGTATAGGTTTGCGGTCTGGTTGTGACCAGTGGCACCCCGGCGAACGCGGCTGGCCAGCCCGGGCCGCAGACATTCCTCGGGAGCGAGTTCGGCAATATGCCAATGGGATCCCGGCCATGCAAGCGGTGGACGCAAAAAATGCCGTCCTTTTCAGGAATCGGTCGGATCGGCCTGCAGTTCACAGGCTGGCAGATCTTCAATGCGGCCCAGGCCAAAGACCCGGAGGAAGTACCGGCTGGTGATGTAGACATTCGGCCGGCCGAGTTCCTCGCTGCGGCCGCCAATCGCAATCAGGTCGCGGTCCAGCAGTTGGCGGAGCATCTCTTCCGAGCCAACCCCTCGGATGGCCTCAATCTCGGGACGGGTGACAGGCTGGCGGTAGGCGACGATCGAGAGTGTCTCGAGGGCGGCATTCGAAAGCCGGTTTTCGGCGGGATATTCGAGCGTTCGTCGCACCCAGGGGCCGAACTGGGAGCGGGTGAGAAGCTGGAAGCCTCCGGCGAGGTGTTCGACGCGGAAGGCCGCTCCAGCGGTATCAAGCAGGCCATTGAGTTCTCGCAGCAGTGTCCGACCACGGGTGGCATCGGGTAACCGGGCGAGTTTGGCGAGTCGCCGCAGGGGCAGCGGTTCCCGGGCGATGAATAGGGCCGCCTCGAGCCGGGCCAATTCCTCGCTGCGGACATGGGGGCCACGAACGACCGGTGGCAGTTCGGGCCCACTGTGGCAGGGTCGGCGGCAGGTTTTGTGGCGGGGCCGCTGGCTGCTGGTGACGGCCTGGAATGGCCGTTGCGGTTGTAGGCGTCTGGAAGGCTGCAGCCTCGGCGGCCAGCCGGCCGCCGGTCGTGGCCGGGTCAGCAGGCGTTGTCTGATCCACGAGGGCTTCCGGGGAGCGTTCAGCATCACGGAGGTCGGCGGTGATGCAGCCGCCGTCAGGGGGGGTTACCGAATCCTCTGCGTGGCGGTCGCGGTTCCGGTCGGTCTGGTGGCTATTCGCTGTTGCCACCGGCTCACCTGGTCGAGAAGGTTCTGGAGCGTCTCGGTTTCACTGATTGCTTGGGTGTGAAAGAGCCGCTGAAGTTCTCCCCGGGCGTCAACAGCGAGGCGACAACTGCCGTGGAGTCTCCCGCTGCCGTCTGCTGCGGGTTGAATGGTCAGGCGTTGGACCCCAGCGGCAGCGAGTGCTCCGCGGAGGGGCTGCGTGCTGGTACGCTCAGGTCCGACCGGAACACCGCTGGTCGAGGCCAGGGTCTGTTGAGGCCAGGTCGCCGGCGGGGCTGCCTGAGGAGGCATTGCTGCGGGCATCGGGCTGGCCTCTGCAATGCCGGCAGCTGGTGCCAGGGCAGTCGACGCAGCGGTCGCGGGCCCTGGGCCGTTTCCTACTTGAGCGGATGCGAGTGGGGCCTGTCCCTGGGGCTGTGGTGTGCGCGCCAGGAAGGGGGCCGCAGGCGGCGCCTCAAGATCGACTGCGGGAGAGGCAGGTTCCATGTCCGCAGAGCGGGTGACTGTCTCAATCAGATCGATGGCTGGCTGCAGAACCAGTTCCCCGCAGGCGGCGCGAATTTCCGTCGGAATTTTGTGGGAGAACATTGCCAGCAGCGGCACAACGACCATGCAGATGAACAGCAGGAAAGTCCGGATTTTCATCAGAGATGTGTCGTAGAGCAGGCAAGAGAAGAGGCCGCCGACCCGGATCAACCATCGTGGGCCGTCAACGAAGCGTGGACCATAGCGGCCAACTGGACGAGGAACAACGCGAACCTGGCGAAGCCTGGCGGGCTGGCCAGCCTGCGCAGGGCTTATTCAGTCTCTGGAAGGGGCAGCGGCGTCTGCCGCAGCCAGAAGTCAATCGGTAGTCGTGAGACGCCCAGCGGGAGCCGCCAGCCCAACTGAAGTCCCGTGGCTGGTGCTGGGTCAGTGGGGGCAAAGGTTGCCTCAAGCGTGAGCCCGCGATCGCTGCGACGAACCACGCGGTGGGCGGTCGCCGGAAGTGTGGTGCTGTCGGGCAGAAAAAGTTTGGGAATGTGGTCATGAAGCCAGCCCCGGTGCGAGTCGAAGGCTGCCGAAGGGGTCTCATGCTGGGCCGTGACCCGGACGGTGATCTGTGGCCCCAACGCAGTAGTGGTCTGCCACCAGGCATCGAGTCTGACCGTGAGGTCGCCTACGTGGTGGGGAGGAAAGGGCCCTTCGTCTGCTTCCCCGGGGTCGCGTGGGGAGGGAGCCAGCGGAAGATGGAAACGATGTTCAAAGCCCGGCAGCCAGAGTTCCACGGTGCCCCGGAGGGAGGTCAGCACCGTACTGCCTGGCGGCGGTGGTTCCAAGCGGATCGGCAGGTTCACCCAACAGCGATTGGGGGTGAGGAACGGTTCGATGACGCCGGTTCGTTGTGGCTGGCGGATGGTTGTGCCAGCCTCAGCCTCGGCGACAACGGAGGGCAGCGGGAGCCGGACCATGACCGGCGAGAGCCGCGGCTCCCAGGCCAGCCGCAGTATCAGACGGTGGCCAGCGCGACCGTCAGGTCCAAGGAGGTCGATCCGGTGGACAGTGATCCGCAGGAGATCACTGATGACTGCCGGCAGGGGAGACTGGCTAGGAGGGTGCTGCTGATCGATCGCCAGCCCGGGGGGATGATCGACGCACATGAGCTGGCCCCCGGCCACAGCGGCCAGCCGGCTGGCAACGTCCCAAAACGGTTCTTGCTGACAGGACAGGCTGACGGGTGCGGCGTCTGCCGGTACCAGCAGGCGGTTGCCGGTCTGTCGAGCGATCTCCGCTGCGACCTCAGTGAGTGGCTGCTCCGACACCGAAAGGGTCACGGTTGTTGGCAGCAGCCCCCGGTGGGTTTCGGTACAGGCGATTGCCGCGGCGATGCGGGGAAGGCGAAAGGCCGCCTCACTGTGGGCGGTTGGCAGGGCGTGTTCTATCGCTGGCAGGGCGGCCGGACCGAGCCGAGCCAGCGCGGCGGCAGCATCATCCCGCCGCTGGAGGGAACCAGCGGAAAGTTGCCGAATCAACCGGTCCGGAGCTACTGGGGCAGTTGGCTGGGCAGCCTGGACGCCGGGGGCAAGAAGCATCCAGCCGGCGATGAAACACCGCCAGAAAATGCCGCGCTGGAAGCAGGGGGAGGTGACCATGCGAACCGTGAGGAATGGTGTTGGCACAGTTGCTTGCGGGGCGGCTTCGGGCTTATGCCGAAAGCCCAGTCTAGCCGTCATGGCCTCACGAATCCACAATTGGATTGGGCATGGCCTGTCGGTCCTGCCGGACAGATCGGCCTTTCAAGGTACACCAACCGACCATGGCGACAATTGCAATCAGTTTGTGCGGTGAGGGACGAGGGCATGCGACCCGGATCAGTACCCTCATCGAGCGGTTGGAACGCAGCCATGACATTCGGGTGTATACCTCGGCGGATGCCTTCCGCTTTCTCCGGCAACGGTTTGCTGCCGGCCATCCCCGGGTGACCGTTCTGGAGGTGCCAGGCATTATCTTTCAGTACAGCGGTGGGCGGCTTGATGTGCCCCGCACGATTCGAACCGGTTTTGAATATCAGGCCCGGGAACTCGGGCCGCTGGTCGACCGGCTGATGGCGGACCTTGAAGCCCACGCGGTTTCCCTGGCGATTACCGACTTTGAGCCAGCCTTGCCCCGGGCCGCAGCGCGACAGGGGATCCCACTGCTCAGTGTCGATCACCAGCACTTCCTGCTGGCGTATGAACTCGATGTGCTCCCTTGGAGCCTTCGCTGGAACGCCTGGTTCATGAGCCATGCCGTCTGGATGTATGTCAGTGAAGCGGCGGAGACAATCGTCTCAGCCTTCTTTCGGCCACCGCTGCGGCGAGGCTGGGAACATGTTGTGCAGGTGGGACCATTGCTGCGGCAGGAGGTGGCCCAGGCGGAGTCGAGTGACGGTGGCTACGTGCTCAGCTACGTGCGTCGCCATACGCCTTTTTCGGCACTGGAAACCTTGGCTGGGTGTGGCCTGCCGGTGAAGGTCTATGGGTTGGGTGAACGGGAGTCGATTGGCAGCCTCTCGTTTCATGCGATCGACAACGAACGGTTTGCCGCAGACCTGGCTGGTGCCCGGGCCGTTGTGTCCGCTGCGGGCAACCAGTTGATTGGCGAGGCGGTCCATCTCGGCAAGCCTCTGCTGGTCTTGCCGGAACAGGCTCACGGTGAGCAAATGATGAACAGTTACTTTCTGCGGGCGATGGGCTGTGGAGAGTTTGTGCCCCTGGAAGAGGTGACGCAGGCACGGGTCCGATCATTCCTCGATGGGCTCGACCGCTATGCAGCTCCGCTGGCCAATCTGGCTGGCACGATGGATGGAACGACGCGGGTGCTCGACCGCATCGAGCATTGGCTGGAACGGGCAGTCAGTGATGCTGCCTGAGCGGTAGCGGTGACTGGGCTGCCATCAACTCGGTGCGCAGGTGGCAGCCGTTTCCCGCACGAAGCTGGTTGCAGGGGAGTTAGTCGTGTCCCTGGAGCAGTCGCACCAGTTGCGGCAGCATGCCCCGAATGGCGCGACCACGGTGGCTGATCAGGCTTTTGACTGCCGGGGCGAGTTCTCCGAAGGTGCGGTGATACTCCGGCACCATGAAGTAAGGGTCATAGCCAAAGCCACCGTGCCCGTGGGCGGTTTCTGTGATCCGTCCACAACAGCGGCCAGCGGACGTGGCCCGAATGGAGCCATCGGGAGCGGCGAGCGCGGCATGGCAGGCATAGTGGGCCGTGCGCCGGTCTGCCGGCACTTCGGCGAGTTGCTCTAAGAGCAGCAGGTTGTTGGCCGTATCATTGGCATCGGGGCCAGCGAATCTGGCTGAATAGACGCCCGGTGCGCCGTCGAGGGCATCGACCACGAGGCCACTGTCTTCGCCGAGGACCCACTGGTTCAGCGCTTGGGCCTGTTGGCTTGCCTTGAGGGCAGCATTTTCCACAAAGGTTGTCCCTGTCTCTGCCACCGAGACGGCATGAGGGCAATCATGGAGAGACAGGCAGGTGATCCCAAAAGGGCTGAGCAGCGTGGCCAACTCGCGTTGCTTTCCCATGTTGGTCGTGCCGAGCACAAGCGTTGGTGAGGATGCATGAGTCACAGCAAGGTTCCTTAGAGGAACCGGCGAGACCTCAACCATTCCCACTGCCAGGAGGTCTACCGCCGGCCGATCGGTAGCCGGGGCACGTCGATCGGCCGCGGCTCCACGTCCAGCAGGATACCCTCAATCCGCTTGGGAAGAATGGTGCCAGCGGCCAGTTTTTCTTGATCGGGGCCGAGAGCCGTGGCGATCCGGACGAGTTCCGGATGGGGCCGACGGGAGCCATCCTGCTGTTCAACCGCCAGTTGCGACAGGCTGCCAACACAGACGATGCTCGATTCTCGATCGTGGAACTCCCATGCCTGCCAGCCTTGCCGGCGCAGTGCCTCGGTGAGCCGATGGGCATTCTCGGCAGCTTGGATCAGACGACTTGCAGCGGCGTCATCGTCATCGGTAGCAAGGTCCGTGGCATCAAAGCCCCCGGCACCGGTAAAGGTGGCAACCCGCACGCTGTAGCGTCCAGGGCAGTCCAGCAGGCTGTGGTCGACATCGCTGTTCATTTCGATCACGAACGGATCGAGCTGCGGGCGACTGAAATACTCCTCGGGAAGCAGCGGATTCGGAATCATGAAGGCCATGTGGAGCGGGCCTTTTGCGGCCTGTTTGTCGAGGCCGACCATCCGTCGAAAATCGGAGAAGGCCCGGCTCTTGCCCTGTTCGCCAGACAGTGCCGTTGGCCGCAGGGACTTGATGCGGGCGAGTGCTTTCTGGCCTCGGGCGTCATCGCAGGAGGCGAAATCACCCACCATCACCGCCACCTCAACAATCTGGGTGGAGTTGGCGTACCGCATCTTCTTGGGGCTGCCATCGGGGTTGAGGCCGAGTCCGTGCTGTTCCCCGGTGAAGTCGAAAGCCTTTTCGTGGGTGTAGGCCTGAAGCCGAAACCGACTGCGGAGTTCCTGCACGAGTTGCCGGGCATCGTCTCGCGCGCCGTCACCGCGGAACGTTGTGGCGAGGACCAGCCACGGTCCGTTCTGTTCCGACAGCGGGTACATCGCCTGTGGGTCAGTCTGAGATTTGGTGAACCACGTGGTGGGGAGCCAGCCTCCCTGGCCGGCAGCCGGTGTCGGCCAGGCCGTCGCCAGCATGACGAGCAACAGGCAAGGCAATGAAGAGAGACGCGGAGAGAGCACGGCGGGGTCCGCAGACAGGGACGAAAATCAGACAAACGTCGCGAGACGGTAGCAGTCGTGTGAGGGTGCGACGAGAGGAGTTTTGCCGCGTTGACGACCGGCTGGCTGGCAGGACTGCCAAACCGGGTAAGATGGGAGAAGGCGGCGGTGGTGCTGCCACGGTCGCCCGTGGGCGGCACGCCCGGTGTTTCCTGAGCCGCCTCGGAGTCATGATGGAGAACGTTGCAGCCCCGGATTCCCCGGCCCCGGCTGGCTCCCTTGCGCGGCGGGTTGCCGTGGCGTTGGTGCTGGGCTGGGTTGGATTGCTGGTGTTGCCCCCGTTCGGTCTCTGGACGCTGCGGGACCACTGGCTGGCCGAACTTGATGCTCCGGCGGTACAGGAGCAGTGGGATCGCTTTCGGCAGGACATGCAGCAGCAGTCAGATCGAAGCGGGCCGGTGCAGCACAAAGTGCCCAAGAGTGTGGAACCACCGCTGCGGGTCTGGCTGCGGGACTATTTCTGGCTCGCCGTCGCAGCCTGGGCCGTGCTCGGCACGACGCTCTACGCCTTTCTGGCGGTGGCTGTGCTTGGTGTCGTTCGTGCGGCCCAGCAGTGATGGCTGTGGGCTTACTTTCCCAGGATCAGCCGGGCAGTAAGAGCAACGCCAGCGAACATCACCACCACAATGCCAAGCACGCCGAGAAGCGAGAACACGTCGAACACCTTTGTCTGGGGAAGCAGGCGGGGCCGCGACCGGGACTCGAGTAGATCGCGGACCACTCGATCTTAGCAGACAACGCTTCCGAGTCGCCATCACGATCCGGAGGGACACGGGCCTACCGCCGGAAGAGTTCGTCGGGAACGGTATCGCATGCGGTGCGGCCAACGTCGTCGAGGGTCCGCCGCTGGCCGACGGTGTGCCACGGCGTCACATCGGCCAGTTCCGGCATGATCTCGAGAATTTGACCGATCAGTTGGCCGATCAGCCGGCCGGCCTGTCCCTCGCCAACCTGTTCACGAATGGCCGCGGCGGTCTTCATCAGTTTGACCATCCGAGAGCGGGCTAGCACGGGACCGGACAGTTGGCCCTCACTTTCTTCCAGCAGGTCTGCCATCGGAACGTCGAGAACCCGCTGCCAACGCTGCAAGTCAGTGATCCGCAGGTCACAATCGCCCTGTTCCTGCCGGCGGATGACAGCCATCTCAATACCGAGCCGGCGGGCCACATTCCGCAGGGTGACGCCCTGCTGCTGCCGGACTTCGGCGATCCGGTGCAATTGCCGTTGGGAACCGCGGTGCGACGGGGATGCGGATGGAAGCGGCCTCCGAGCCCGAGCGTGCTTCTCGCGCGGCGTCGCGGTTGGTGCGGACGATTGGGCTGACCGGCAGTCGGCCTCTGCCCGAGCGGCATCCGAGTAGGCGGCATCGGCAACCGCCATGGGGTCTGGATAGCAGTCGTCGTGATCGTCGCGTTCGTCTCGGCAATGAACTTGATAGGGAACCGTGGCCATCGTCGCCTCCTTCTCGCGAGCAACTCCAGGGCTGATCTTGTG
>WTHB01000023.1 GCA_011523305.1 Planctomycetaceae bacterium | reverse complement strand
CTCGTAGGTCTGCCACGAGATGTTCTCGATCGGCTTGCTGATCAGGTAGACGCTGTTGAGTACCAGCTGCAGCGGGCTGCCTTTGGCACCGATGATCATGTTGTAGCCCAAGCCCGCGCCCGACTCGAAGGCCTGCTTGACCACACCGCCGGTCACCAGCGTGGCTACGACAAGTGCGACCCCAAGTGCCATGGAGAGGGCGGTCAGGCCACTGGTCAGGGCCCGTTGGCGGATGTTTCGCCAGGCGATCCCAAGCAGGCTCATGGCTGGCCTCCGGCAGCCAGGGCATGGGCGGCTACGGCCCGATTGAAGTCTTCCAAGCGATAGCGAACCGGAAACTGGCTGGCGACTTCAGGGGCGTGTGTCACGACCAACAGGGCGACGCCCTCGTCGCGACAGGTCGTCTGGAGGAGATCGATCACCTGCTGCTGATGTGCAGGATCGATGCTGGCAGTCGGCTCATCGGCGAGGAGCACCCGGGGGCGGTTGGCAAGCGCTCGGGCGACGGCCACTCGCTGCTGCTGCCCGATGCTCAATGCCGCCGGCTTGTGATGGAGCCGGTCTCCCAAGCCGACGGCAGTCAACAGGGCGGCGGCCCGGCCACGATCGGTTGGTCGCGTGCCAAAGGCCATGGCGACCAGCACATTTTCAAGCGCGGTAAATCCGGGCAGCAGGTTGAACTGCTGAAAAACCAAGCCAATACGATCCGCCCGCAGCCGATCCCGTTGCGGCTCCGCCAGTCTTGTGATGTCGATGCCGCCGATGACCACCCGGCCCGCGTCAGGCCGCATGATGCCAGAGATGACATTGAGTAGCGTGGATTTGCCCGACCCGCTTTGGCCCTCCAACGCCACCAGGTCGCCTGCCGCGATCTGGAGCGAGGGAATGTCGAGAATTGTCAGCGGTTCGCCACCCGGCACGGTGAAGGCTTTGCGGACATCGGCAAGTTCGATGACCGGGCCAGAGCCGGTTGGGGACGACGACGGGGTGGGGGCAACAGCCATTCGTACAGAATCGCCGGAAGCCGCCAGCCTGTCAAAAGGATCACGTCGTCGCCGCAGCCGGAACGCTGGTTGCAGGCGGGGCGATGCGATTCGACCGAAGTTGCGGCAGGACTGCCGGTGATTGAGTGAGCGGGGCAGCGCGTGTATAAACTCCGAGGTTTTCCGCTGGTGTTCGTGATCCCGACCAGAAGGATCCATGGCGGAAATGTTCGGCATCTCGTAGCAGGAGTGACGCTGTGTCCATTCGCGTTGGCATTAACGGTTTCGGTCGGATTGGGCGGCTTACCTTCCGGGCCATTTATGAAAAGTTCGGCCTCGATGGTGAGGTGCAGGTGGTGGCCCTCAATGACCTCACGGACGCCACGACCAATGCCCACCTGCTTGAGTTCGACTCCAACTACGGGCCCTTCAAGGGCACCGTGGGCACCGACGGCAACGATTTGGTCGTCGACGGCCGCACCATCAAGGTCTTCGCCGAACGTGACCCGGGCAGCATTCCGTGGGGCTCGCAGAATGTCGATATCGTCGTTGAGAGCACCGGCTTTTTCACCGACGCCACCAAGGCTGTGGCCCACAAGCGGGACAGCGTCAAGAAGGTGGTGATCTCGGCACCAGCCAAGAACGAAGACCTAACCATCGTCCTCGGCGTCAACGATAATGTCTATGACCCGAGCAAGCACCATGTCATCTCGAATGCGTCATGCACAACCAATGGCCTGGCGCCGGTGGCTAAGGTGCTGCATGAGACCTTCGGGATCGATCGCGGGCTGCTCACGACCGTGCATGCCTACACCAATTCCCAGAAGACGGTCGATACTGCCGCCAAGGATCTGAGGGATGCCCGGGCCGCAGCCCTTAACATCGTGCCAGCCGGCACTGGGGCAGCCAAGGCTGTTGGGCTGGTCATTCCCGAACTGCAGGGCAAGTTCACCGGCATGGCCTTCCGGGTTCCGGTCCCCACGGTCAGCGTGGTCGACTTCACCGCAATCCTCAACAAGGATGCCTCGCCCGAAGCGATCAACGCAGCGATGAAGACGGCGGCAGAGGGTCCGCTCAAGGGCATCGTTCGTTACACCGACAAGCCGCTTGTCTCGACCGACCTGAAGGGTGATCCGCACAGTTCGATCTTTTCGGCTGTCGATACGATCGGCCTGGGCAACTTCATCAAGGTTGTCAGCTGGTACGACAACGAGTGGGGCTACTCCAACCGGGTCGCCGACCTGCTCAACTTCCTGGAAAACAAGGGGCTCTAAGCGAGATCCCTTCGGGAACGGTACGCCAGCCAGTGTCCTTCCCGGGGTGAATCACGGTGCCACGTAGATGAGGCGGCTTGCCGGGGCCAAACGGTCCGGGTGAGCCGCCTCAGCCGTTTTCAGGCAGCGTCGGTGACGGAGAACCACCGTTAGTTGACTGCAGGTGGGCGGTCGCCTCGGCCGCCAGCGGGGAGCCGTCAAAGCGAGTCAACTCGACCACCACGCGGACCTGAGGGCTGGTTGGAGGGGTGGCGGGCCAGGGCAGGACAAAGTGCAGCCCGCGGGCTCGTGAGGTTCGCCGAAAGTGCCGCATGGCATCAGCGGCGGGAATTGACCAGTGGGCAAGCGGTGCGCCGGGATCGGTCTGCTGGGCAGAGGCAGGCGGTGCGTAGACGGTCACCAGCAGATCGCCTCCGGCGGTCACCAGCCGCTCATCGGCATTACGGGGCTCAACGACCAGCGTCAGCCCTTCTGAGCGTCCGTCACCATCAGCGTCGTAACAGAGCGTCTTGTCACGATTGATCACGAGGTGATCCAGCTGCTGCTGACTGGCGACACTCTCCACGAATGACAGCTGGCGGACGGGCCGCGAGGCACCACGCGGAGCGGGTTCCTGCGGCAGCGGCGGCACGCCCTCGATGGTGGGCGGGGCGAGTGATCCGGCGGCGGGCGGTTGCGGAGCAGCGGGTTTGCTGTCGGCTGGTGCCGCTGGCGGGAGCGCAAACTGAGGGCCATCGTCAGGCGAGCCCGCCCCGATCGGCGGTACATCAACGGCAGGAGGCACGAGCAACGGGGCGGCCGGGGTTGGCAGGCGGGCTGGGGCTGGGGCCGCCGCTCCACCCGGCCCGGCATCGACAATGCCGAGTTGGCGGCGGAGCGTGGCATTTTCGTCAGCCAGTTGATCGAGTTCATAACACTGCGTCTGCAGTTTGTCCTGCAGGCAGTAGATCTGATCTTCCTGCAGCCGCAGTTCCCGCTCGAGTAGGTGGTGATGGACATCGCTCTTGCAGCCAGTGAGGATCACCGGCGGCAGCAGAAGCGGCCACAGAATCAAAGCGACCCGGTTGGGTCGTGCATTCAGCCATGTTCTCATGACGCGCCTCCTTGCGCCTCACGCGATTGGTGCCGGCGGTCAGCCAGTCGGCATTTGTTCAATCACCTCATCGATCAGCCGGTAGTCGCACGCCTCCTGCGCCGACATGAACCGGTCCCGGTCAGTGTCCTCTTCGATTTTTTCGAGAGGATGACCGGTGTGTTTCAACAGAATCGTGTTGAGCTTGCCCTTGATGTTCCGGAACTCTTTGGCATGGATCATGATCTCCTCCGCCGTGCCTTCCATGCCGGCGAGTGGCTGGTGAATCATGATGCGCGAGTTGGGCAGGGCCCGCCGCTTGCCGGCGGTTCCCGCTGCCAGAAGTACAGCTCCCATCGAGGCGGCCTGACCGATGCAATAGGTGGCAACATCGCAAGTCACAAACTGCATCGTGTCATAGATTGCCAAGCCGGCGGTCACACTGCCGCCGGGTGAGTTGACGTAGAGATGGATGTCACTCTTCGGGTCATCGGTCTGCAGGAAGAGCATCTGGGCGACGATGGCGTTGGCCATCTCGTCATTGACCTGCGAGCCGAGGAAGATGATCCGGTCCTTGAGAAGCCGGCTGTAGATATCCATCGCCCGCTCTTCGCGGCCACTCTTTTCGATCACATAGGGAATCAGGGGCATTGAATCGGTTCCGGGTGGGGCGGTTGTGGGGGAGGAGGGCAGTTGACCGGCAGTCTGTTTGGCGGCGGGCCTGGGCTAGTCGATGTCTGGCTCTTCCTCAACCGGTGGCTTCATGAGGATGTCGTCGACAATGCCGTACTCTTTGGCTTCGGTGGCCGTCAGATAGCGGTCACGATCGGTGTCCTTGGCAATGCGTTCAATCGGTTGCCCGGTGTGCGAGGCCAGAATTTCATTGAGCACCGCACGGGTTTTGATGATCTCGTCTGCCTGAATCTCAATGTCGCTGACTTGGCCTCCAACCTGGCCGTAGGGCTGGTGAATCATCACTTTGGCATGGGGCAACGCGAAGCGTTTGCCAGCCGCCCCACCGGCCAGCAGCACTGCACCGCCACTGGCGGCAAGGCCGACGCAGTAGGTGGCCACTGGGCAGGAGAGGATCTGCATCGTGTCGTAGATCGCCATTGTGGCGGTGACACTGCCGCCGGGTGAGTTGATGTAGAAGTGAATGTCTTTGCGACGATTTTCGCTCTGCAGGTAGAGCAATTTCATCACCAGTTCATTCGCGTTGCCATCGTAGATCTCACCTTGCAGCAGGATGATTCGATTCTCCAGCAGCAGGTCGCCCAGCGTCATCTGCCGCTGCCGTTGATAGGCGGGGTGAGCACTGGCAGCAAGCGGGTCAACAGGAGCGGAGGCAGGCATGGGCAACTTTCGGAGAGGCAGGCGAACAGGCGAATGGACGCGACG
>WTHB01000097.1 GCA_011523305.1 Planctomycetaceae bacterium | reverse complement strand
CGCTGCCGGTGGTGGCTTTGACCGGCCTGTTCATCGGCATGGTGCTGGCGGTTCAGAGTTACGCTCAGTTCAAGGCACTCGGCCTGCAGACACGGCTGGGGTCGGTGATCAATCTCTCTCTGGTGCGGGAACTCGGACCCGTTCTGGCCGCCACCATGCTCGCCGGCCGAGTTGGGAGCGCCATGGCGGCTGAACTGGGCACGATGCGGGTCACCGAACAGATCGACGCCCTGGAGAGCATGGGGGCCAACCCCATCTACTATCTGGTGGTTCCCCGCTTTCTTGGCTGCCTCGTGCTGATTCCCACCCTGACGATCATGGCCGACTTTATGGGCGTGCTCGGGGGCTACATCTACTCTCATGTGGTGCTCGGCATCGACTACCACCACTACTGGGCCAACTCACGGGAATATGTCGATGCCTTTGATTTCCTCATGGGCCTCTTCAAGAGTTTCTTCTTCGGTGGAGCAATCGCCCTGGTCAGCTGCCACCACGGCTTTCACTGTGATCACGGAGCGCAGGGGGTTGGCCGGGCGGCCACCAACGCCTTCGTTCACTCCTTCGTGCTGATTTTGATTCTTGACCTGTTTCTCGGCATCGGCCTCAACAGCGTTCAAGACATCATCCGGCCCGAAGGCCCACGCAAACTGCTCTGACGTTCATGACTGCCACCGCCACTGCATCTGAGACCACTGCCACGCCGGCCGCTCAGCCGCTGCTGTCGGTCGCTGCGTTGTCGGTCACCTTCGGAAGCCAGCCGGTCCTCCGGAATATCTCGCTCGACCTCGCCGCTGGTGAAACCGTCGTGGTGCTCGGTGAAAGTGGCTGCGGCAAGACCGTCCTGCTGAAAGCCATGATCGGCCTGGTCCAGCCTACGACAGGGGCGGTGCTGTTCGAAGGCGAGTCGCTCAGCGGCATGACCGAACGGCAGCTCGCCCACCTCCGCACCCGCTATGGCTTTGTCTTCCAAGGCGCCGCCCTGTTCGACAGCGCCACCATCGCAGAGAACATTGCCTTTCCACTGCGGGAACACACCCAGCTGGCAGCCCACGAAATCGATGAGATCGTCAGTGAGCTCGTCGCTGAGGTTGGGCTTCCCCAGTCGGTTCTGCAAAAGAAACCGGTCCAACTTTCCGGGGGCATGCGAAAGCGGGCCGGCCTTGCCCGAGCCTTGGCACTGGACCCCCAGCTGGTGCTCTATGACGAACCGACCACCGGACTCGACCCGATCATGAGTGATGTGATCAACGAACTCATCCTGCGGGTCCGCGAGCGGCCTCGGACCACCAGCGTGGTGGTCACCCACGACATGCGGACCGCCCACAAGGTGGCTGATCGGATTGTCATGCTCTACCCACTGCCGCGGCTGCAGCCAGATGCGTCGCAGATCATCTTCAGCGGCACGCCGACGGAACTCGACCACTCCACCGATCCACGGGTGCGACAGTTTGTCGAGGGCCGCGCCGGCCAGCGGCTTGATGAACTTCGGGAAGAACAGGCCCGCGCCGCCGCTTGGCAGACCACTGCCCCCCGCGACCCCGAAACCGCCCCTCCAGGGCAGCAGGAGGATCTCTCGTGAACGACCGCGTCATCCAGTTCCGTGTCGGTGTCATGGTCCTGGCCACGGCGATCATCGCCGGCATTCTGATCGTGCTGTTTGGTGATCTCCCCAGCCTCGTCCAGTCAACCTATTCACTCCGCATGAACTTTTCCGATGCCCGGGGTGTTTCCAGCGGCACGCCGGTTCGTAAAAACGGCATTCTCGTCGGCCGGGTGAGTTCGGTGATGCTCGACGAGCGTGGGGGCGTCAGCGTGGTAGCGGACATCGATTCCTACGTGCCGGTCTATCGAGACGAGATGCCACGGGTGGCCAGCACCATTCTCGGTGATGCGGAAATTGAACTGGTTGCCGGACGCATTGTTCCGCCCCGTCAGCGGGTCACCAGTGAAGAGGTACTCCGCGGGGCGGTCGCCCGGGATCCCTTGGCAATGTTCACCACGCTCGAGCCAAAGGTGACGGCCTCACTGGAGTCGCTCACTCGGGCCAGTGACGCCGTAGCCGCCCTGTCTGGAAACCTCGAAAAGACTTTTGTCAAGGATGACGTGCATCTCGACCAGACCGTCAAGAAGCTCGACACCGCTCTGGAAACCTTCACGCTGACGCTGAACAACGTCAACGATATCGTCGGCGATGCTGACGCCCGCCAACGCCTGAAAGAGTCGATCAACTCCCTGCCAGAAGTGCTGGCTAATCTCGAAAAATCTTTTGGCGGTATTTCTACGACAATTGAGACCGCTGACCGTAACCTCCGCAATCTCGAAGGGCTTTCGAAACCACTTGGCGAGCGGGGCGAGTCGATGGTCAAGGGCATCGACAAGGCAATCAGTCGGCTTGACGACGTGCTCCTGCAGGCTGCCACCTTCACCCAGGCTCTCAACGAATCGCAGGGAACCCTCGGCAAACTCGTCCGTGACCCGCAGGTCTACAACGATCTGGCCCAGGCAGCGAACAATGTCAACCGACTGACCCAGACGCTGCGGCCGATCATCGATGACGTGCGGGTATTCACAGACAAGATCGCCCGTCACCCCGAACAGCTCGGTGTGCGGGGGGCACTCGATCGCCGGCCCGGGCTGAAGTGACTCGTTGCTGACATCCCTTAGTAGCCGAGCTGCTACCGAGTCCGCCGGGATGCCGGCGCGGGGACCTTGTTAGGCTGCTCCGTTGGCTCCGGCAGCACGGCAGGCGGCTTCACACCGGCGATTTGATCAAACCCAATACCACGAAGCCGATCGCCGTACCGGTCCTTCAGCCACGGCATCGTCTGTTCAATCGTATCAGGCTGTAAGAGCACTAGGTCTCCCGTCTGCATTGCATCGAGCACGGTCGCAGCAGCCGTCTCCCAGTTGCCACCTACTTCGACCACCGTCCGGCGGCCACTCGTCTGCGCCTGGGCGACCCCTGCGGCAATCAACTCGGTAATCTCACCGGGGCTCCGGCCACGACGATAGGCATCCTCATAGATCACCACCCGATCGAAGGTTCGCCCGAGGAGTTCGCCCTGTTGCAGCAAGTCTTCGTCGCGGCGATCGCCAGCGGCAGAATAGACCGCTGTCCGCCGTGGATGCGGCAGGGTCTCAAGCGTCCGGCAGATCTGTTCGAGCGAGGGAACGTTGTGGCCGTAGTCGACGACAATGGTGCCGCCGGCAAGATCGAGCAGATTGAATCGCCCGGGGCTCCCCAGCGCACCGCTTGAAAAATCCTCAAGCCCCAGCCGGACCAACTCCAGGGGCACACCCAGACTCCAGGCCGCCGCTGCAGCCGCCAGGGCGTTTTCAACCTGAAACGCCACCAGCCCCCGGTGCACCAGGGGCACCCGGTCGAGACTGGCCAGCCGGGTTTCCCGTGGCCCATCACAGAGCACCATCCAGCCATCCCGAATCGTGGCCGCGAGCCCACCCGCGGCAAGATGGGCTGTGAGAACCGGGTGCTCAGGATCGAGGGCAAAGTAGACCACGCGGCCCCGGCACCATTTCTTCATGTCGACCACCAGTGGATCAACTGCGTTGAGCACAGCCGTGCCACTGGAGCGAACGCCCGCCACGATCGCCCCCTTCACCCAGGCGAGCTGTTCTGGCGTGTCGATTTCCTGCAAACCGAGATGGTCACCAGAGGCGATGTTGGTCACGACGGCCACGTCGCAGGCATCAAAGCCACAGCCCTCTCGGAGGATGCCGCCTCGGGCTGTTTCCAGCACCGCTGTCGTCACCTCGGGATGCGCCAGAATCCGCTGGGCACTTCGCGGGCCGCTGCAATCACCCGTGTCGATCTGGCGATCCCCAACCCAGACGCCCTCGGTGCAGGCCATTCCGACGGTCGCTCCACTGGTCGCCGCCAGATGGGCCAACAACCGAGTCACCGTGGTCTTGCCGTTGGTGCCGGTCACCGCAGCGACTGGCACCCGGCCATCATCTCCTGCAGAAAAGAGCGTATCGACTATAGCGCCGCCGACATCCCGGGGAGTGCCCGCCGTGGGCTCCAGATGCATCCGCAGGCCGGGGCAGGCATTTACTTCCACCACACCACCCCGTTGCCCAACCAGTGGCTGATCAATCCGGCTGGCCATCAGGTCGACCCCAGCGACGTCGAGCCCGACGACTCGAACCGCCTCGACGGCAAGCCGGGCCAGTTCTGAATGCACCAGATCCGTGACATCCTCGGCAGTGCCGCCCGTGCTGAGGTTTGCATTCCGCCGCAACGCCACCCGCTGGCCGGCCGCTGGGACCGACTTCGTCGTCAGCCCCTGCTCTGCCAGCAAGGCGATGGCGATGTCATCCAGGGGAATTAGAGAAAGCGTTCCGTTGTGGTTGGCGCAGCGACGGGGATCGGCATTCGTCCGGGCGACGAGTTCGCAAACGGTGGCACGACCGTCACCGGTCACTACCGGCGGGCAGCGGCGGGCAGCGGCCACTAAAGCACCGCCGACGACCAGCAAGCGATAGTCGTCGCCCACCAGACACTGCTCCAGGATCACATCGCGTCCTCCGGCAGCCGCCACGTCGTAGGCTCGCCGGACGTCCGCCTCGGTCGTCAAGGCGACCGAGACCCCTTTGCCCTGATTGCCATGCCGCGGCTTGACCACCACCGGCAGGCCCTGCTCAACCGCCACCTGCCAGGCTTCATCCGCGGACTGCACGGGCTGCCCCTCCGCCACGGGAATTCCTGCATCGGCCAGGAGACGGCGGGTTAGCTCCTTGTCCTGGGCAATCGACTCGGCGATCGCCGAGGTCTGGTCGGTTTCGGCAGCCAGGATTCGCCGCTGCCTCTCCCCAATCCCGAGCCGTACCAACGAGCCTTCATTGAGCCGCCGCACCGGGATATCCCGCCGGCGGGCGGCGGCAACGATCGACCGGGTGCTTGGACCAAGCTGTTCAGTGAGCAACTGCTCCCGCAGGGTTTCCACAGTAGGCTCAACGGCAAACGGCTGGCCCTCAATCGCCGCCGTCACCAGGGCATGGGCCGCATGCAGGCAGGCGACGGCAAAGCCTTCTTCCTGGTATTCGATAATGACGTTGTAGACCCCTCTGGTCTTTGTCTCGCGGGCCCGGCCATAGCCAACCGGGGTCCCCGCCAGCGTCTGCAACTCCAGCGTGACATGCTCCAGCACGTGCCCCATCCAAGTGCCGGTCCGCAGGCGCTGAAAAAAACCGCCCCGCTCACCGATTGAACACCGGTGTTCAATCATTGATGGCAGCCACTCCATCAGTCGGTCATTGAAGCCTGGCAGGGTGTGGGAGGGATGCTCCTCCAGCCATCCTAGATCGACGCGAACCTCCAGCACAGGAAACCGGGCCCATTGATTTGGTCCCCGCAGCACTTTGATCGTCTCAATTTTCATACGCAGGAGATCCGAAGGTGAGGAGCGACGGGAGGGAGATGCGTGGCTTCAGCGACACCTTCCGAGGTCACAATCTGGCAGGCGCTGATCAGCCTCCAGGCTGTGGCAACGACGTGAGCCAGAAAGACAACCAGCGGCAGCTGAAACATCGAGAGGGCTGAGCCTTCGACCGGGGCAAGACAGTCGGCACGGCAAGGTCACGGTGGGAGGAGGGATGGTGCAATCGATGTGAGAGACTCCTTTGCTCACACCCTTTTGGGGTCTGCCGAGCACGCTAACGATACCGCCACGACGATGTTTTTCCAAGTTTTTGCAGGTTTTTTCTGGGGAACTCGTTCGGTCGAGACAGCGGAATCGCTCCGTGGCTCGGCCCGCTGGCAACGACCGGGCGGCCGCTGATAGCTGGCCACCCGCCAGGCTTCTGCCCGAGTTAGGTGTTCGGCCCCAGCTCTTCGAACAGCGTGACGCAGTGCAGGTGCCATGCCGAACCGATCAGCCAACCCGCCTGCATCAAGTCGACCAGGCTGCCGCTGCAACCGTCCGCTGATCCGTGGGGACGGTAACTCCCGAGCAAAAGGCTCGGTTTGAGGCTGCGATACCCGGCACACCGCTCCACAGGGCCCCGGCAGCCAGCCCCCTGCGGTGTCCTCCCACCGCCAGGCCAGTCTGCAGGTTTTTCCGAGTGGCGAATTGCTGGTGTGTAATTTTTTCTTTTGAAATTCTTGCGTCTGGCCCGCCATGCCGCTGGGCCTCCGCCGGTGCTACGATTGCCGTCGATGCAACCGGCCACCGTCTCCAGCATGCCCTCGCCGTCACCGACCAGCGGAGTCGGTCCGGCATCATCCAGCGAACGGGTGCTGGCATGCTGTCATGTCGACCTGGACACCCGCGGACAGTTCGCCCGCAACTGGCTCGCTGTCACGCAGCAGACCATCTCGGCCGGCACCGCCACCCTGCCGCCGCATCCTGCCTCTGCCGCAACGGTGGCGGCGGCGGCGACCCAGCAGTGGCACCTGACCCCCGAGACACACCTGACCATCACCACGCGGGCGACCATCGGTCGCCTTGAGCTTCGTGCTGGCGACAGGCTCGTCGCCTCCTGGCTGTTCACTCCAGCGGTGGCCGCAGACGTTCATCGCCTCAAAGATGCTTTCGACAGCCGCCATGACACGTCTGACCAGCATGCTCAGCCCGGTGGCCTGCCAGACAGCGTTTTGGCCGTGGCCGCTGACGCTGCGCCGGCGGCACCCGGTTCTGGTGCCGCGCTCCTCCGCATGCTTCAGTTCGCTCGTCCCTACTGGTGGGCCGCGATCCTCGGCGGTGTGCTCGCCCTCTCAAGCACATTGGCCAGCCTGATTCCGCCCTACCTCACCATGCCACTTGTCGACCGGGTGCTGATTCCCCACCAGGCCGGCGAACCAGTCACCGTCAGCGCTGCCCTGCCTTATCTGATAGGCCTAGCCTCAGCCGCAATCCTCGCCTGGCTGCTCGGCTGGGGGCGAACCTGGACCCTCGCCTGGGTGAGCGAACGAATCACCGCCGATGCCCGGGTCCGCACCTACGCCCACATGCAGTCGCTGTCGCTTGACTTCTTCGCATCCCATCGGACCGGCGACCTGATTTCCCGCATCGGAAGCGACACCGACCGACTCAATAGCTACCTGTCGATCAACCTGATCGATTTTTCCTCCAACGTGCTGCTGGTGGCATTCACTGCCGTGGTTCTCTTCAGCATCTCACCCCTGCTGGCAGCGTTGACACTGGTACCTTTTCCGCTGGTGCTCTGGCTGGTCTTTTCTGTTCGCAGCCAATTGCAACGAAGCTTCGCACACAGTCGAATTGCCTGGAGCGAGATGACCAGCGCCCTGGCGGACACCATCCCCGGCATCCGGGTCGTGAAAGCGTTTGCCCAGGAAGCGCGGGAGATCGACCGGTTCACCCGGGCCAACCAGCGGGTGCAGGAGACCAATGATCGGATCAACGTCACCTGGAGTTACTTCGGTCCACTCGTCACGCTCCTCAGTGAACTGGGTCTGCTGGTGATCTGGGCCAGTGGTGTCTGGATGGTCTTTCACGACACCGTCACCGTCGGAACGCTGACCGCCTTCCTCGCGTACATCGCCCGCTTCTATGGGAAGGTTGAGTCGATGGTCCGAATGGTGCCGGCCACCCAGCGGGCAGCCGCCAGCGCCCAGCGAATCTGTGACATCCTCGACTGCCAGCCGAGCGTGCCCGACCCGGCTGTTCCACGGCACCTCAACCATCCGGCCGGCCGTATCGACCTGCGGGGGGTGCGGTTCCGCTACGGGAGCCGCGAGGTCCTTCACGGCATTGATCTCACCATCAAACCGGGCGAAATGGTCGGCCTGGTCGGCACCAGTGGGGCAGGAAAGTCAACGTTAGCCAACCTGGTCTGTCGATTCCATGACCCCAGCAGCGGCTCCATTTCCCTCGACGGCATCGACCTGCGGGAATTGTCCCTGGAGGCCTACCGGCGGCACCTTGGCTGCGTCCTGCAAGAACCGTTCCTGTTCTTTGGGACGATTGCTGAAAACATCGCCTATGGTCGCCCCGATGCCACCCCCGCCGACATCGTCACCGCCGCCCGGGCAGCCGGTGCGCATGACTTTATCCTGCGGCTACCGCATGCCTATGACTCACGGGTGGGCGAGCGGGGCGGCCGGCTCTCGGGTGGTGAACGGCAACGGATCTCGATTGCCCGGGCCCTGCTCGTCGACCCGACGATTCTCATCCTCGATGAGGCCACCTCCAGCGTCGATGCTGAGACGGAAGCCGTCATTCAAAAGGCCATTGACCAACTCGTGACCGGCCGGACGACCATCGCCATCGCCCACCGGCTTTCAACACTCCGTCGCGCCGATCGGCTGGTGGTGCTCGATGGAGGCCGGATTGGAGAGATCGGAACCCACGATGAACTGCTCGCCGCCGGTGGCAGCTACGCCCGGCTCTATCACACCCAGATGAGTGAAGCCCGATGAGCATGTCTCCGCGGGCTCAAGGCCCCCATCAACCGTCTGCCTGCCAACTCGAAGCAGCCGCTGACGGTGACCTGACTCTTACTACACCTGACGGTCATCAGCACCGCCAGGTTGCCGTGATCCGGGGATTTCCCCTTTCGGCAACCGACGGACCGGTGGCAGTCGTCGGTCGTGACGGCCGGGAACTCCTCTGGATTGCGTCACTGGCGACCGCGCCGGCTGACCTCCGCCGGCTGTTGATCGACCAGCTGGCCGCCGATGAGTTCCTCCCCCGCATCGAAGCGATCGAAACGATCACCCGCAACGAACCGAGCACCTGGCAGGTTCGCACCGACCGGGGACGGCACCGCTTCGAACTGGCTGCCTCCGACGCCGTCATCTGGCATGCCGATGGGGGCGTCACGATCACCGACCGGGACGGCATCTGCTACGTCATCCCAGCTGTCCACCAGCTCGACCGCCGCAGCCGGCGGCTGCTCGAACGCCACGGCTGACACCGTTTGCCCCCCGATTTTCGCCAATCCTCGCGGTCTGCCAGGTGCCCTTTGAAACTGGAGCAGTTGCGCCGTTCGTGCCGACCCAGGCGTAAATTTTCCGAGAAAAAAGGCTCAAGTTTCCCAACAATTGGCTTGAAGCCCGTGTCAGGGCAATTAGGCTCGATCCCAATTGTGGCGTTCCTTTTCCGGAGTCGAACCAATGGTTTCCTCACCGATGTGCTTCCTACAAACCCTTTTTCGCTCCCTTCGGGCTTGCCTGCCCGCGGCTGGCTGTGTCCTGATCGGCCTCGCGCCCCTCGTCGCCGGCACACCAGCGTTCGCTGCCTGCTGTGGCCAACCCGCAGCCGCCCCGGTGGTCACCCAGACCTACCGGCTCGATTACCAGACCGTCTACGACGACCAACAGGTCACGGCCTATCGGACTGTCTATGAGACGGTCTATGACACCCAGACCTACACCGTTCAAAAGCCGGTCTGGGAGACGGAAACACGAGAGCGGCGGTACACCGTGCAGCGTCCGGTCTGGGAAACCCAGAATCGTGAAGAACGCTACACCGTCATGAAGCCGGTCTATGAGACCCAGGTGCAGGACCGCAGTTACAACGTCGTCAGGGACGTCATCGAGACGAGCACCCGCGAAGAGCGTTACACGGTGATGAAGCCGGTCTATGAGACTGCCATGCAGCAGCAGGTGACCACTGTCCGGCGGCCGGTCTATGAGACGAGTGAGCGGGAAGAGGCCTACACCGTTGCCGAGCCGGTCACCACCATGCAGACCACCTACTCCGTCGGCAGTACCGCTGTCGATGTCGTGACGCCAGTCGCCACGCCGGGCACGACATCGCTTGGCTGGCAGCCGGGTGGTTGGACCGTGAACCCCTACACCGGCGTCAGCTCCTGGCGACGGGGTGGCTATGCCTGGAACGTGACGCCTGGCGTTGTGGTCAATCAGGTCAACCGCGTCTATCAGCCGACGGTCACGCCGGTGCAGGTTCCGCAGACCAGCTACGTCAATCGCGTCGTCACCCGCAAGGTTCCCGTACAGACGGTCCGCTACGTTGACGAGCAGGTCGTCCAGCAGATTCCCGTCCAGACGATGAAGATGGTGCCGGAGGTGCAGGTGCGGCAGATTCCCGTCCAGACGGTTCGCAAGGTGGTTGAACGGGTTGAGAACAAGGTGCCTGTCCAGGTCTGCAAGTACGTGGCCGAAGAACAGGTGCGACAGGTTCCCGTGCAGGTGATGAAATACGTCACCGAAGAACGGGTGGAGCCGCTGCAGGTCCAGGTCTGCAAGTACGTTGCCGAACAGCGGACTGCCCAGGTGCCACGGGTTGTCGCCAAACAGGTTCCCTATACTTACACCGTTCGGCGTCCACGAACCGTAGTAACAAGGGTGCCACTGGATGCCTGTGGCAACCCTCTCCCCGTCGCCCCGGCCACACCCGCCGCAGCGACGGTGCCAGCTCCGGCTCTTCCGGCGGCAGCCTCACGGCCCATGACACCCGCTGGCCCGACACCAACGTCGGACGCAGCCCCTGCGGCTGAGCCAACCGCGCCAATCAAAACCTACAGCGACAAGCCATCTGCTCCGCAGCCGACGCCGGCAGAAGGCTGGAAGAAGTCGGGCCGGGAGCATGTCGATCCCGATGCTGCTGAACCGGCCGGCCAGCCCGCCAACGAACCGACACCGGCCTCGGGGGCATCGCTGAATCTGCGGCCGATTCCAGCACCGGCAACCTCGCAGACGACCTAAGGCCGTGGGTAGATCAGTACAGCCACGTCGTTTGGCTGTGCTCGGCCTGGTGTGCTGCGGCCGTTGCTGACGATTGCCTGGTAGGCAGCCAGCATCTCTGCCACTCGCTCCGGCTCATCTGCTGCCAAATTCTGCCGCTCGCCCAGGTCTGCTTTCAAGTCGTAGAGTTGAAGCTGGGCAGCAACGCCACCTTTGCTCCACCCTCCGGAGCCGGCCCCGAGGATCAGCTTCCAATGGCCGTCTCGGTATGCCGGTAGACCTTGGATGCTACAACTAACCGCATGCTGTCGCACTGGCTGCTCGCCACCCCGCAGCAGCGGCATCAGGCTGACGCTGTCCTCGCCCGCATCGGGAGGAAGCTTCGCTCCGAGTACTTCAGCGAAGGTCGCAAGCAGATCGGCCTGATGCACTAATTGGTCGCAGCGACTGCCTGCCGCAATCATACCGGGATACCGCACCATGAAGGCGACACGGTGCCCACCTTCCCAGGCATCGCTCTTGTATCCCCGCAACGGACCGCTAGGAAAATGCCCGCGGGCTTCGAGTTCTTTGACACCAACGTAGGGGGCAAAGCCATTGTCGCTGGTAAAGACGACGAGGGTTTCCTTGGTGATCCCAGCTTGGTCGATTGCTGCCAGCACGTCACCCACCACCGCATCGGTCTCCATGATGAGATCGGCACAGGCGTTGTCCAAACCGCTCGCCCCCCGCCAAGGTTCGTTGACTGCCAGCGGTGTATGGGGTGAGGTTAGCGGCAAATAAAGAAGGAAAGGCTCTGGCTGCTGGGCTGATTGTTCGATGAACGCCACGGCCTCATCCCGCAGCCGAGGTAGTACCGCCTCAAGACTCCAACCCTTCAATGCAGGCCCCTGTTTGCTCGCGCGAGCCCGCCTCATCAAGTCTGCTGACGACAAGAGCGTGGTTGGAATCCCGACGGTCCGGTCATTCTCGATGAAACAATAGGGTGGCCAGTTAGGCACATCAGTCCCGAAGTAAAAATCAAAGCCAACTGCAGTCGGGCCACCACCGATCGGCTGCGAGAAAACCTTCTGCCATGAGGCTCGTTGTGCGGGTGTCACAGAGTCGGAAGTTAGCCAGCGGTTCCCGGGCTGCTTCGCTGCCAGACGATTCAGTTCCGTCCGCTCTTCAGCAGTAACTGGCCAGTTCCAGCCGAGGTGCCATTTGCCAATGCAAGCCGTCCGATAGCCGTGCTGCTGGGCCAGCCCACCAATGGTCAGCCGGCCAGGAGGAATCAACGGCTGCTCCCAGAGGTTCACGATGCCTCGCTGCAGCCGTGACCGCCAGTGGTAGCGGCCGGTCAGCAGGGTGTAGCGGGAGGGCGAACAGACGCCGGAGGACGAGTGGGCATCGGTAAACCGCATGCCTTCGGAAGCCAAGCGATCAATATTCGGTGTCGGGATCTTGCCTCGCTCGGGGTTGTAGCACTGGACGTCGCCGTAGCCGAGGTCATCGGCGTAGATCACCACGATGTTCGGGCTGGCAGCCAGCAGACTTCCCTGTCCACACAGCCCGACGGTGAGCATCACTCCAACAACAATCACGCTGAACCGGCCCCACGCTCGTCCCATATCCGTCTCGCTGAATGAAACTGTTTCTGACGTGCTATAACCCTTCGCAGCATACACTTTTTGCACCACCTGGCACGAAGATGTTGGGTGCATCCTCTCGCTTACGGAAGTTCTTTTTATGCGAACGCTCCTGCTTCATTGCCTCGCCATCGCCATCATCGCGATCACCCCACTCATCCTGGCAGGTGTTGCAACTGCAGACTCGCTCAAAGCGCTGATTGTCGATGGCCAGAACAACCACAAGAACTGGCCCGAGACGACCCAGATGATGAAGCAGTACCTCGAAGACTCGGCCCTGTTCGCGGTCAGCGTGAAGACCCATGCGGCACGTGGGGAAGACCCGACCTTCATGCCCGCCTTCGCCGACTACGACGTTGTGGTGAGCAACTTCGGCCACGGAGCGCCCCCCTGGCCCACGGCAACCCAGACAGCACTGGAAGACTTCATCTCTGCCGGCGGCGGCCTCGTTGTCATCCACGCAGCCGACAATGCCTTCCCTGACTGGCCTGCCTACAACGAGATGATCGGTCTCGGTGGATGGGGCGGTCGAACTGAGAAGAACGGCCCCTACGTCTACTACACCGACGATGGGGAACTCATCCGCGACACTTCACCCGGCCGCGGCGGCGCCCACGGCCCGCAGGCTCCCTTCCCCATCGTCGTTCGCGACGGCAGCCATCCGATCACGGCTGGGATGCCGAGCGTCTGGATGCATGCCAAGGACGAACTCTACGACAGTCTCCGGGGCCCCGCCAAAAACCTGACCGTGCTCGCGACCGCCTTTTCCCCTCGGACCAACCGGCATGAGCCGATGCTGATGACCATCCGTTACGGCAAGGGCCGGGTCTTTCACACGCCAATGGGCCATGCCAACGAATCGCAGGAGTGCGTGGGCTTCATCACCAGTTTTCTCCGTGGCTGCGAGTGGGCAGCGACCGGACGCGTCACCACCGCCCTGCCTGCAGATTTCCCGACGGCTGACCACGTCCGCAGCCGACCCTTTGCGCAGCCATGAAAGCCCTGCCCCGCACCGTCATCGGAGTCGATTTCTCCTCGGCACCCACCCAGCGAAAGCCGATCACCGTCGCGGTTGGCATGGTGGCTGGCATCCGACGGCCGGTCTACCGACTTGAAACAATCAGAGAGCTCACCAGCCTCGCTGCCTTTGAGGCGTTGCTTGGTGAACCGGGTGAGTGGCTCGGGGGGTTTGACCTGCCCTTCGGCCAGCCCCGACCATTGATTGAGCACGAAGGCTGGCCGACTGACTGGGTTCCCTTTGTGCAATTCTTCTGCAACCAGCCCCGGGACACCCTGCGGAACAGCTTTCGACGCTGGTGCAACGCCCGTCCGGTTGGCGACAAGTTTGCCTGGCGAAAGACTGACAAGCCGGCGGGTTCGAGCCCAGCGATGCGGTGGACCAACCCACCGGTCGCCTGGATGATGCACGCCGGCATCGGCCGGATGCTTGTCGCAGGACTCTCGTTTCCTGCCCATCGTCATCCGCGCCGCCGGGGCGGTCGGCTTGCGCTGGAAGCCTACCCCGGCCTGACCGCCCGTCAGATCGTCCGCGGCTCCTACAAGAGTGACACACCCGCCCGACAGACGGCCGACCGCCGCGACCGCAGGCAGCAGATTCTGGAGGCGCTGATCACTGGCACGGCGGGCCTGGCCGTGCGTCTTGAGGTCGGCCCGGCCTGGCGGCGGCGTCTGCTGGCTGACGGCCGGGGAGATTTGCTTGATGCCGTGATCTGCAGTCTTCAGGCTGGCCACGCTGCCCTGCAGCCCCGTTTTGGCCTCCCCCGCGATCTCGATCCCCTGGAGGGCTGGATCGCGACAACGCCCGTGGGGTAGAACGCGATGCATGCCAAAGCCACCGACATGTGATCCTGACGCCGTTTCCATGCCCACGCAGCGGCAACGGCCTGCCGGTGATCAGGCTTCAAGCTTGTTCCGTGATGACGCCCCCTGTGTCAGCCGGCTCTATACGGTGGCCATGATGGCCGATCTTTTGGAGGTGAGCCGAGTCACCCTTCGTCACTGGCAGCGAAGCGGGCTGATCGTGCCGACCCATTCAGCAGACTCGATCGACTGGTATGACTACGCAACGCTGGTGATCGCCCGCGACCTCAATCGGTTGCGGTGTTCCGGTCTATCGCTCCGGGCGATCAGCCACAAACTGATCAGGCTGGCCGGCGGGGATCCACAGCAGGCCGCCAGCCTGGCAGGGCAGGTTGTCGTGGATGGGCAGCGGCTCAGCCTCCGGCAGGCGGGGACACTGCTCGACGCTGGGGGCCAGCGGCAACTCGACTTCTACGTCAACGGCATGGCGGGCGGCAGCCTGCCCGCTACCGCCTCACCCCCGACCGATCCAGTCACGCTTGCCTTTCGTGTGGACGAGGATCGCGACACGCTCACCGGGCTGGAAGGCACCACCGCGACTGATGAACTGCCGACGGTTGACGACCTGCTCGACCTTGCCGCTGAACTTGATGCGGCCGGCCAGTTGAGCGAAGCCGCTGAAGCGTTGCGAGCGGTGCTGCAGGCCGAGGGACCATCTGCTGCGGTCGCCTTCATGCTTGCCGAAACCCTCTACCGGTCAGGAGACCTGACCGCTGCCCGCGAACGCTACTATGCGGCCATCGAACTCGATCCCGACCATCTTGAGGCCCGCACCAGCCTCGGCTGCGTCCTCGCCGAACAGCATGACTTTGAACTGGCTGCGGCAGCCTTCGAAGGAGTGCTGCGGCAGCAGCCTGACTACGCCGACGCCCACTGGCATCTGGCAGGGGTGCTGGCCGAACTCGACCATGCTGCCGCCGCCCGTCGGCATCTGGTCACCTTTCTCGATCTCGCCCCGGAAAGCCCCTGGGCTGACGTCGCCCGAGACAAACTGGCGCTTGCCAACGACTGAGGCACGTTCTGGCTGGTGGGGTCGCTGGCTCTCCCCGGCTCAGGCGAGCCAGTCGGTGATGACTCGACCGTGAACATCGGTCAGGCGGAAGTCGCGACCACTGTGCCGGTAGGTAAGCCGCTTGTGGTCGAGCCCTAGCAGGTGCAGCATCGTCGCCTGCAGGTCGTGGACGTGCACCGGCTTGTCGACCGCCTTGAAGCCGAACTCATCGGTCGCGCCATAGACCTCCCCCCCCTTCACCCCACCGCCAGCCATCCAGACGGTAAAGCCATGATGGTTGTGGTCACGACCGGTGGGCGTTTTCACGCCAGCGTCGTTTGGCAATTCGACTGTCGGTGTCCGACCAAACTCGCCCCCCCAGAGCACCAGCGTGTCATCCAGCAGGCCAAGGCCGACCAGGTCTTCGAGGAGGGCACCAATCGGTCGATCAGCCTCGCCCGCCAGCTTTCGATGATTCTTCTCCAGGTCGCTGTGGCTGTCCCAGGGCTGTCCGGCGCCGTGCCAGACCTGCACATAGCGAACACCCCGCTCGACCAGCCTGCGGGCAATGAGCAGCTGACGGCCGTGCGGTGTGTCACCGTAGCGGTCGAGCACATGCTTCGGCTCCCGGCTGACATCAAAGGCCTCGCCGGCCTCGAACTGCATCCGCCAAGCCAGTTCCATGGTGGCCAGCCGGGCCTCAAGCTGCGGATCGTGCCGCCGGCCTGCCAGGTGCTCGCGGTCGAGGGCCGAGGTCAGTTCGAATTGTCGTCGCTGCGAAGCAGCATCCAGCAGCGGGTGCTGAATGCATTCGACCAGGTCTTCGACCCGCTTCTTCTTGGTGTCGACGTACGTCCCCTGAAAG
Organism: Planctomycetaceae bacterium; assembly: GCA_011523305.1. Taxonomy (GTDB): domain Bacteria; phylum Planctomycetota; class Planctomycetia; order Pirellulales; family UBA1268; genus UBA1268. The sequence goes on along the minus strand of WTHB01000097.1, from coordinate 7,028 downwards.
ACCCCCGGCAGGAAGGCACTCCGCCAGTTCGCCGTGCCACTGATGGGATAGCCTCCGGGGCACATCGTCACAAACCCGGGCAGGTTCTGGTTTTCCGTGCCGAGGCCATAGGTCACCCAGGCGCCAGCGGCCGGTCGGACCAACCGGCCATCTCCACAGTTCATCAACAGGAGCGACGGCTCGTGGTTGGGCACGTCCGCCCGCATCGACCGCACCACCAGCAGCCGGTCGGCATGCCGGGCCACCGACGGAAAGAGTTCACTCACCGCAAGCCCTGACTCACCGTGCTGGCTGAACCGGAAAGGTGAGGGAAAGGCCGCCCCGGTTCGCCGCTCGGTCTGGAGGGCCCCCGGAATGGCTCGGCCGGCATATTCCTGCAGTTTTGGCTTGGGGTCAAAGGTGTCGAGGTGACTCGGACCACCATTGGCGAAGATGTGAATCACCGCCTTGGCCCGGGCCGGAAAGTGCGGTGCCCGCGGCGCCAGCGTCCCCAGTGATGTCTCGACGCCACCAGCAGCGTCAGTATGGAGCATGCCTGATGCGGCCAGCCAGCCGAGCCCCAGGCCTGACCGGGTGAGCAGGTCACGACGGGAGCAGCGTGTTGCATGGGCAGGCAGCATGTTCATCGGCATCAGGGCTCTTAATCGAGGTACTGAAACTCAGCGGTTGCCAGCAAGGCTTGGGCAAGCTGTGGCCAGGGACCAAAATCGCCATTGCCCTCGCCTTCTTGTTGAGTAAGCCAGGCCTGAGCCATGGCGCGTTCCGGGTCGGTGGGACTGCGGGCGAAAACGGCCCGCCAGAGGGCCGTAATCCGGTCAGCTGGCGAGCCCTGCTCGCCCACCTCACGAGCCGATCGGGCCGCCACCTGTTTGGCAGCCTCAACGACCAGCGGCGAGTTGAGGGCGACAAGCCCCTGCTGCGGCACCGTTGTCTGTGGCCGCACGTGAACCGCCGTGTCAGGGTTGGCCACGTCGAAGGTTCGGAGCATGCCCGGCACATCCTGGCGATCGAGCCAACTGTAGAGCGTTCGCCGGGTGATATGCTTGGCGTCGAGCGGGTCGCTGCCAGGACCGCCACGGGCCGTACGGTCCAGCGTGCCGGCCGCAGCCAGCAGGCTATCGCGCCAGGCTTCCCAAGAAAGCCGGCGGCGGCGGCTGCGACTGAAGAATCGGTTGTCGGGATCCCGATCAAGCGTCTCGGGCTGCGGCTGGGATGTCTGCCGCCAGGTCTGACTGAGCACGATCTCGCGGTGCAGCCAGCGGAGGCTCCACTGACCTTCTTCGACAAACCGGAAGGCCAGATCATCGAGCAAGGCCGGATGGCTCGGTGGTTCACCGCGCAGGCCAAAATCACCCGGTGTGGCCACGAGCCCCCGGCCAAAGTGCTGCGTCCAGACCCAGTTGACCAGCACCCGAGGCGTGAGCGGGTTGTCGGCAGCCACGATCGCCTGTGCCAGGTCGAGCCGACCGCTCTTGCTGCGATCGACCACCGTGCCACCCAGCACGGTTGGGAGCCGGCGGGTCTGCACGTCACCCCGGCGGCCGGGGTTGCCTCGCAGGAATACCGGGCTGTCGACCAGCTTCGTGTCCTCCAGCACCATCGCCCGCGGGGGACCACCCGGAACCTCAGCCTGGTGCTTGGTGATGAGCCGCTTCCGCCGGCGGTATTCATCCTGCTCTGACCGCTTGGCCAGCCGCATCGCTTCACTGCGAAGCACGATGAATGGGGTGCCCGGCTCCCCGAAGAGCCGCCGCAAGGCCACCACGGCTGGTGCCTCATCCTCACCGTCGACGGCCCCTGCTGTCTCACCAGCAACGCGGGCAATCAGCCGCCCGTAGGCTTCAGCCAGTTCCCGCAGCGACTTGGGGCTGGCCGACCGCAATTCCTGACCAACCAGTTGATTGACACCGGTTGAGCCGTCACCCGTATCCGCCGCCAGCAGTTCCCCTGCCTTCGCCGGAAAAGCATCCTCCGGCAAACGGCTCAAACTCACCCAAGGGCCAAGGATCGGGTGGTCAGGCTTTGCCTTACGCAGCAGTCGCGTGAGCCGGCCGATGATCAACTGTTCGAGTTCATACCCGTCCGCCAACTTCGGCGGGCGGCCATCGGGACGGGCCGCCGGCTGAACCACTTCGAACAAGTAGTCGGCGGCATGGCTCACCGCCTCGCGGACCACGCGGTCATAGACCGCTGCCTCATGCTCTTGGAGGTTTTGCTGGAGGCGGGCAAGTTTTTTCGCGAAGGCCTCGGCTTCAGCCCCCTGCGGCGGCTCACCGATCACGGGCAACTCGTCGGGAACCTCGCAGCTGGCGAAGATTCCGTGCAACGCATAGTAGTCGTCCGTGCCGATCGGTTCGTACTTATGATCGTGGCACCGGGCACAGGCGACCGTCAGCCCCATCAGCCCCCGGGTGACCAGATCAATCCGGTCATCGATGATGTCGTTCCTGCTCCCCCGAAAGGTTCGGCCAACCGTCAGAAAACCGAGGGCGGCGAGATCATCTCGCGGCACTGCCGGCTGGACTTGATCAGCAGCAAGTTGCAGCGTGACAAACCGATCATAGGGAAGGTCTTCACGGAGAGCCTGCACGACCCAGTCGCGATAGGTCCAGGCGTAGGGATACTTCGCTGACTGGCCGCCAAAGGCGTAGCCAATCGTGTCAGCATAGCGGGCCAGGTCGAGCCAGTGCCGGGCCCAATGCTCGGCATGCTCGGGTGAGGCGAGCAGGCGATCGACCAACTCGCGGTACGCTACTTCACTCGGGTTGGCAGCAAATGCATCGGCCTCCTCCGCGGTCGGCGGCAGGCCCGTAAGGTCGTAGCAGAGCCGTCGGATGAGCACACGAGCGTCGGCAGGGCCGGCCGGAGCAATGCCTTCTGCATGGAGGCGAGCCGCGATGAAATGATCGACCGGACTGGTCGCCCACTCCCGTCGCAACTTGGCCGGTAGATCATCAGGCAGTGGTGGCAGTGGATGTCGAACTGGGGGCTGGAGCGCCCAGTGCGATGCCTGGGCTGTGGTGATCCGCTCGGCCATAGCCTCGGCTCGGGACGGCAGCCCAGCGGACTCGGCCTCAGGGCCAGTCCAGGGCGCGCCGATGGAAACCCACTGCTCAAGCGTGGCGATGTCGTCGTCCGAGAGTTTTTCATCGGGGGGCATCGCCATGTCATCAGCATGGTTGATCGCACGGATCAGCCGACTGCTGGCAATCTCTCCGGGGACGACAACAGCGCCGGCATCACTTCCCTGCAGCAGGGCTCCACGGCTATCAAGGCGAAGGCCGGCCTCCGAGACATCGGGGCCGTGGCAATCCTGACACTTTGCCACCAGCAGGGGCCGTACCTTGGCCTCGAAGAACCGCTCAGCGTCAAGGGAGGGTGCCGCTGCCAGCGCATGTCCACCCGCGCAGCCCAGCAAGGCCACCAGCAGGATCAACGAATTGGCCCATGGTCGAGTCACGCGTTTTCCCCTTCACTGCCCACGCCCACGGCAGGCGATCAAGGTTTTCCTCCATTTTAATTGGAAGGACAGCGGCTTCCTTACGGGATCAATCGGGAATCTGCCTTTTTCACGTGACATTCTGCCATTCCGTCGGCCCATTCAGCCCACGTCCCGGGCTGGGTGAGCACGGGTGATGCACCACGGTGCTGCTGCGGGAATACGCCACACAAGCCCGAATCGCACACTGAGGGAAAACGCTTCGCCTGTGTGCTGCCACCGCACATTCCCTCGGCTCGCGCCTCGGGCTTGGGTGGGAGAACCGAGCAGGAAGCGAGGACCGACACAGGTCACGAACCTTTGGCTTCGTGGTCTGCGGCCAAGCAAAACTGGCCGGGAGAGCAGTCTTGCGCTCAGATCAGTAACTTCCCCACGGTCCCCGAATGGCATGAACACCGAACTGGACAGTGTCACTGGGCTGGTCAGGGGTGGGCATGAGCGGCCGTGAGCCCGGCTGGTAGCCGGCCCCCGGATACGGTTTGCGAAACTGCTGATACAGCGGCATCACCCGCGAACTCGGCACACCCCAACTGTACTCGCTGACGAACTCTGCCGTTGGAGGCACCACCAACGGCACGGGCCGCCCCGCTGCTGGGTTGTACCAACCGCTGTGCCAGCTCTTGTTGCGGCCCCGCAAGAAGTACCGCTTCTCGGTCGCATGATGTCCACCCGCCTCAACAATCTCTGCAAAAGCAACGCTAAGCAACGCCACCGCCATGATTCGCCCACAGAGCATCAGCCAGGTTGTTCGCATCGGTTTGTTACTCATCAGCAGAAGGGTGTTTGTTGGTTGGAAGCAAGCAAGCCTTCCCTGGTTCACCACCAGTAGGCCCGCACATCGGTTCGCATGCCCGTTGCCCCTGCACAGCGGATGTACCGCCGCCGGTGCTGATAGAGAAACTCATGGGGCATGAACGGCGGATAGGTGACCCAGGTATGGCCCACCCGGGCCGGCACCGGTTGCGGTGCCACGTAGAGTTGTGCTCCAACGCCGGGATAGGCGCCGGCACGATTCGGTGGATGATAGTAATTTGAAAAGACGTCCGGAATCGGCGCCTCCACACCCCCATTGATCGGATTTGCGTATGCCGACGCCGAGAACAGGCTGGCGAGCATCACCAAACCGTTCATGACCGTCAGTAGGCTCGTGCGGATCGTCATTTGCCAGTTCCTCCCTGAGAACGCCAGGACAGCTGGCGACACCGTGTTTGCTTTCCCGGAGCTAGCGAAAACCGCTCGTTTGGGCACTGAGCACAGGACGGCCCTCCGTGGCCCACGCCTATGTTCAGACCGAAACGGATTTTTCGCTCCTCTTCAGGCTTCGGCACAGCGGCAAGCGAGGAATCATCGTGCGGGCCTGCTCGTGGTGCGGCCCCCCCCACGGACAAAGTCTGCGCCGGCCGAACCATCCGCACGGTTGGATTTCAGACGGGAACAATCGTTACACTTTGCCTCTCTTGCCCGGGCCACCTTGGCCTGGCGGTCTCGGTGTCCGCTTCCCTGCAACTCAGAATCATTCATGGCAGCCACGGCTCAGCGAAAAAAGAAGGCCTCCTCTCCAAAACCAGCGGCGGCCACGGCACCGAAGCCAGCCCGGACCAAACGCCGAGCCACGGCTGAAAAACTGGCTGCCGGGCAGCGGGATATCTCTGTTAGTGAGTTCTTTGCCAAGAACCGGCACCTGCTCGGGTTTGACTCGCCCCGAAAGGCTCTCCTCACGAGTGTGAAGGAAGCGGTCGACAACTCCCTCGATGCCTGCGAGGAAGCCGGCATCCTGCCAGAGATCTGGGTGCAGATCGAGCAATCCGGAGAGAGCGGCAAGCGTTATGCCGTCAGCGTGCAGGACAACGGGCCGGGTATCGTCCGCAAACAAATCCCACTGATCTTCGGCAAACTGCTTTATGGGTCAAAGTTCCACCGCCTCCGTATGAGCCGTGGCCAGCAGGGCATCGGCATCTCAGCCGCTGGCATGTATGGGGTGCTGACCACCGGCAAGCCGGTGAAGATCATTTCCAAAACTTCTCGCAAGAAGCCGGCGCACTACTACGAACTCCGCATCGACACCAAGACCAACCAGCCTGAAATCTTGAACGGCAAGGGCGCTGGTGTTGATGTGCCACCCGGCAAAGCGGGTGATCAAATGATGCAGAAGCGTGGCATTGCCTGGGTGGCAGCCAATGACCTCGACGAAATAGTTGAGCATGGCACCCGCGTCACCATTGAAATGGAAGCCAAGTTTCATCGCGGCCGTGGCAGCGTTGAGGAATATCTTGAGCAGACCGCTATCGCCAATCCACACGCCCGGATTCACTTTCAAGGACCAGACGGGCCTGAGCGGCTGCTGGAAAGGGCGAACCATGAATTGCCCCCAGAACCAAAAGAGATAAAGCCGCACCCCTACGGCGTTGAACTTGGTCGTCTGGTAACGATGCTGCAAGAGCATCCAAAACTCACGCTGTCGCAATTTCTCAATCAGTCATTCTCGCGGGTCTCGCCCAGTACGGCCCGGAAACTCTGCGATGCAGCCAGCCTGTCGACCCGGACGACTACCGGCAAACTAGGCCGCGGTGAGGCCGACGCCCTCTATGAAGCCATTCAGAGCACTCGCATTCCCCCGCCGGCCACCGATTGCGTGGTGCCGATTGGCGAGCAACGGCTTTTGGCCGGGCTGCATCAGGTGGTTCCCGGTGAGTTTTTCACCGCCGCCACCCGCCCGCCGGGGGTCTATCGCGGCAACCCGTTTGTGATCGAGGCAGCCCTGGCCTACGGCGGCTCTGCGGCGGCCCGAAAGGTGACCCTTGAAGCGCTTTCCGAACTGGCTTCTCAGAGCGACGCCCGCAGTCTGCGGCAATTCCTTGCCACGACGTTCGGTGGCGTTGGCACCGAGGCGGCCGACAAGATTCTCACCGAAGCCAAACTCGCCCCCCGGCAGTCTCCATCGAAACTCAAAAAATCGGCTTTGCAATCGCTTCATGAGGCGATGAAGCACGTCAACCTCGATGAAGGCCAGAGCATGAACGTGCTGCGGTTTGCCAACCGCGTGCCCCTGCAGTTCCAGCATGCCGCCTGTGCAATCACGCAAACGATCCTCGCAAACAATTGGCGGTCGTACGGGTTGTCGCAGTCCCGGGGCAGCCTGCCGAGTGGCCCCGTGACGGTGATGGTGCACATGGCGAGCGTCTGGGTGCCCTTTACCAGTGAGTCGAAAGAGGCAATCGCCTCATACCCCGAGATTCAGAAAGAGATCCGGCTCGCCCTGCAGGCCGTCGGCCGCAAATTGGGCATGTACCTTCGCCGCCGATTGCGGGTGGCCCAGGAGGGGCAACGGCGAACGATCTTCCTGCGGTATCTCGGTGAGGTCGCCTCTGCGGTTGCCACCATCAATGGGGGCAACCGCGACAAGATCTACGAAGAACTGCTGCTGATCGCGAAGAAGAAGACGGCCGAGGCTGACGTCAAACTCGACGAGTCGGGACGGCCGATCGAGGAGCCCGAAGAGATGAACCTCGGCGACAACGTGATCATCGTC